>OMJT01000051.1 GCA_900299415.1 Opitutales bacterium
CTTCTTGTGAATGTAGCCGGGCGCAATACCGATGCGGCAGCCGCCGTGCGATTTGTCACCCGTGCCGGGCGTTACCACCCCGGGGCAGTTGGGACCGATCAGGCGGGTGCGGCGGCCGGACATGGCGCGCTTCACGCGGATCATGTCGCGCACCGGGATGCCCTCGGGGATGGCGACGGCGAGGTCGAGATTTGCGTCCACGCACTCGAGGATGGCGTCGCCCGCGAACGGCGGCGGCACGAAGATGGCCGAGACCGTGGCGCCGGTCGCCTTGGCGGCGTCGGCCACCGAGTTGAAGATCGGCACGCGGTGGGCGCCGTGCTCGAAGAACTGGCCGCCCTTGCCGGGAGTGACTCCGGCCACGACCTTGGTGCCGTAGTCGAGCGAGAGCTTGGTGTGCCGGGCGCCGAATTCGCCGGTGATGCCCTGGATCAGGATCTTCGTTTCGGGTGTGATGAGAATCGACATGGAGGAAGGAGGATAAGCGCGAAGACGCGAGGGAATGCGAAGGCTCGCGAAGTTTGAAGAGGGTAGGCTGGACGATGCCGGCGTTCAGGCCTTGCGTTTGTGGAGGGCGAGCTGGTTGCCGTCGGGATCGGCGATCCCGGCGAGCCGGCAGCCGGGCGTGTCCATCGGCCCGAAGGTCGTCGTTACACCGAAAGGTTTTAGGGCCGCGAGCGCCGCGTCGACATCGGGCACCTCGAAGGTCAGGCACGCCCCACCTTTGCCGGACGGGGGAAACATGTTCGAGATGGCGAGGGTGGTCGCGCCGATATCGTACTCGATCCAAGCGCTACCCGGCTCGGCCTCATAGGTGAGGGTCGGCTTCAGGCCGATGGCCTGCTCATAAAACGCCCGGGCTTTGGGCAGGTCGGTGACGGAGAACTGAACGAAGGCGACTTCCTTGATCTGGACGGGCATGGGATGGGGATTTTCGGAGTTTACCGCGAAGACGCAAAGGATGGCGTGGGAGGCTGGGCGCTTTGCGAAGCTTGGCGGATTCTTTGCTTCTTTGCGTCTATTGCTCCGCCTCAGGCGACGAGCTTCACGATCTTCTGCGCGGCGTCGGCCATCGAGTCGCCGGAGACGAGCTTGAGGCCGGAGGCGGCGAGGGTGGCCTTGCCGGCGGCGACGTTGTTGCCCTCGAGGCGGACGACGAGGGGCAGAGTGAGGCCGGTTTCCTTGGCGGCCTCGACAATGCCCGTGGCGATCACGTTGCAGTCCATGATGCCGCCAAAGATGTTTACCATGATCCCCTTCACGTTCTTGTCGCCGAGGATGATCTTAAACGCGGCCACGACCTGGTCCTTGGAGGCGCCTCCGCCCACGTCGAGGAAGTTGGCCGGGGTGCCGCCGTAGTGCTGGATGATGTCCATCGTGCTCATGGCGAGGCCAGCGCCGTTCACAAGGCAGGCAATATTGCCGTCGAGCGCGATGTAGTTGAGCGCGAACTTGGAGGCCTCGATCTCCTTCGGGTCCTCCTCGTTGAGGTCGCGGAGGACCACGATCTCGGGATGGCGGAAGAGGGCGTTGTCGTCGAACGAGACCTTGGCGTCGAGCGCCAGGACCTCGCCGGTCGGGGTGGTGATGAGGGGGTTGACCTCGACCATGGCGGCGTCGGTTTCCCAGAAGCAGGTGTAGAGAGCGCGGATGAGCTTGGCGGCGTTCTTCGCCTCGGCACCGGCGAAGCCGAGCTTGAAAATCAGCTCGCGCACCTGGAAGTCGGCGAGGCCGTAGGCCGGGTCGATCACGACCTTGTGGATCTTCTCCGGGGTGTCGTGGGCGACCTTCTCGATCTCCACGCCGCCCTCGGTGGAGGCGACGATGACCGGGCGCGAGGAAACGCGGTCGAGGAGGATGGCGAGGTAGTACTCCTTCTTGATGTCGCTCGCGACGGTGAAGTACACGGTCTGGACCTTGCGTCCGGCCGGTCCGGTCTGGACGGTGACCAGCGTGTTCCCGAGCATTTTCGCGGACATCTCCTTGGCGTCGTGCTTGGTCTTGCAGAACTTCACGCCGCCCTTGAAGCCGTTGGTGAACGTGCCCTTGCCGCGCCCGCCGGCGTGGATCTGGGACTTCACCATGGTCGGGCCCTCGGGCAGCTGGGCCAGCGCGTTGACGACTTCCTCGGGGGTGGTGGCCGCGGCGCCCTTGGGGACGGGCACGCCATACTGTTCGAAGAGGGCCTTGGCCTGGTACTCGTGAATGTTCATGGAGGGGACGGAGTGAGCCACGAACTGCCCGGCGATGGCACGCCAAAAAGCGCGCTTCTGCCCGCCAGCACGATTTTGGCAACGCACGCAGCGGTACTATTCCGGCTGCTTATCCTTCCCGTCCTTCCGCGGAAACATCACCCCGAAGGCGATGCACCTGGTCGGGGGCTTTTCCGGGTATAGGCGGTGATCAGCCGCTTGCGCTGATGGTAGCTGATGAGTTCGGCGTAGCGGCCCCAGTTCAGTAGGGTGCGGAACTGCGGGCGGGGCTTCTCGTGGGGCAGCAGGGCCTGGAGCTCCCGGAGGAGGTCTTCCTCGGGCAGCTGTTTGTCCGGCTGCACACCGATCAGGCGGAGCAGCAGCTCGAAGATTTTCAGGCGCTTCAGCTGCTCGCGGATAATCTCCCGCTGGCGGTCGGTCGAGCCCGCCAGGAGCTCGCGGCCCAGCGCGGTGAGGCGCACGTCCTGGCCCGGGGTCTCGAGCAGGCCGAGCAGCTCGCCGGCCTTCACGACGCGGACCACCGCGGCGAACTCCTTGCCGAAGCGTTCCGCCAGCTCGAAGACATCCCGCTCCCCGTCTTCGAGGTGCGAGAGCAGGCCGAGGACTTCACCGGGATTGACCGGCGGCAGCGAGACCGGGGCGATGCGGCGGCGGGCGCCGTCCTTCTGGGTAACGACTTTGCCCGCGTCGGCCGTCGTGTCGGGCAGCGCGGTGCGCGTGAGGATCGCGTGGAGGTTTGCCACGATCGCTTGGAAGGCCGGGCTGTCGGGGTTGCGCGGGTAGGGCAGGTCGACCGGCACGACCACCTCGACGCGACCCGGGTGGGCCGCCAGCACGACGACGCGGGTCGCGAAGTAGACCGCCTCCTCGATGTTGTGCGTCACGAGCACCATGGTGCGCAGTGGGTGGTGCGGGTCGGCGAGGAGGCGCCCGATCTCGTTGCGGAGGGTCTCCGCGGTCAGGACATCGAGCGCGCTGAAGGGTTCGTCCATGCACAGCACCTCGGGCGAGGCAATCAGGGCGCGAGCGATGCCGACGCGCTGCTTCATGCCGCCCGAGAGCTCGCGGGGGAAGGAATGCTCGTAGGCGCCGAGGTTCACCGTCGCCAGGAGGGCGTCGAGGCGGGCCTTTTGCTCCGCCTCGGGCAGCGAACCGACCGGCAGCAGGATGTTCTCGCGCACGGTCAGCCAGGGAAAGAGCGCGAAGTTCTGGAAGACCATTGCGACGCCGGGCGACACGCCCGCGAGCTTCTGGCCGCGGTAGCGCACTTCGCCGCCCGTCGGAGCGATAAGCCCGGCCATGATCCGCACGAGGGTGGACTTCCCGCAGCCGGACGGTCCGAGCAGGGCCACGACGTCGTGCTCGGCGATGCACAGGGTGACATCCTGGAGCACGCGTTCACGCTCCGTCCCGCCGTTCCCGTACTCGTGGGAGACGGCGCACAACTCGAGAAGGGTCTCGGGGGTGGCCATGGTTCAGTTGCCGAAGCGACAGCGGTCATTGGCGAACGCCTGCAGCGGCCGCCAGACGAAACGGTTGATGCCCGCGACGACGAGCGCCATCACGAGCACCGCGGCGGCCAGACGGGGAAAGTTGCCCACATCCGTCGCTCGGCTGATCAGCGCCCCGAGGCCCGTGGCCTGGTAGACCTGTCCGCCGGCGTGGACGAACTCGGAGACGATGGTGGCGTTCCACGCGCCGCCCGCCGCGGTGATCCAGCCCGTCACGAGTCCGGGAAAGACCGACGGCAGGATGAACTTCCGCCAGCGCGCCCAGCCGCCGAGCCGCAGGAGTGCGGCGGCGCTGAGGATGTCGGCCGGAACCGCCGCGGCGGCCGCGGCGACGTTGAAGAGGATGTACCATTGCGTCCCGAGCAGGATCAACGGCACGGCACCCCACTCGAGGCTGCCACCGACCCTGAGCACCAGCAGCAGGATCCACGGATAAACCATCGGCGCCGGAAAAGACGCCGCGAACTGGATGAGGGGCTGGAGGCGGTGGGCCAGGCGCGGGTTGAAGCCGATCCAGACCCCCACGGGCACCGTCCACGCCGTCCCCAGCGCCACGGCGGCCAGCACCCGCAGGAAACTCCAGCCGGCCGCGGCGAGGATTTCTCCCCAGCCTACGAGGTCCACGCGGAACAGCAGCAGGGCGAAGCGCGCCAGTCCCCAGCCCAGACCGGCGACCGCCGCGGCAAGGAATCCCCGGTAGGCCCAGCGCCCGCCGCCGCGGGCCGGCGGGTCGTCGGCTCCGGCCGCGCCGATTCGCAGGGCCGCGGGCACCGGCGGCGGGATGAAGCGGCGGTACTGCCTGCCGCACCAAGCGCCGGCGGCCTGCATCGCCCGGGAGCGCGCGAGCCAGCGCTGCACCTGCGACTCCTCGGCCGCCGCGCCGAAGTCGTCGAGCTTGAACCGCCGCGACCACAGCACGAGCGGGCCCCAGACGAGGCGGTCGACGGCGACGATCACCAGGCCCATCGCCAGCAGCCCGAACACCTGGGCCCGGGCGTCGCCTCGCTCGATCGCCACGCTCATGTACGAGCCGAGGCCGGGCACGCGGAAATCCTGGTCGCCGAGCCGGAACGCCTCGGTGATGCTGAGGAAGAACCACCCGCCGGCCATCGAGACCATGCTGTTGTAGAGCAGCCCCTGCGCCCCCGAGGGGAGCTCGATCCGGAGAAATAGGTGGTACCAGCGGAACCCATAGAGCCGGCCGAGCAGGCGGAAGTCCGGGGGGACTCCCCGCAGCGAGTCGTAGTAGCTGAAGGTCATGTTCCAGACCTGCCCGGTGAAGATCATCAGCACGCAGGCGATCTCGAGCCCGGCGTTGCTGCCGGGAAAAAGCCCGACGAGCGCCAGCACCAGCCCGGGCAGGAAGCCCAGCACCGGCACGCTCTGCAGCACGTCGAGCGCCGGGAGGAGGAAGCGCCGGGCCCGCAGGTCGTAGAACGCCCAGGAGGCCACGAGCAGGGTGAAAGCAAGGGAGCAGGCATAGGCGATCCAGCCGCGCGCGAGCGAGTAAAGTGCGTACCGCGGCAGCGCCGCCGGCGAGAGGTCGATCGCCACGGCCGCCCGCAGGGGCTGCTCCCATTCCGCCGCCACCTCGATCGCGCTGAATCCAAGCCCCGCGACGCAAAGCAGGATCCCCGCGTCGATCCACATCGAGCCGCGGGCCCGGGCGTTCAGCGTCGCGGTCACCGTCATTGGGGCGAATGGAGGGTCATTCCCCACCGGCGGCAAGGACCGGCATATGACCCGATTGTTATCTGACGACCTTCCGCCCGCGGGGTTGCTAACGGGCCCGGCGTCTCCCAGCGTGCCGGGGCATGGAACCCCACGAGCTGATGAAGGACGTGCTCAAGCGGACGAGCGCCAAGCAGATTGCCGCCGACCTGGGCCTTTCGCTTTCCCTGATCTACAAATGGACCGAGGAGCCGATGAAGGAGGGTGGCACCAGCGGGAGCCCGCTCGACCGCATTCGCGACCTCGTGCGTTCCACGCGCGATCCGCACATCCCACAGTGGATCTGCGAGGAGGCGGGCGGCTTCTTCATCCGCAACCCCAAGACCCTGCCGCCGAATCGGCCGTTGATTCCGCTCACCAACGACATCGTGCAGGAGTTTGCGGACATGCTCGCAACGATTGCCCAATCCTCGGCTGACAGTGTCATCACCAAGGACGAGGCCAAGCGGATCCGCGCCCGCTGGGAGGAATTGAAATCCGTAACCGAGGGTTTCGTCCATGCCGCAGAGGAAGGGGCCTTCAGTGTGGAGAAGCTGAAGCCCCAGGCCTGAGTTGTTTCAGACAAAGGGCGGCTTCGAGAAGCCGAGGTGCAAGCGCAGGCGGCAGACGTTAAAGGTCTCGTTGCCGAAGCCCTTCAGGGTTGCGCGTTCGGGCAGGACGTCGATGCCGGTACCGGCCCGGGCGAGCCAGGCGGCTACCTCCGCGTCGGTCCGGGTGGACTCCGACAGCACGACGTCGGAGCCAGAGCACAGGCCACAGAGGCGCGCGCCGATGTTCACCGTCGACCCAAAATAATCGAGCCGGTCGTTCTGATTGATGGCGAGGCAGGGACCGGTGCTGAGGCCGGCCTTGAGCGCCAGGGGCTGGAGAGACGACGGCGGCACGTTCACGCCCTCGGGTAACGGACGGGATCGTGGAGCAGCGAGGCATTCCTGGGCCGCGAGCACGGCCCGCAGCGCCGGCAGGGGACGGGGAAACGCGGCCAAAACGGCATCGCCCATGGTCTTGACGAGACATCCGCCCTCGGCTGCCACCGCCGCCTTGAGGATTTCGAAATGCGTCAGCACCCGCCCGAAGGCCGGGGCGTCGCCGATCTCGCGGTAGAGCTGGGTCGAGTTTTTCAGGTCGGTGAAAACTATCGTCATGTGCCCGACGCTGATCTGCTCGCCGGCCCGCAGCACTTCCCGCGAGAACAAGTCGCGGAAGAGCTGGAGGGAGGTTACCTCGGCGGCCGTAACGCACTGGTCGCTCCACGCCACCCGCTCGACCACCGCCAGGTGCCCGGCCCCGGTGGAATTGGCGAGCGTGAGGGTGCCGCCCGGCGCCACGGCCGGCTCGCCAAGCGGCGAGGTGCCGAGGTCGATCACTAGCGCGTCTGAGGCGGCGGGATCGGCGCGGAAGGCGTGTTGGAACTTGATCCCCGCGGCTCGCACCCGGTAGCGGCCCGGGGCAAGGCGGAGCGGCACACCGCGGCGCTCGGCGGCCTTGAGCTTCTGTTGCACGACGATGTGGGGGGGCAGCTGGGGGCCGCCGACGCAGTAGTCGACCCGCGTCACCGGCCGGACCGCCGCGTTGGGGCTGAAGCTCAACTCCATCGACTGGTCGAAGTTGGCCGTAAAGTCAGCGTTGCAGGAATCGCAGTGCCCCGCCGCCTGCACGGTGCCAAGGGTCGACTGGGGCGATTTTGCCCCGCGGCAGTGCGTGCAGAGCAGATCCCAGCTGAAGTCGAGCAATCCGGCCCGCGTGGCGTGGAGAAACAGGCGCAGGGTCGCGGCGCGTTCCGCGCCCCAGGCGTCGGCCAACTCGTAGGGACGCATGCGGGCGGCCGCCAGGGCGTCGGCCGAGGGGACGAACGATTGCAAGCGCGCGACCAGGTCCCCGGCTTGGCCAGCTTGCTGCACGAGAGCCCGGCCGATCGATTCGAGCCGGCCGGCGCCGCCCGCGGCAAGCGGCGAGGCCCGGTTGAGCTGGGACAGTCGCTGGCCGGCCAGGGCGAAGTCATCGTAGCGCCGAAAGACCCGCTCGGTAATGGCTCGCACCTGTCGGCCGATCACCAACGGGAGCGAGAGCCGCCCGATTAGGTTGCGCGGCGTGAGCGTCATCGCATAGGTCAACCGTGTCCCTCCGCCCGGTAGTTCCACGAGATCGCAGCTCATGGGCATCCGCGCGAGCGGTCCGCGGTGGTAGTTGCGTTCAAAGGCGAAGCGGCGTGGCTCGTGCCACTCAAAGGCAAACTCGTCCCACTCGATTACCACCCCGGCCTTGATGGCGCGCAGGCGGCGCGACGGCTGCGTGGGGATGGGCGGAGCCGAGCCCTCGCGCACCATCGGCGGGATGACGGTGACCGACGTATAACCGCAGTCGCGGTTGAAGCGGTCGGTATTGGACACCAGTGGCCACAGCGCAGCGGGCGGTGCCCGCAGGTCCCAGGTCCAGGAAAATACCTGCGGCTGCATGGTCAGGAATCAGCGGGGGCGTTAACCACGGATCACAGCTTCAGCAGCTGTTTTGTGAGGAATGCCGCCTGCATGGCGGAGAGCTCCTTCAGGCCCTTCTGGGCAAGGCCAAGGATACCGTCGAGCTGGGCCTGTAAGAACGTCGACTCTTCGCCGGAGCCCTGCACTTCGACGAATTTGCCCTGGCCGGTCATGACGATGTTGAAGTCCACCTCGGCGTCCTTGTCCTCCACGTAGTCGAGGTCGAGCAGCTCGCGGCCCTCGAAGACGCCGGCGGAGACGGCAGCCACGGAGTCGACCAGCGGGTTCTCGGTGATTTTCTTCGCGTCGATGAGCTTTTGGACGGCGAGCCGCGCGGCGAGGTAGGCGCCGGTGATCGAGGCGGTGCGGGTGCCGCCGTCGGCCTGGAGGACGTCACAGTCGATCCAGAGGGGGTTCTCGCCGAGCTTCTGGAGGTCGAGCACGGCGCGGAGCGAGCGCCCGATCAGGCGCTGGATCTCC
>OMJT01000052.1 GCA_900299415.1 Opitutales bacterium
ATCTCGCGCGTCCATAACCTGCCCTACGCCGACGCCGACCGGCTGGCAAAGATGATCCCCGACGAGCTCAACATCACGCTCGAGAAGTCGCGGGAGAAGTCCGCCGAACTCCGCGACGAAGTGACGAAGAACCCCGTTGCGAAGAAGATCTTTGAGCAGGCCCTCGTCCTCGAGGGCATGGTGCGCAACACCGGCAAGCACGCCGCCGGCATCATCATCACCGACCGGCCCCTCGAGGAGTTCGTCCCCCTGACCGAGCAGGAAGGCGACGTCACCGTGCAGTACGACATGAACGCGGTGGGCAAGCTGGGCCTGCTGAAGATGGACTTCCTCGGGCTCAAGACCCTCACCGTCATCGCCGACGCCGTGGACAACATCCGCCGCACCGCGGATCCCGCCTTCGACATCGAGAAAATCCCGATCGACGACCCGAAGACCTTCGCCCTCCTCAACTCCGGCCGCACCACCGGCGTATTCCAGCTGGAGTCCGGCGGCATGCAGAACCTCTGCCGCCAGATCAGCCTTTCCACCATCGACGAGATCGTCGCCCTCATCGCCCTCTTCCGCCCGGGCCCGATGGAGTGGATCCCCGACTACGTCCGCGGCAAGAAGGACCCGAGCACCGTCACCTTCCCCCACCCGCTCCTCGAGGAGGTCTGCCGCGAGACCTACGGCGTGATGGTCTACCAAGAGCAGGTCATGGAGGCCGCCAAGATCATCGCCGGCTACACCCTCGGCGGCGCCGACATGCTCCGCCGTGCCATGGGCAAGAAGGACCCCGTGGCCATGGCCGCCGAGCGCGCGAAGTTCGTCGAGGGCGCCAAGCGCGTGAACGACATCAACGAGAAGACCGCCAACTCGATCTTCGACATCCTGAACAAGTTCGCCGGCTACGGTTTCAACAAGTCCCACTCCGCCGCCTACGCCATCCTGAGCTACCAGACCGGCTACCTGAAGGCCAACTACCCCGTGCAGTTCATGGCCGCCATGCTCAGCTCCGAACTCGGCAACTCCGAAAAGGTAGCCCACTTCATCGCCGAGTGCGAGTCGATGGGCCTGAAGGTCCTCGGCCCCGACGTGAACGAGAGCCGCGAGATGTTTACCCCGGTTTTCCGCCGCAGTGAAAAAGGTTCGGCCGCTTCCGACAGCAACTCCCAACTTCCAACTTCCAACTCCCCCCCGGCCTCTGCCGGGGCCGCCATCCGCTTCGGCCTGGCCGGCGTCAAGGGCGTCGGCGAACTCGCTGGCAAGAAGGTCCTCGAGGAGCGCGAGAGCAACGGTCCCTACGCCGACTTCGCCGACTTCGTCCGCCGCGTCGACGGCCGCGCCATCAACAAGCGCGTGCTCGAGCACCTCGTGAAGACCGGCGCCTTCGACTACAGCGGCGCCGTGCGCAAAAAGCTGTTCGATGGCATCGACGCCGCCCTCGCCGGCGCCGCCGCCCAGGCCCGCGACAAAGCCGCCGGCCAGCACAGCTTCATGGACATGCTCGGCGAGGCCGAGCCGGAGAACACCCAACGCCCAACGTCCAACGCTGAACGCTCAAAGCAAAACGCAGAATCCAAAACCCAAAACGCCGCCGTGGATTTTACGGCGGCCGAGCGCCTGGCCTTCGAGAAGGAACTCCTGGGCTTCTACGTCTCCGGCCACCCGATGGCCACCTACGCCGGGCTGGCGGAGGCGATCGACACCTTCCCGGTCGACGCGCTCCTGCAGCAGCCCGACCGCACCGAGTTCCGCCTCTGCGGCATCGCCGGCAACATCACGAAGAAACTTGCGAAAAAGGACAACCGCCCCTGGGCCGCGTTTACCCTCGCCACCCGGAACGCCTCGATCTCCCTCAACATGTTCGCCGACGCCTTCGCCGCCTACGGCCCGGCGCTCGCCGAGAACGCCGTCGTGCTCGTGCAGGGCAACATCCTCGCCGGCAACGACGGTGCCCGCATCAACGTGAAGGAGTGCTACCCGCTCGACGCCCAGGTCGCCGGCCTCGTGCGCAAGCTCACCTGGATCCTCCATCCCGCCCATCCGGAGGTCCCCGCCTTCCTGCACGAGCTGCGCGAGACGCTGAACAAGCAGGCCGGCGACACCCGCATCGAGTTCGCCTTCCTCTTCGACGACCGCGTTGCCCCCGTCGGCGAGGCCAGCAGCGCCCTCAGCTGGAAGATCTCCGGCGCCGAGGTGCAACGCCTCCGCGCCCACCCCGCCGTCGCCGGCCTCCGCCTCGAAACCCGCCGCCTCGAGCTCAAGCAAGAGCGCAGGTGGGGAAAACGCGGCTGATCGCCGCCGAGGACAGAGGCCAGCCGCGGATCGGAGCTGTAGCCGGAGTGGACCTCCACCCCGGGATCGACGGTAGGGCTGGGCCGTCAGTCCCGCGCAACGAAGCGTTGACCGCCCCGCCGCCGCCGTTTCTCCTCCGCTCCCGGCGTCCCGGACGCCCGCGGGTCCGCGCGAAGGGCTGAGCCCACCGTCCTCACAGTTCCAACTGCACGTGCCAACCCGTGCTGCCGCCTGCGGACCTCGGCTTCCAAGCATGGAGTTATCATGACGACCCCGCAGTTGCCCGCGCGACCCGACCTCGCGCAGCTCAAGAAGCAGGCAAAGGACCTGCTCCAATCCGCCCGCGACCGGCAGCCCGCCGCCCTCGCCCGCTTCCGCGCCTTGCCGGCCTTCGCCGGGAAATCCGACACCGAGCTGGCCGCCACCGCGTTCGCCCTGCATAACGCCCAGTCCGCGGTCGCCCGCGAGCTGGGCTTCGCCTCGTGGAACGCCCTCCGCGAGCGGATCGAGGAGCTCACTCTCGACCGTCAGGCGGCCATCACGCAGTTCACCCGGGGCTCCGTCGAGCAGCGCCTCGGCCGGGCCGAACGCGTCCTGGCGCTTTATCCCGACCTCGTCGCGGCGGACTTCCATGCCGCGCTCGCCTTTGGCGAGGTCGCCGCCGTCGCCCGCCGCCTCGCCGCCGACCCGACCCTCGCCACCCGGCGCGGCGGCCCCATGAACTGGGAGCCGCTGTTCTACGTCGCCCACTCCCGCTGGGGCACGCGGAACTCCGCCGGGCTCATCGAGGTCGCCCGCCTGCTGCTCGCCCACGGCGCCAGCCCCAACGCCTCCTACGCCTGGTCCGACAATGCCGCGGAACAGGTCTCCGTCCTCTGGGCCGCCAGCTGCCAGGCCCGGCACCTCGAGCTCGCCCGCGTGCTGCTCGAGGCCGGCGCCAAGCCCGACGACGGCGAGTCCGTCTACCATGCCGCCGAGAACGGCGACACCGCCATGCTCGACCTCCTCGCCGCCCACGGGGCCCAGGCCGACGGTGGCGACGGGAACAAGCGCTGGCAGAACACCCCGCTCTATTTCATCCTCGGCCACTACGCCGGCTTGGGACACGACGCCGCGGTCCGCCGCGGCGTCGCGTGGCTGCTCGCGCATGGGGCCGATCCGAACCGCGTCTGCTATCCGGAAAAAAGTGCCGAGACGCCGCTCCACGCCGCCGCCCGGCATTGGGACGTCCCCATGATCGAGCTCCTCGCCCAGCACGGGGCAAATCTCCGGGCGAAACGCAAGGACGGCCGCACCGCCTATGTCCTCGCCGCCATGCACGGCCGCACCGACATCGTCGCGTGGCTCCGCGACCACGACGGCGACTCCGACCTCTCGCCCGCCGAGCGCTTCCTCGCCGCCTGCATGCGCGGCGACCGCGCCAAGGTCGACGCCATGCTCCGCGGCGAGCCACGATTCGCCGAGCTCACCCGGGACCCCGGGGCCCAGAAGCTGTTCTTCGAGGTCGCCGGAAGGACCGATACCGCCGCATTGGAAACCATGCTGGCCTGCGGCTTTGATCCCGCCGCCACCGACGACCTGGGCGCCACGCCCCTGCACTGGGCCGCGTTCACCGGCAATCTCGCCGGGGCGAAGGTCCTGATCGCACATGGTGCCCCGCTCGACGTCCGCGACCGCACCCACAAATCCCTGCTGCTCGGATGGGCCGACTACGCGGCCGCGAACCTCCCCCATCCGCAGGGCGACTACGTCGGCGTCGTCCGGGCCCTGCTCGCCGCCGGCGCTGCCCTGCCTACGCCCGAGGCCCTCGAGAGCTGGGCCAGCGAGGAACTGATCGCCCTGGTCCTCGAGGCCGCACGCCAGCGTTCAGCCTGATCAATCCAACTGGATTAAGCGCAAAGACGCCAAGTCGGGCAAAGGTTCGCGAAGGAAGATCCGGAGAGCTTTTAACCGCGGATTACACGGATGGGGAACCGGAGCAGGGAACGTTAATCTACGCTGATCTTCACTAATCCGGAATCAGCGAAGATCAGCGCAGATTAGCGTTCCCCATCCCTCCGTGGCCGAGGTCGAGATTCTGGCGCAAATCCGCGTAATCCGTGTAATCCGCGGTTAAAAAGGCTCGGGGCCTTGGTCCCTCCCTTCGCGCCCCTTCGCGTCTTTGCGCTTATCCCTCCGGTCCGCACTCTTCCCTTCCTCTTTTCCGCGGCGTGTGCTTCGTGGTGGTGATGGCCGACTCTGCCGCTTCAAACCATGCCGCCCAGATCCTGCGTTCCCTCGGGCCGCAGGACCGGGCCGATGCCGCGCTCCGCCACTACTTCGAGGCCCACCGCTATCTGGCCCCGACCGTCCGCCGCGCCACCAGCCTGGCGATCTTTGCCTATTTCCGCTGGCTGTCCTGGCTGGACGCCAAGGCCTCCCCCCAGAAGCGGGTCGAGCAGGCGCTCGGACTCCAGCAGCGCTTCGACGCCGACCCCAAGTCGATCAAGCCCGAGGCCCTCGCCGCCCGCGCCGTCCCGGCCTGGGTCGCCGCCGAGATGGACGTCACCCCCGGCTGGTTCCAGCAGCTCCAGCGCGAGCCCGCCCTCTGGCTCCGCGCCCGCCCCGGCCAGGCCAAGGCCCTCGCCAAATCCCTCTTCGCCGCCGAGGTCGCCGATCTCTCCCATCTCAAATTTCAAATTTCAAATCCCGACGCCGTCCGCTTCACCGGCGTCCAGGACCTCTTCAAGACCGACCAGTTCAAATCCGGTGAGTTCGAGATCCAGGACCTCGCCTCGCAGCTCGTCGGCCTCGCCTGCGCGCCGCAGCCCGGCGAGACGTGGTGGGACACCTGCGCCGGCGAGGGCGGCAAGACGATGCACCTCGCGGATCTGATGCAAAACAAGGGCGTCGTCTGGGCCAGCGACCGCCACACCGGCCGCCTCGAGACCCTCAAGCGCCGCGCTGCCCGGGCAAAGTTGTTCAACTACCGCACGGTGGTCTGGGACGGCTCCGCGCGGCTCCCAACCAAGACGAAATTCGACGGCATCCTCGTCGACGCACCGTGCAGCGGCGTCGGCACCTGGCAGCGCAACCCGCAGGCCCGCTGGACCACCACGCCGGAGGATGTCACGGAGCTGGCCGCCACCCAGCTCGCCCTCCTCAACCATGTCGCCGGCTCGCTCAAGCCCGACGGCCGCCTCGTATACTCCGTCTGCACGCTGACCCGCCGCGAGACCACCGGCGTGGCCGAGGCCTTCGCCGCCGCCCACCCGGAACTCGAGCCGACGCCTGTACTTCCTCCGTCCCCATCTCCGATCTCCCATCTCCCATCTTCGATCCTGCTGCGCCCGGAGGAGCTCAACGCCAACGGCATGTTCATCGCCAGCTGGCGGCGGAAGGCCTGAGAAAGGACCGTTTTTGCACCACGGGTCGCCCGGATGCCGACAATCCCCAGCAATTGCACAGGAGGAAACGGAGAGAACGGAGAACTCCCATTCGGTTTTCCTCGGTTTTCTCCGTTTCCTCCTGTGCAAAGCGGTTTGGCAGTCCGAGGTTCGATCCGTGTAATCCGTGTACCGAGTGAAGCGACAGGAGTGCAAATCCGTGGTTAAACCCTCCAGAAGCCAGATCACCGGCGCCACTGTCCGCGCCGACTTCAACGACCCGCTGGCCGTCGTGCACTACACGCGCGCCGCGCACTTTCTCGGGCTCTGGAAATCGGAACTCAGCCTGATCGAGCGCTTCCTCCCCGATCGCGCGGCCCCGCTCCTCGAGGCCGGCTGCGGCAGCGGGCGCGTGACGCTCGGGCTCTGGGATCTGGGCTTCCGCCGGATCACCGCCTTCGACTTCGCCGAGGAACTGCTCGACCAGGCCCGTCACCTCGCCCGCGACCGCGGGGCCGCCGGCATCACCTTCCTGCACGCCGACGCCACCCGCCTCGGGGAAGTCCAACTCTCCGGTGATGCACCTCCGACCCCGTTCGGCGGGGTGCTCTTCATGTTCAACGGCCTGATGCAGATCCCCGGGCGGGAGAACCGCCGGGCGGCGCTGCGGAACCTCCGGGCCGCCTGCGCGCCCGACGCGCCCCTGCTCTTCACCAGCCATGACCGCGACCACTCGCCCACCGAGCGCGCGATGTGGCGGCTCGAGCGCGGCCGCTGGGACCGCGGCGAGCAGGACCCACGGCTGGTCGAGTTCGGCGACCGTTACTTCGAGGACGAGTCCGGCCGCACCTTCATGCACCTGCCCGACCGCGACGAGATCCTCGCCGACCTCGCCGCGACCGGCTGGAGGCACGAGTTCGATGCCCTGCGCCGCGAAGTCGCGCGCGAGCCGGCAGCCGTGCGAGACTTCTCCGACGAATGTCGCTTCTGGGCGGCCAGAAGGTAGGGCTGGGTCGATGACCCGGCCGGGTTTTAGGTTCGCGGATGGATGCCAACGGTTGATGCGGGCGTTTTTGATGGACGACGCGAACGGCCGGCTCGTCGAGCCAGCCCTACCTGCGGCCCCTTGACCCTACTGCACCGGCAAACTTCAATCCGCCCAATGAAACGCCTCCTCCTGCTCGTCGCCCTGCTGCTGCCCGCGGTGCTGCAGGCCGCGCAGTCGGCCCAGCTCACGGCCTACTGGGTGAAGCCCGACCAAATCGAGGCCGCGGGGGACATGACGGTGGAGGACTGCCGACAAAAGCTGACCGTGCTCTGGACGGAAACCGTCGAGCTGTCCCTCACCGCCCCCGCCAAGCTCGCCCACGAGGCCGAGGGCCGCTCGGCGAAACTGCAGATCGATGCCTCCACGATGCCCGGCAGCACCGCTTGGCGCCTGAATCTGCTCTGGGCCGAGAGCGTGAAGCCCGCCACCGGCGCGGAGCGCCAGCGGAACCTGAACACCGTCGTCCTCCTCCAGCCCGGCGCCGCCATGGTGGTCGCCCGCAACCTGAGCCAGACCATCACCGCCACCGACAAGGGCCGGGGCACATCGACGGGCTACGGTATTGTGTACGTGCTGTCGCTGGGGACAGCGAAGTAAGTAGGCATTCGATGGTAGGGCTGGCTCGACGAGCCGGCCGGGATTGGTTGGCGCACGTCGCCGACGCCAAGACCGGTCGCCTCGTCGAGGCAACCCTACCTTACTACCTTCACCCCGGACTTGGTCAGATCCAGGCGCAGGCCGTCGTAGGCTAGACGGATTCCGGCCGGCAGGGTTGCCTCGAGCGCGGCGTGGCCCGTGAGATGGGTGAGGTGCGAGAGATAGCTGGGCGTCACGCCGATCTCCTTTGCCGCCGCGATGGCCTCGTCGATCGACATGTGCGATGGGTGCGGCTGCGGACGAAGGCCGTCGAGCACCACGACGTCGGCGTCCTTCGCCAACGCCACGGCCTCGCGGGGCACGCGCTTGCAGTCGTTATAATAGGCGAACTTCCGCCCCGAGCTCCGCTCGGCGAAGACCAGGCCGAGGGTGTTGATCCCGCCGTGCGGGAGCAGCGTGGAGGTGATGGTCCCCTGCGGGAATTCGAGCACGGCCGGCATTTCCTGCAGCTTGAACGCCGCGTAGCCGGGCACGAGGGGCCGCTCGAGGATCGCGTACGGATAGATCGCCAGCACGCGGCTCAGGCCTTCCTCGGTCGAGTAGACCGGCAGCGCATTGCCGCCGAGCAGGTCGCAGAAGCGGCGCAGGTCGTCCATGCCCACGATGTGGTCGGCGTGGCCATGGGTGAGGATGACGAGATCCGTGCGCTTGATCCCCTCCCTCCGGCACTGGAGGCGCAGCTCGGGCGCGGCGTCCACCTGGATGTGCAGCCCGTCCATCACGACATGGACCGAGGCGCGCGTGCGGCTGTCGCGGGGGTCGGTGGAGGAGCAGACCGCGCAGTCGCAGCCGATCATCGGCACACCCTGCGATGTTCCCGTTCCGAGAAAGATGACCTCCATGGCGAAGACTCACGGAAGACGGGCAACGCTTAACGTTCAACGCTTAACGCTTAAGGATGAAGTCGGAGGGCGGCCGACCCGGCGGGTCGGCCCTACCCGCTGAGTCGGCCTCGCCGACGGTAGGGCTGGCTCGCCGAGCCGGCCGGGTTTGGGGGTTCTCGGATGGACGTCGCGGGACGATGGGGGCGCGTCTGGTGGGCGGCGCGAACGGCCGGCTCGGCGAGCCAGCCCTACCTCGGAATAATCGGACCGAAAAAAAGGGCGCCCTTCGCAGGGCGCCCTGAATTCTTGGCTGAAGGATGGACTTAGTAGTCCATGCCGCCGCCCGGGGGATGGGCCGGGGCCGGCTCCTTCTTCTCGGGGAGCTCGGTGATCATGCACTCGGTGGTGAGCAGCAGGCCGGCGATGGAGGCCGAGTTCTGCAGCGCGGTGCGGGTCACCTTGGTCGGGTCGACGACGCCGGCCTTGACCAGGTCCTCGTACTCGCCCGTGGCGACGTTGTAGCCGTAGTTGCCCTTGTTGGCGAGCACCTGGCCGACCACGACGGCACCCTCGACGCCGGCGTTGGAGCACAGCATGCGGATGGGGGCCTCGATGGCGCGGCGCACGATCTGGGCGCCGATCGCCTCGTCACCCTCGAGCTTGACGGAGTCGATGGCCTTGGCCGTGCGGAGCAGCGCGACGCCGCCACCGGCGACGATGCCCTCTTCCACCGCGGCGCGGGTCGCGTGGAGGGCGTCCTCCACGCGGGCCTTCTTCTCCTTCATCTCGGCCTCGGTCGCGGCGCCGACATTCAGCACCGCCACGCCGCCGGCCAGCTTGGCGAGGCGCTCGGAGAGCTTCTCGCGGTCGTAGTCGGAGGTGGTCTCCTCGATCTGGCGGCGGATCTGCTTCACGCGGCCCTGGATGTCGGACGACTTGCCCGCACCCTCGACGATCGTGGTGTTCTCCTTGTCGACGACGATGCGCTTGGCGCGGCCGAGGTCGGACACGGTGAGGTTCTCGAGCTTGATGCCGAGGTCCTCGGTGATGCAGCGGCCGCCGGTGAGGACGGCGATGTCCTCGAGCATGGCCTTGCGGCGGTCGCCGAAGCCGGGGGCCTTGACGGCGCACACGTTGAGGGTGCCGCGGATCTTGTTCACGACGAGCGCGGCCAGTGCCTCGCCCTCGACTTCCTCGGCGATGACGAGGAGGGGCTTGCCGCCCTTGGCGACGGTCTGGAGGAGCGGGAGAAACTCCTGGAGGTTGGAGATCTTCTTCTCGTGGATGAGCACGTAGGCGTCCTCGAGCACGGCCTCTTGGGCCTCCGCGTTGGTCGCGAAGTACGGGGAGAGGTAGCCCTTGTCGAACTGCATGCCCTCGACGACGTCCAGGGTGGTCTCGATCGACTTGGACTCCTCGACGGTGATGGTGCCGTCCTTGCCGACCTTGTCCATGGCCTCGGCGATCTTGCCGCCGATCTCGGTGTCCCAATTGGCGGACACGGTGGCGACCTGGCGGATCTCGTCGGAGTCGTTGACCTTCTTGGAGATCTTCGCGAGCTCGGCGACGGCGGCCTCGACGGCCTTGTCGATGCCGCGCTTGAGGTAGATCGGGTTGGAGCCGGCGGTGACGTTCTTCAGGCCTTCCTTGTAGATGGCCTCGGCGAGCACGGTGGCGGTGGTGGTGCCGTCACCCGCGGCGTCGGAGGTCTTGGAGGCGACCTCCTTCACCATCTGCGCGCCCATGTTCTCGTAGGGATCGGGCAGCTCGACCTCCTTGGCGACGGTCACGCCGTCCTTGGTGACGGTCGGCGAGCCGAATTTCTTGTCGATGACGACATTGCGGCCCTTGGGCCCGAGGGTGACCTTGACGGCCTTGGAGAGCAGCTCGACGCCGCGGAGGACCTTCTGGCGGGCGGCTTCGTCGAAGAGGAGTTGTTTGGCGGGCATTGTGTTTGAGTCTGGGTTTTGAGTTTGAGTTTAAGGGGGGCCGACAGCTCAGCCGATGATGCCGAGGATGTCCTCCTCGCGCACCAGGGTGTACTTCTTGTCGTCGAGCTTCACCTCGGTGCCGCCATACTTGCTGATGAGGACGCGGTCGCCGACCTTGACCTCGAAGGCCGAGACCTTGCCGTCGTCGTTCTTCTTGCCGGTGCCGAGGGCGATGACCTTGGCCTCCTGGGGCTTCTCCTTGGCGGAGTCCGGGATGATGATGCCACCGCGGACCTGCTCTTTTTCCTCGATGTGCTCCACAAGGACGCGATCACCGATGGGTTTGATTTTGACGTTAGCCATATTGGGTTGGGTTTGGGTTGAGATGGGTGGTTGGACGGAACGCGCTACCCGCGGGAAGGCGGATGGCGCGCAAAGGGGAGGAGCTTACTTCTTCTTGTCGTCGTCGACGACCTCAAAGTCGGCATCGACCACGTCGGCCTTCTTTTCGGTTTTCTTGTCCGACTTGGGCGCCTCGGCGGGCTCCGCGGCCGGGCCGCCGGCCTGGGCGGCCTGCTGGGCCTGGGCGTAGAACTCGGCGCCGAGCTTGGAGAGCTTCTCGAGCGCGGCCTTCATGCGGTCGGCGTCGTTGCTCTCGAGGTCCTTCTTGGCGTCGGCGAGGGCGGCCTCGACCGCGGCCTTCTTGTCGGCCGGGAACTTGTCGCCCGCGTCCTTCACGGCCTTCTCGAGCTGGTAGATGGCGGAATCGAGCTGGTTCTTGGCCTCCACGGCCTCCTTGCGCTTCTTGTCCTCGGCGGCGTGCAACTCGGCGTCCTTGGTCATCTTCTCGACCTCCTCCTTGGAGAGGCCGGACGAGCCCTGGATGGTGATCTTCTGGTCCTTGCCGGTGCCAAGGTCCTTGGCGGAGACGTGCAGGATGCCGTTGGCATCGATGTCGAAGGTGACCTCGATCTGCGGCGTGCCGCGCGGCGCGGGCGGGATGCCGTCGAGCTTGAAGGTGCCGAGCACCTTGTTGTCGCGGGACATCGGGCGCTCGCCCTGCAGGACGACGATCTCGACCGAGGGCTGGCTGTCGCTGTAGGTGGAGAAGACTTGGGTCTTCTTCGAGGGGATGGTGGTGTTGCGCGGGATCATCGGCGTGGCCACTTGGCCGGCCGTCTCGATGCCGAGCGTGAGCGGGGTGACGTCGAGGAGCAGCACGTCGCGCACCTCGCCCTTGAGCACGCCGCCCTGGATGGCCGCACCGACAGCGACGACCTCGTCAGGGTTGACGCCCTGGTGGGGAGGCTTGCCGCCGAGGGTCTTGGCGATGTCGACCACCTTGGGCATGCGGGTCATGCCGCCGACGAGCACGAGCTCGTCGATCTTGGCGGCGGAGAGGTCGGCGTCCTTCAGGCAGTTCTTGAACGGCTGGATGCAGCGCTCGAAGAGCTGGTCGCAGATCTGCTCCATCTTGGCGCGGCTGAGCTGGACGTTGAGGTGCTTCGGGCCGGTGGCATCGGCCGTGATGAACGGCAGGTTGATGTCGACCGACTGGGCCGAGGAGAGGGCGATCTTGGCCTTCTCGGCCTCTTCCTTGAGGCGCTGGAGGGCCATCGGGTCCTTCCGGAGGTCGATGCCGTTCTCCTTCTTGAAGGTGTCGACGAGCCAGCCGATCAGGGCCTCGTCCCAGTTGTCGCCACCGAGGTGGGTGTCGCCGTTGGTGGCCTTCACCTCGAACACGCCGTCGCCGATCTCGAGCACGGAGACGTCAAAGGTGCCGCCACCGAGGTCGAACACCGCGATCTTCTCGTCCTTCTTCTTGTCGAGGCCGTACGCGAGCGACGCCGCGGTGGGCTCGTTGATGATGCGGTTGACCTCGAGGCCGGCGATCTTGCCGGCGTCCTTGGTGGCCTGGCGCTGGGAATCGTTGAAATAGGCGGGGACCGTGATGACGGCCTGGGTGATCTTCTCGCCGAGGTAGGCCTCGGCGTCGGCCTTCAGCTTGCCGAGCACGAACGCCGCGATCTGCTGCGGGGCGAACTGCTCGGTCTTGTCGCCGACCTGGACCTCGATGTAGGCGTCGCCGTTCTTCCCCTCGACGACCTTGAAGGGCATGTTCTTCGCCTCCTCGCGGACCTCGGTGAACTTGCGGCCGATGAGGCGCTTCGCGGAGAAGACCGTGTTGCGCGGATTCGTGACAGCCTGGCGCTTGGCGGCCTGGCCGACGAGACGCTCGCCGCTCTTCGTGAACGCGACGACGGAAGGCGTGGTGCGCGCGCCCTCGGCGTTGGGGATGACCACCGGCTCGCCGCCCTCCATGATGGCCATGCAGGAGTTGGTGGTGCCAAGGTCGATGCCAAGAATACGACTCATGCGTCCCCCTTAGCAACGGGCATGCCCCGGGGCGGCGATGTTTCGTTAATGGCTGGCCCCCAGTATTTAAAAATATCCCGACCCCATCCCGCCTCCCCCACCGGGCGCCCCAGGCAGGCCAGCTTGTCCCACCTGTCGCCCAGGCACGGAAGTCGTTGGTATTTCTTGGCACAGTTGAATTTCCGCGGACCCGGGTTAGGTTCGGCCCATGGAAATGGAGATCAGCCTGCCACCGGAGATCCCGGTGATGACCCTGCCCCAGGTAGCGTTCTTCCCGCAGGCCCTGATGCCCCTGCACATTTTTGAGCCGCGCTATCGGAAGATGCTGAGCGACGTGCTCGCGCGCGACCGGCTCTTCGCCGTGGCCGGGATCGACCCGCGGGTGAACGATCCCGACGACGACCTCGAGCCGATCCAGAAAGTCGCCAGCGTCGGCATCATCCGCGCCTGCCAGAAGCACGAGAACGGCACCTCCGACCTGCTCCTCCAGGGCTTGGTCCGCGTCCAGGTCCTCGGCGTCGTCTCGGAAACCCCCTACCGCTCGATCCGCATCCGCGCCCTGGCCAGCGAACCCGGGGCCGAGGCCTCAGAGAACGAGCGCCTCCGCCGCGAGCTCGGCCGCCTGCTCCAGCTCAAGTCCAAGCTCGGGGCCCGCGCCCCGCTCGACGTCGCGGTCTTCGTCCAGACGATCAAGGACCCTGAGGTCTTCTCCGATCTCGCCGCCTTCACCTTTTGCGAGAACCCGGCCGTAAAGCAGAAGCTGCTCGAGACCCTCGATGTGAACCGCCGCCTCCAGCTCTTCACCCGCCAGCTCAAGGCCGAGATCGCCTCGCTCCGCTTCCGCCGCAAGCTCCAGGGCGAACTCTCCGACCAAGACATCGCCAACAACTGAGTCCCTGAGGTCTGGACACGAATTTCACGAATGCCCACGAATGGGATCTTCCAGACCCTAGGAACCGTTGACATCCGTGTGTCACGGCAGGACCCCAAAACACCATTCGTGCCCATCCGTGAAATTCGTGTCGAACCTCCGAGGCATTGGTTTGGGATCGAGCCCCTCATCCGCCTAATCCGTTAAATCCGCGGTTAAACCCGGCCCGGGGCTCCGAAAACACAAACCCCGCCGGCCCCTTGGGCCGGCGGGGTTCGAAATGGAGCCGAGCATCGGATTTGAACCGACGACCCACGCTTTACGAAAGCGTTGCTCTACCAGCTGAGCTAGCTCGGCGACTGCAGAGGGTCGGAACAAAACCGAGCGTGCGACCGGGGCAAGCATAGAAATCCCCGCCCCCAAGGTAGGGCCGACCCGCTGGGTCGGCCGCCTTAGACGCCGTATCTCCCCCCCGGATCCCGCATACAGAACCCCTCCCGGCACCCGATGTCAACCTGCCCGACCGCCACCCGGCAACCTCCCAGCCCGGGGCCTGGCCGGGCGCTTGGTTCGTTCGAGGCGGCTTCGAGAATTGTTCGAGCGGGCTTCGAGGATTGTTCGAGGCGGCTTCGAGGACCGTTCGAGCGGGCGTCGAGAAGCCTTCGACCTGCCTTCGGGATGCCTTCGACCTGGGTTCGAGATGCCTTCGAGGGAGGTTTACGTATTAAGGGTCCCAATTTTCGGTCCACCCCCGTCGCATTACCCCCACCTAGGCATCGATTGCCTACGGTTAATCGAAGCTTGAGATGAGAGGTAGGCCGACGGGCGAGGCAGCGTACCCCATCCTGTCGGCCTACATGTCATCTTCGGCTCGGCCCGGCGGCTGAGATCCCCCGGCGGCGGCTGGCAAGGCGTCGCGTGTAGGGCCACGCCCTACGCGCAATTTATAGGCAATTGTAATCGACTCCGGCGAATAGGTACGATTGGATCTGGGCCAACGAACGGCGACCCCCAATTACCGCCGGTCATAAACATACATAAAATGAAATCCCATAATCGTTCCACCCGGGGCTTCACCCTCGTCGAAATCATGATCGTCGTCGTCATCATCGGCCTCCTGGCCGCCATGGCGATTCCTGCCTTCCAGAAGGTCCGCTCCAGCTCGCAGGACAAGGCGGTCACGAACAACATGCGCCAGCTTGGTGCCGCGGCTGACCAGTACTTCCTCGAGAACGGTACGTCCACGGTGGCCCTCACCTCCCTCATCGGTTCCGCGGCCTACGTGAAGGCCCTGAACACCGTGGCGAATGAGGCCTACCCGCTCAGCTTCACCCAGGGCAATGCCATCATCGTGAGCGGCATCGCGGGCTCCAGAACGCTCACCTACCTGCAGTAACCCCTGCCGGAATCGAATCCAGGCCGAGCCGTTCGCGGCTCGGCCTTTTTCGTGCCCGGTCCGGGAGGAACGCCGATCTTGCGAATCTTCGCCAATCTCCGGGAGACCCCGCCGATCCGATCCCGCCGTGGGGCTGGCTCAGCGGCGATCTCTCGATCCCCAACCCGGTCGCCTCGGCGAGGCAACCCTACCACCGGAAAATGCACCCTCCGGGATTCAGCGCAGCGTGAACAACTGCTGCAGGACGGTCTCGAGGTCTTTGCCGATCTTCCAGCTGCCGCGTTGGGAGACGGCGAGGCTCTTGCACTTCTGGCGCCTCAGCTCGGCGGCGTCGGCGGTGGAAATCACGGGATTGTTGGCGGCGAGGCCGGCGACCTCGCCCGGGGTGAGGGGCGTGAAGGACACCGGCAGGCCGCTCCAGTTGAACTTCATCTCCCAGCCGGCGACGAGGAAGGGCGCGGCCTTGGTTTGCAGCGCGGGATAGCGTTTCACGAAATCGGGCGTGCGGGTCGTCGCGATGCGCACCGTCACCGCCTCCGGCTGGCGCTGGATATAGTCGAGGAAGCTCCCCACCCGGCCGGCGCGGTTCTGCTGCATGAAGTCCAGCGGGTCGATGCCCATCAGGTTCATGCCATTGTAGATCCCGTGCTCGTTCGCGCTGCCGAACTTCTTGAAGGCGTACCAGGACTGGAAGTCCTGCGTGACCACGACCCCGATCTCGAAATGCAGGTGCGCGCGGTCCTTCGGAATCGCCTGGCCGCTCGAGGAGCGGCCCATCGTGGCGATGGTCTGCCCGCGGCGCACGCGCGTGCCGGCCGCGATGCCGGCCTCCACCTTGCTGAGGTGGGCGTAGAGCGTGTACACGGCCGGGGTCTGGTCGGGATGCTCGATCACGATGTAGCGGCCGTAGTTGCTCGCGCCGGGACGGGTGTTCACGTACCGCACCACGCCGTCCATCGCCGCGAAGATGCTGTCCGTCGGCTCGCCGGCGCGGTCGCGCCCCACGGCCTTGATGTCGATTCCTTCGTGGAACTGGGTGTCGCTCGTCCGCACGCAGCCAAACCCGCCCGAGGCCGGGTCCCCCGAGCCGGCATGCTGCAGGATGTCCGCGATCCCGAGCCCGCGCGCAAACGCCGTGTTCGGCGTCGGCCAAGAGATCGCAATCCGCTCCGCGGCGGAAGCAACCGCGGAGGAAACAACCAGCAAGGCGCTGAGGAGCCGGAGTTTTTTAACCACGGATTTCACGGATTTCACGGATGAGACCCAGAAAACGGCAGGGAGGGGAACGCTAATCTTCAAGGATCAGGCCGGATCCAGGCCGGATGGTTTGGCACGCAAAGACGCGAAGACGCGAAGGTCGGAGGAGGATAACCCGGATGGGCTTTTATCGAGGCGCTGCGCACCTCGATAAAAGCCCGGTGGTCCCCGCATGGGGCGGATCTCCGCTGCGCGGGCGTTCGATCCCCGGGGCAGAGGTCTGCCCCGGCTACAGGATTACAACTGTAGCACCGCCAGACCCCTGCCGGTGGATTGGGGGATCGATTCCCGCGCAAGCGGAGATCCGCCGACGGGCAGGGGACACCGTGCTTTTGACGTGTCGCAACGCGACGCGTCAAAAGCACTGGCTTTCTCCTCCGACCTTCGCGTCTTCGCGTCTTTGCGTGCCAATTTCCGCTCCGTCCGAGGTCTTCATCCGCGAAATCCGTGCAATCCGCGGTAAAACCTCCGGGGCCCGTCACGGGCCGATTTTTTCCAGGCGCACGCTCCACTCGCCGCCGTAGCTGATGGCGTGCTTCTTCGCGAAGTCGCCCATGTTCAGCGCGAACGACACGTTCATGAGGCTGTTCAAGTAGAGCAGCGGCGCGCCCTCGGGGACGTCGCCGAAGGTGTGCGCGTACGGGATGTCGCCGCGGTAAACCACGTCCTTGCCCTTGGAGATCGCGACGCGGAAACGCTCGCCGACCTTCGGCTGCAGGCCCTGGAA
>OMJT01000053.1 GCA_900299415.1 Opitutales bacterium
ATGGAGCGCACGGCGGCCAAGCGCCTCGACCCCGCGGCGGTGCTGCCCGGGGTGAAATCGCTCGTCCTGCTGGGGGTGAATTACTGGGACGGCCAGCCCGCCCCGGCGGCCGGGCGGCCCGTCTGGGCGCGCTATGCGCAGCACGCCGACTACCACGACACGATCAAGCCGGCGCTCGTCGCCGCTGGCCGCATTCTGGAGTCCGACCTCGGCCTCGGCCCGGAGGATTACCGCTACTATGTCGACACCGGGCCCGTGCTCGAGCGCGGCTGGGCGGCGCGGGCCGGCCTGGGTTTCGTTGGGAAGAACACAATGCTGATCTCCCGGACCCACGGGAACTGGCTTTTCCTTGCGGCGATTTTGGCGCGGGCCGAGCTCACGCCCGATGAACCGATCCGCCGTGCGGTGCCCGCGCGTGTCGCCGAGCATGGTGTCGGGCTGCTCTGCGGCAGCTGCACGCGCTGCCTCGACGCCTGCCCCACCCAAGCTTTCCCGGCGCCCGGCGTGCTCGATGCGCGGCGCTGTATTTCCTACCAGACGATCGAGAATCGCGGCGTGATCCCACGCGGGCTCCGGGCGGCGATCGGAACCCGTGTCTACGGCTGCGACGTGTGCCTCGAGGTCTGCCCCTGGAACCGCTTTGCCCAGGCGGGCCGCCGGACCCTGCTCGAGGTGCGCGCTGGGATCGCCGAATTGTCCTTGAGCGAAATTCTGGCGCTGACCCCAGCGCGCTACGCGGAGGTGTTTCGAGGTACGGCTATCAAGCGCTTGAAGCTCCCGGGGCTGCTGCGCAACGCCTGCATTGCGGCTGGCAATTCTGGCGACCGCCGCCTGCTCGGAGAACTCGTCCGGCTGGCCGCGCATCCCACAGCGCTAGTCCGGGTCCACGCTGTCTGGGCCGTGGGCCGGCTGGCCCCGGCGGAGCGCGACACGCTGCTGGCGGCGGCGAGGGCCGGAGAGTCCGATCCCCACGTGCTGGCCGAGTACGCGGCCTAGCGGAACGCGGTGTTGAAGCGCTGCACGGCTTCGGGCGGCGGCCGCACCGGCTTGCCCTCGCGGTCGATGAAGGCGTGCATCGTCTCGCCGGTGGCGAGCAGGTCCGCGCCGCGCCACACCTCATAGGCGAGGTGGATGCGGAGGACCGGCTTTTCCTTCAGGGTGGTGACGATCGTGAGGGTGTCGTCGTAAACCGCGGGCTTCTGGTATCGCGCGGAGACCTCCAGCACGGGGAGGCGGTAGCCGGCGGCCTCGAGCTCACGGTAGGGCAGGCCGATTTCCTTGAGCAGCGTGGTGCGGCCAATCTCGAACCAGGGAAGATAGCTGCCGTGGTAGACGACCCCCATCATGTCGGTCTCGGCGTAGCGGACGGTGACCTGCACACGGGACTGGATCATGGCGCGGCGGAGTGGAACAGCGCGTGGGCGGATTCCTTCCAGCAGTTGCGGCGGGACCAATCGCGGCCGGCCTCGCCCAGCTGGCGGCGGAGCGAGGCATCGGTGATGAGCTTCTCGAAAGCGGCGGCGAGCTGCGCGGGGCGCTCGGGCGGGACGAGCAGGCCGGTCACGCCGTCGGCGACCGCCTCGCGGACGCCGCCGACATCGTGCGCGATGATTGGTAGGCCGTGGGCGGCAGCCTCGAGGTAGACGAGGCCGAAGCCCTCGATGCTGTCGCCGTGGTTGATGCTGGTCATGGCGAAGATGTCGGCCCGGTCATAGATCTGGCTGAGTTCTTCGTCGGGGACGTCTCCGAGGAAGCGGATCGGAAAGTCGGCGCCCGCTGCTTCCTGCCGCAGTTCGCGCTCGTACCCGGCGCGCGGGTGGCTGCCGATCAGCCAATATTCGATGCGCTGCCGGAATTCGGGGGCAAGGGCGCGGAGCGCGCGCATGGTGGTGAGCTGGCCCTTGCGCGGGTGGAGCCGGCCCACGGTCAGCACCACGATCCGGTCGCGCGGGGTGGGGGCGCTGCGCGGCACGACGGCAAAATCGGCCCTCAGGGCGCCAGGAGTGAGCAAGGTTTTGCCCTCGGCCTCGGGGAAGTGCGCACACAGCAGCTCTTCCGTGTAGGTCGAAAGCGTGCTGATGCGCGTGGCGTGCCGGATGAGGCGGCGCCCGAGATGGCGGGTCCAGGGGTTGCGGGAAAAGCGGAGGATCTCCGAGCCGTGGAAGGTCAGCACCAGTTGGTCGGGCCGGAATCCGCGGAAGAACTGCAGCATCATCATTGCCAGCATCGGCCCCGGCTCCGGGAGATAGACCGTGGCATGCCGCAGGCGCCGCCGCTCGCGGATCAGCTCTCGGGCAAGGCGGAGTTGGCAAATGAGGTCGTGGGACCCCTTGAGGGGCAGGCGGCGAAGCCGGAACGGCCATTCTTTTTCGGCCTCCGGGGTGGCCGATTGGGCCCAAACCTCCACATCATAACCCAGGTGGGACGACGCCCGGGCAATTTCTTCCGTAAATGTCGCAATCCCGCCGCGTTTTGGGAAAAACTCATGCGTGATCAGGAAGACGGGCCGGCTGGAAGCAGTGGCGGACATGCGCAACGGCCGCTACGGTTGAGCACCAAGAGGTTGCTGGCAAGACTGCGAGACCGGTACGCTGAGCCCGTTTGCAACCTTTTTCCTGCAACCAGGTCGGTCGCTTCGTAAAAAAACTCTCCCCCGTGGCCGGGAAAAAGACGTTTACATCTTAAGCCCGTTTGAAATAGCAATCAGACATGGTTCCGAACCCAGATCAACCGACCGGGCCCGAGGCAAAGCCGTTCATCGGATTGGCCAAGACCTTTACACCCGAGGACGAGGCCGCGCTGCGCGAGTCCCTGAAGCGCTGCTCGCCCTCCACGTTCGAGGCCGCGGTTCAGTACCGTCGCACCGGCAACCCCGAGCACGTGCCGGCGGTGGTGATTGGCGTGATTGAACGCTTCGTCGAACCGGACCTCCGGGTGAAGCTCAAGGAGGCGGACGATGACCTGCGTCTCATCGACGACCTCGGGGTCGATTCCCTGACCATGATGGAGATCGTTGTGCTCGTGGAGGATGTCCTCCAGATGACGATCAACAACGACGAGCTCCGCAACCTCCGTACCGTCGGAGACGTGAAACTCTTCATCGATTGCAAGATTCGCGGCCTTCCGCTGCCGAAGCCGACGAAGTTCCTCCCGGTGGAGCAGATCGTGGCGGTGATGCCAATCCAGCCGCCCTTCCTCTTCCTCAACGAAGCGTCGGTCAGCTCGAGCGGCGCTAACGGCAAGTACAAGATCACCGGCCAGGAGTTCTTCTTGCAGGGTCACTTCAAGGATAACCCGGTCATGCCGGCCTCGATCATGCTCGAGGCGCTCGGCCAGCTCGGCGTGCTGTTCCTGCTCGAGGGTGTTTCGACCGAGCCAGGCAAGGTGGTTAGCTCGTCCACGATCTTCTTCACCGGCTGCGAGGGCGTCCGCGCCCACCGTATCTGCCGTCCGGGCGACATCCTCTCGATCTCAATCAAGCCGAAGCGCACGAAGATGCCGCTCGCGACCTTCGAAGGTGCGATCCGCGTGGGCCAGGAAAAAGCCGCGATCGTTGAGGAGTTCACCCTGACCTTCGGCCTCGAGGACGCCGCGACCGCGGCGCCGGCGGCCCAGCTGTCGGACGTTCCGCGCCCGACCAGCATCACGGGTCTCGGCCAGATCGCGAACGGGACCGGTCCGAACGCCTGAGTCGCCCCGGCCCGGGCGCACGGATCCCGCGTTGACCGCGGTAGGTCTGCCCGTTGTTCTGGACCCCCGCCGAGTGGCGGAGCCGCCGCACCCCCCCCCGGGGGGGGTGGGACGGCGCAACCCTCGGCTGCACCCGCAATGCCCAAAGTCTATATCACCGGCCTCGGATTCATCACGAGCATCGGCAACGACCGCGCCAGCGTGACGACCAGCCTGCGTGAACTGCGGCACGGTTTCGAGCGCTACGCCCCCTTCGCGGGGCCCGAGGTCCCGGTGAAGGTGGCGGCGCCGGTGCGCGGATTCCAGATGGACTCCACCGATCCGGAGGACTGGACCTTCCCCAAGGGTTACACCATCCGGCGCGAGGTGCTCCGCGGCATGTCGCCCAACGCGGTCTACTCCTGGTGCGCGATGCAACAGGCGATCGCCGACGCCCGCCTGACGCCCGCCGAGATCTCAAATCCCCAGACGGGCCTGTACGCCGCCTCGGGTGGGTCGCCCTTCCTGATGGGCCACATGCTGCAGCGCATGCACCAGCAGGGCGTGATGAAATGCTCGCCGCTGGGTATCATCGCGTCGATTTCCGGCACGCTGAATTTCAATCTCGTGGCCCATTTCGGCATCAAGGGGTCCTCGTGCGGCTTTTCCTCCGCCTGTGCGTCGTCGTCCCACGCCCTTGGGTTCGCCTACGACGACCTGGCGCTGGGCCGACAAAAACGAATGTTCATCGTCGGAGCCGAGGATGGGAATCCCGACGCGATCCTGCCGTTCGCCAGCATGCGCGCGCTTTCCCTGCAGACCGACCCGAACCTAGCCTCGCGGCCCTTCGACACCGGGCGCGACGGCTTCGTCGGCACCGGCGGCGCGGTCGTACTCGTGCTGGAAACCGAGGACGAGGTCGCCCGCCGCGGAGTGACGCCCTACTGCGAGGTCGCCGGCTGGGGCCAGGCCTCTGACGGCCACAATGTCGCGATCTCCCATCCCGACGGCCACGGCTTGGCAGCCGCGATCAAGCTCGCGCTGGCCGCGACCAACACGCCGGCCGAGGCCGTGGATTACGTCAACGCCCACGCCACCTCGACCCCGATTGGAGATACTTCGGAGGCTCGAGCGCTCAAGTCGATCTTCCGCACGCCGGCCACGCGCCCGGCAATCAGCAGCACCAAGGCGATTACCGGCCACGGCCTCTCGCTCGCCGGCGCAATGGAAAGCGGGTTCTGCGCCCTGGCCATTCGCGATGGCTTTATGCCCGGTTCCGCCAACATCACCCGGCTCGACCCGGAGTGTGAGGGGCTGAACATCATCCGCTCCACGCTGCCCGCGCAGCCGCGCGTGGTGTTGAACAACGTCAGCGGCTTCGGCGGCGCCAACGTCAGCCTCGTCTTCCGGCAGGCGTGAGGCGCGCCCCCCGCAACGCCCATGGCTGAGCGCCTCGCGACCCGCTTCCGCACGGCCCTCGTCACCGGGGCGAGCACCGGACTCGGGCGCGCGTTCGCCCGCATGCTGCTCGCGGAAGGCGTGGCCGTCTGGGGTACCTCGCGCGATGCGGCGCGGCTGGCGGACCTGACGCAGGAGCACCCGCAGGCCTTCCACCCGGTGGTGCTGGAACTGGCCGACGCCGCGGCCGCAGCCCAAGCCTTCCGCGCGGCCGAGCAGGCGGCGGGTGGCTTCGATCTCGTGGTCAACAATGCCGGCTTTGGGGCGTTCGGCGTGTTCGCCGACACGGACTTTGCGGTCTGGCGTGAGCAGCTGGAGGTGATGCTGGTGAACACCACGCTGATCTCCCACCTCGCCCTCGTGGGGATGCGGCAACGGAACCGCGGCGCGCTGGTGAACGTGTCCTCCCTCGCGGCCGAGTTCCCGCTTCCGTTCCAATCTGCCTACAACATGGCGAAGGCCGGCCTGACCGCGCTGAGCGAGAGTCTGATGGTCGAGTGCGCCGGCACGGGCGTGGCCGTGATCGACCTCCGGCCCGGCGATTTCCGTACTGAGTTCGAGGGTGCCGTGCGCCGGCCGCCGGCGGGGCAGGGCGATCCCCGCCTCCCGCGGGTGTGGGCGGCCTTCGCAAAGATGATGCAGGAGGGCCCGGCTCCCGAGGAGGCCGCGGCCGCGCTGCGCGGGGCACTGCTTCGCGGCCGGAGCGGCACGGTCCGCTGCGGCCGCTTCTTCCAGGCGGTGCTGGCACCCCTGCTGGCGCGGTTCGGCTCGCTTTCGCTCAAGCGGAAGGTGCAGGCTGGCTACTTCGGGCTCGATTGAGCCGCGCATGTCGAAACTCCGCATCCTCGTCCTCACCTCCAGTACCGGCGCCGGCCACGACGCCCGCGCCGAGGCCTTCGCGGCCTGGTGCTTCCAGCTCTACCGGCACGACGTGGACGTGCGCATCGAGCAGATGCTCGAGAAATCCTCCGTGGTAAACCGCGTCGGGGTGAATTTTTACAACCGCATCCAGCGCTCGGCCCCGTGGGTGCACAAGCTGTTCTATACCTTCGTGGAGGGCCTGAGCTTCCTCAACACGTCCCGGGTGTCCTTCGGCCAGCGCTACTACCTCGAGGTGCTCAACGAGTATCGGCCGCATCTGATCTTCAGCGTGCACGACTGCCTCAACCGCGGCTATTTCCAGCTCGCACGCGAGACCCTCGGGGCGGACCAGGTGCGCTGCGCCACGTACTGTGGTGAGTTCTCGGGTGGATGGGGATACTCGCGCAACTGGATCGAGCCCAGCGTGGACCTCTATTTTTCGCGCACGCCGACCGCGCAGGACTACGCCATCAAGAAAGGCATCCGGCCCGACCGCGCCAGGGTGCGCGGCTCCCTGATGATCCCGCGGGCCCACCTCGAAGTGCTCGGTCCCGAGGAACGGCGCGAGTTTCGCGCCAAGCGCCTGGGGCTCGAGCCCGACCGTTTCACCATCTTCCTCGCCACCGGCGGCAATGGCGCGAACAACCACCTCGAGTTGCTGCCCGTGCTCCTCAAGCACGCCGCCAACCTCCAGGTCATCGTCATCTGCGGCCGCAACCACCAAGCCTACAACGACACGGTCCACTGGCGGGCCAACCACCCCGAGCTGCCCTGCTACATCGAGGGCTTCTCCGAAATCGTGCACCTGCTCATGCAGGCCAGCGACGCGATTGTCACCCGCGGCGGCACCACCACCTGCGCCAAGGCACTCCATTTCCGCTGCCCGATCATCTTCAATGCCGTCGGCGGGATCATGCCGCAGGAGGAGCTGACGTGGAAATTCTTCCGCAACGGCGGCGGCGCCGAAAAGATCGAGAATGCCGGCGAGTTCAGCTACCTGATCAACTGCTGGGTCAAGGACCCGAACGAATACGTGCGGCGGCGGGACAACTTCCTCCGTCTCCGCTATACCGATGACCCGACGATCCTGATCGAGGAACTTGTGGCCCTGGGCAACGAGGCGGCTCGGGCCGACCTGCGGCGCCTGCCTTTCCCGCCGTCCTGAGGTTACGGCGGTTGGCGCGGCATCTCCCGCTCCGCTCGCGGCCAATCGGTCGGGACCGCCACGCTCCCCCGTGGTTAGCGCGGCTTAGTGATCTCGACGAAGGCGGTGACCACCGCCTCGTGGCCGCCGTAGCACCAGTTTTCCGGGGCGAAATCGGGTTGATCGCGCGGAGAAGTCACTGGGTAGGGCGCGAACAGCTTCTTGAGTTCCGCCAGGGTAAAGTAGCGAACACCGTGGGCGTACGGCCGGGGCTCGGGCGAGCAATCCGTGGTGATCAGGAGCTTTCCGCCGGGCGCCAGCAGACGGTACATCTCGGCGAGCGCCTGGTCGACCGCGGGGATGTGCTCAATCACCGAGAGGGAAATGATGCCGTCGAATGCGCCATCGGGCAGGCCGGTGGCCCGCAGGTCCAGGTTGCTCACCTTGAGGCCGTGGGCCCGCATCGCCTGGACCCAGGTCCGGTAACCGATCTCGGTCGGCTTGGCGGGGAGTAGGCTCAGCCGGCGCAGGAAGCTTTTCCAGGCTCGCAGGCCGAGCAGGTCCGAGACCGTCACATCCGGGTGCTTCTGGTGAAGGTGCAGGCCCAGGTAGGTGTTGAATGAACCGGTATCGAGGATTCTGGCGGCGGGCGGCAGGGAGGCGGCCGCGGCGAGTACCTGGAGGAGTTCCCAATCGCGCATCCGCACCTGGTGGGTATGGCCCGGCCCGAGCCGGGACCGAACCCCGCGGTCGTACGCCTCAAGGACCTGGAGGGCCTCGGGAGTCAGGGCGCTGCGGCGGAAGAATTGCATCAGGACGCGGACAAAACGCCGGAGCATTCGGGCAGCGCGGGGAGGGGCGAGAGAAAAATCATGACGATGCCGTGGCCCGACAGGTGGATCGCCGCGGATGTCCGCGGGCTTGACCCTTCCGGGGCTTCCACGCGTCCTAGCCTGCGCGATGCACGGCATCGACTACTTCATCCAGGACCTCGCGGTCATCCTCGCGGTCGCGGGCCTCGTGGGCTGGGTCTGCCAGCGTCTCGGGATGTCGGTGGTGGTCGGCTTCCTCGTCGCCGGCATCGTGGTCGGCTCGCACTCTCCCGTGATCCCGCTGGTTTCGCCCGATGATGGCGTGGAGCGGATCGAGACGCTGGCGCAGCTCGGCCTCGTGTTCCTCATGTTCGGCATCGGCCTGCGGTTGAGCGTGCGCAAGCTGCGCCGGCTCGGCCTGGGGCTGCTGATCGCGGTTTCGCTTTCGGCCCTGCTCATCTTCTCGCTGGTCCGGGTCCTGACCTTGGCGCTCGGCCTGACGGCGACGGAGAGTGTCTTCCTCGCGGGCATGTTGATGGTGTCGTCGTCCGCGATCATTAGCAAGATCCTGCAGGAAATGGGCAACACCCACGAGCGGCCGGGCCAGCTCGCGATGGGCGTGATGGTGCTGGAGGACGTCGTGGCCGTGGTGATGCTCACCCTGCTGAACTCCATCGTGCAGTTCGGCGGCGCAGGCGGTGGGACGGTGCTGGAGACGATCGGCCGCCTCGGGGCCTTCGTGGTGCTGACCAGCCTGGCCGGGCTTCTCTTTGTCCCTTGGTTGCTGAAGCGGATGAGCATCGCCGCGGACGAGGAACTACAGACGCTCGGCCTCGCGGGCCTCCTCTTCCTCCTCGCGGTGGTGGCGCAGCGGGCCGGCTACTCGCTCGCGCTCGGAGCGTTCCTGCTCGGCATGATCGTGGCCGAGACGCCGCACCGGGTGCAGATCGAGCGGATCTTCGAGGGGATGGGCGACATCTTCAGCGCGGTGTTCTTCGTGGCGATCGGCATGCAGATCGAGCTCGGGCTCCTGGCCCAGTCTTGGGCGCTTATCCTTGGCTTGACCCTGTTCACCGTGGTGGCTCGCAGCCTCGCGGTGGGAACCGGCCTCGCCTTGATTGGCACGCCGGTGAAGGATTCATTGCGGACGGGACTGTCGGTCACGCCTATCGGCGAGTTCTCCTTCATCATCGCCCAGCTGGGCGTGGGAGCCGGCCTGCTGGACCGGAAATATTACCCGGTGGCGGTTGGCGTGGCACTGCTCACCACGCTGGTGGCACCGGTGCTGACCCGGCGTTCGGAGCCCCTGGCTGACCTCGTGATGAAGCGCCATCCCCACTGGCTTGATGCCGCGTGGAACTATTACCACGGCTGGCTGGAGAGCGTCCGGAAACGCCAGGTGCGCAATCTCCTTTGGCAGCTGAGCCGCAAGCGCATCATCCAGGTGACGGTCGGCATGATGTTCGTGACCGGCCTGGTGGTTTTTTCGGGGCAGCTGCTCGAGTTGCTCGAGGCGCAGCTGGGGCGGGACTGGCTCTTTCCTGACGGGCTCGAGGTCATCTTCTGGGTCTGCCTCGTGCTCGTCATTCTGATGCCGCTGCTCGCGGTCTGGCGCAACTTGGCGGCGATGGCGATGCTCTACGCCGAGGTGACCACGAAGGGGCGCGCGAACCAGACCACCCTGCGGCCGGTGGTCGAGACCGGCCTGAAAATCGCGGCCGGGGCGGGCCTCTTCCTCTGGCTGGCGGCGATCCTCCTGGCCGAGGGTACGGCCCGCTGGCTGCTGGTGGGCTGCGGACTGCTCGCCGTGGCGGCCCTGCTGCGACTGCGGCACAAGTTCATCTACTGGCACAGTGAGTTCGAGGTGTAACTGCAGGAAATCCTCACCCTTGACTTGAAGCGCATGACGGCGACGAACGCCCCGTGGCTGCAGCCGCACGAGGACTGGAACCTGCACATCGGGGACTGCGTGCTGCCGGACCTGGCCGACTGCCAGGGTCGGAGCCTCGCCAGCCTGCGCCTGCGCTCCAATCTCGGCTGCACGGTGGTGGGAATCGAACGGCAGGGACTAATGATTCCGCTGCCGGGTCCTGAGACGGTTCTCTATGCCCGCGATAAGGTACTTCTGCTTGGCACCGTTGAGCAGGTGAAGGCCGGCAAGCAGTTCCTCCATACCGTGACCGTGAGCCCGGCGTCGCACACGGTGTTCGACGAGGTGAGCATGGAGGTGGTCTCCATTCCAGTCTGGAGCCCGCTGGCCGGCTGCGCGCTGGGCGCGATCGCGCCCGCCCATCGGCATGGCGTGCTTTTTGCCGGCCTAAATCGCCATGGCCGGCGTGTGCTCAACCCGAGTGCGACCGAGGAGCTGCGGGCGGGTGACGAAGTGCTTGCCTTGGGCACGCCGCAACAAATCCGGGACTTCAAGGCTTGGCTCCAGGAGAAACCGGCGGAATCCGGTGAAGCCCGTCCTTAGGTCCTTCGACTGCCCGCCTCTAGGGCACTGGTGGCCGAGGTCTTTTCCTCGAGCCGGGCACAAAAAAGGCGCGTCCACGGGGACGCGCCGGAAAAAAGGCGGCTGGGACCTCAGTTGGTCCCCGTGGACTTGCCGGACTCGGCGGGCTTCTTAGCCTCGGCAGACGGCTTCTCGTCATCGTCTTCCTTGGCGGCCTTCTTGAATTCCTTGACCGACTGGCCAAGACCCTTTGCCAAGGCCGGCAGCTTGGCGCCACCGAACAGCAGCAGGAGAATGGCGAAAACAAGGAGGAGTTCGCCTCCTCCTAGCCCGAAGAATCCTGCCGCGAGAGTTACGAGTGAATTCATGATGGCCGCAACCTACCTCCGAAGGAAACCGTGTAAAGGGGGAAAGAGGCATGGACGGTGACGCCACCGCCATCATGTCCGGAGGACGTCAGGGCGTGGGTGATTTCGGCGGCAGCGGCGGAAGTCCCGGAATCTGGCCCGGTTGCAGACGCGCGGCGGTGGCGGCATTGAAGGCGTTCTGCGGGGTCTCGAGCTGCTCGGCGTCGAAGAAGCCGTGGAGCTGCCGGATGCGCGTCGGGTGGCGCATCTTGCGCAGGGCCTTGGCCTCAATCTGGCGGATGCGTTCGCGGGTCACCTTGAACTGCTTGCCGACCTCTTCGAGGGTGCGGCTATAGCCGTCCACCAGGCCGAAGCGGAGGGAGAGCACGCGGCGCTCGCGCTCGGTGAGGGAGTCGAGCACGTCGATGATCTTTTCGCGGAGAAGCGAGTACGCGGTCATGTCGTACGGGTTTTCCGCGGACTTGTCCTCGATGAAGTCGCCGAAGCTGGTGTCATCTCCGTCGCCCACGGGCGACTGCAGCGAGATGGGCTGCTGCGCCATCTTCATGATCTGCTGCACGCGCTCGACGGGCAGGTTCATCTCGTCGGCGACCTCGTCGGGTGTCGGCTCGTGGCCGTACTCCTGCAGGAGCTGCTTCTGCACCTGCATGACCTTGTTGAGGGTCTCGATCATGTGCACCGGGATGCGAATGGTGCG
>OMJT01000054.1 GCA_900299415.1 Opitutales bacterium
CCCCGCCGGCGAGGCGCTCCTGACGGTCCGCTCCATCCGCAACCCGACCCAGGCCGAGCTCGACCGCCTGCTCACCGCCATTCAGCCGCCGGAAATCGAGGACGGCGACGAGTGATCCGTCGCTTCGTCGCGCCGCCTCGCGGGCCCGGGCGTCGGCACGCTTGTCCGGCTAACCGCGCCGCGCCTGCTGGATCGCGGCGATGTCGATCTTTCCCATCTCCATCATGGCGGCGAAGGCGCGCCGGGCCTCGTCGCCGCCGGCGCTCAGGGCCTCCATCAGCGCCCGCGGCGTGATCTGCCACGAGATGCCCCAGCGGTCCTTGCACCAGCCTCAGGCGCTTTCCTCGCCGCCGTGGCGGACGATCGCGTTCCAGTAGCGATCCGTCTCCTTCTGCGTGTCCGTGGCGACCTGGAAGGAGAAGGCCTCGTTGTGCTTGAACGCCGGCCCGCCATTGATCCCGAGGCAGGGAATGCCCAGGACGGTGAACTCCACCGTGAGGATCTGGCCCTTCTTGCCTCCCGGATAGTCGCCCGGCGCCTTGTGCACGCCGGTCACCCGGCTCTTCGGAAACGTCCGGGCGTAAAACCGCGCCGCGCCGAGCGCATCGTGGTCGAACCAGAGGCAGATGGTGTTCTTGGGTTTCTTGCGCGGCGATTTCATGGGGTTTTGTTGGTTGAGAAAAACAGCCTGACCGGGACGGCGCCACTCAGCGCGACAGCAATTCCCGGGCGAGGCCCGTCCATTCCTCCGCGAGCGCCACGGTTTCCGCCGGCATCTTCCGCCCGGCGCGCGCGTACCAGTAGCCCGCATTGCCGAGGTCCCCTTCCTTGCGGTGCAAATAGGCGTGGACCCACGCGCCCTCCTGCCCCGGGTCGTCCTGCACGCAGGCATGGGCCCGGGCCCAGTCGTCCTGCGCGTCGTGCCACAGGGCCTGCACCGCGGGGCTTGCCCCCGCCGGCGGGGCCGCCTCGCGCGCGATCGAGTCCTGAAATTCGGCCACGGTCATTGGGCCCAGCGTGCGCGCCGGAAGCGGCATTTCAACCCGCCAGGTCGCTCCCCGCGCTGTTTCTGTTCCCCGGCCGACCCTCGGCCTCGGCCTGGCGCACCGCCGCCGCCATGTTGTCGACGAGGTTCGGGTACCGCCGCCCCGCCTTGCGGGCCCGCGCCTTCGCCCAGGCGATGCTCTCCGGCGTGAGCTTGCGGCCCGGCGCCGGGCGTTCCGAACGTTTTTTCCATGGAGGCAAGGGCATGCCCCGGAGAATGCCGGTTCCCGAAGCACCGGCAAGGCGAAGCCCGGTGCATCACGCTCACCGCGCCGCATGGCCTGAACCCTCAAACCTCCCCGATCATCCGCGCCAGGACCCGCCCGGCCTCGGTGCCGGGGATGCCGAGGTCGCGCACGAGACTCAGGTGGTTCGCGCCCGGCACGGTCGCGAGGGTGACGCCACGCCGGGGACTGGCGAAGGCTGCCGCCTGGTCGTGGAACGGCGCGGTCTCGGTTTCCCCGACGAGGAGGGTGATGCGCGGGCCGGCGCCCGGAGCGGCGGACAGTGGCGAGTAGCGGGCCACTTCGTCATCGGTCAGGCCGATCTCCGCCTGGATGAACGAGGACTGCAGCGGCTTGAGATCGTAGACCCCGCTGGCCAGCAGCGCGGCGCGAATCGGGATCGACGGCTGATCGAGCAGGAAGCAGCCGAGATGGGCGCCGGCGGAATGACCGGAGAGGGTCAGTCGGCCGGGATCGCCGCCGAAATCCGCGGCGTGGTCGGCCAGCCATCGGGCCGCCCGGCGGACTTGGTTGACGATGGTCTCCATGCGGACGGACGGCATCAGGGCATAGTCCATGATCGCGGCGATGGCGCCGGCGGCCGTCACCGTGTCGGCGACAAAGGAGAACTCCTCCTTGGACCACGCCCGCCAATAGCCGCCATGGATGAACAGGTGCACTGGGGCCGGACCCGAGGACGAGGCGGGGAAGAACAGGTCCAGCTTCTCGGCCGGGGGGTCGCCGTAGGGAACATGCCGCTGCGCCCGCAGCCGGTCGCGGGTGGCGGCGCTGCGCGCGGCATACTCGGCCACATAGCGGTCGAAGTCGGGCACCGCATCACGGGTGCGGAAGGGGTCGATGATGCTCATCAGAGGGCCATGCTTCTATCCGTGTAATCCGTGAAATCCGTAGTTAAAAAAGCTTGGGCGGGCGATCATCGATCCCGCCGGGTGAGGTCACCCGGCCTGCAGGGGAATGCCGCTCAGACACGGGAGGCATCAGCCCTCAGAACGACGTCGCGATATACTTGGCTTCCAGATATTCGAGGATCCCGTGCATGCCGCCCTCGCGGCCGAGGCCACTCTGCTTCACGCCGCCGAAGGGCGCGGCGGGATCGGAGACCAGCCCACGGTTGAGCCCGACCATGCCGGCCTCGATCCGGCCGGACACGGCCAGGCCGCGCTTGAGATCGCGGGTATACACATAGGCGGCGAGGCCGTGCTCGGTGTCGTTAGCCATGGCCACCGCCTGGTCCTCGGTGTCGAAGCGATACACGGGGGCGACGGGGCCAAAGATCTCCGCGCGCCGCATCTCGGACTGCGGGGAGACACCGGTCAGGACCGTGGGCGGATAATAAAAGCCCTTCCCGGCCGGGCGGACGCCGCCGAGCTGCACCCGGGCGCCGCGGGCGACGGCGTCGGCAACGAGCCCGTCGATCTTTTCGACGGACTTGCGCGTGATCATCGGCCCGCAACCCGTCGCCGCGTCGGTACCTGGGCCCAGCTTGATCGCACCCATGCGGCGGACCAGACCAGCCACGAACGCGTCGTGGATGCCCGCCTGCACAATGAAGCGATTGGCCGCGGTGCAGGCCTCGCCCGCATTGCGCATCTTGGCGACCATCGCGCCGTCGAGCGCCGCCTCAAGGTCGGCGTCGTCGAAGACGATGAAGGGGGCGTTGCCGCCCAGTTCCATCGAGCAGCTTGCCACGGTCTTCGCCGCCTCGGCGAGGAGCACACGGCCGACCGGCGTCGAGCCGGTGAACGAGAGCTTCCGCACGCGCGGGTCGGCGAGCATCGCGGCGGTGACCGGGCCCGGCTGCGTGGTGGTGATGACGTTGACGACGCCAGCCGGCACACCTGCCTCGGCGTAAATCCCCGCCAGCGCGTAGGCGGTCAGCGGCGTTTCGCTCGCGGGCTTGAGGATGACGGTGCAGCCGGCCGCGAGCGCGGGCGCGATCTTGCGCGTGGCCATCGCGGCGGGAAAATTCCAGGGCGTGATGAGCACCGCGATGCCGATGGGCTGGTGCTCGACGAGGATGCGGTTGGTCCCGGCCGGTGCGGTGCGGTACTCGCCGCCGATGCGCACGGCCTCCTCGGAATTCCAGCGGAAGAACTCGGCCGCGTACGCCACCTCGCCGCGGGCGTCGGGCAGGGCCTTGCCGTTTTCCAGCGAGATCAGCGTGGCGAGTTCCTCGGCGCGGGCCGTCATCAGCTCGTGGCAGCGGCGCAGGATCTCGGCGCGCTGGCGCGGCGGGGTGCTGCGCCAGCCCTCGGCGGCGCGGGCGGCGGCCTCGACCGCAGCCAGGGCCTCGGACACCGTGGCGTCGGGGACCTCGGCCAGGATGGATTCGTCGGACGGGTTGACCACTGGGATGCCCCGGCCCGACTGCCATTGGCCCCCGATGAAGAGGCCTCGGGCGTAGGGCGCGCAGTCGAGTTTGGCGGCAGGGGCGGTCATGGTCTAGCGGGCGGCCTGAAGGTCCCCGACAAAGGCCGCCTGGAGCAGGCGGCCCATGCCGGCGGCGTCGAGGGGACGCGGGTTGTTGTTGATCAGGCGGCCGATGCCTAGCGCCTGCTCGGCGGTCCAGGCGAGCTTGTCGGCCGGCAGGCCCAGGACCTGCAGGTTGGCAGGGATGCCGATGGTGGCGAAGAGCGTGGCCACGCGGTCGATGGCGGCATCGGCCAGGGCCTCGTCGTTCGCGGCCGCCAGGCCCATCGTGCGGCCGATCTCGGCGAACTCGGCGACGCGGACGGCGCGGTTGTAGCTCATGACGTACGGCAGCACGCAGGCAACCCCCAAGCCGTGCGCGGTGTGCGTCAGGGTGCCGATGGGATACTGGATCGCATGCGCGGCCGCCGTGCCGGCGGTGCCGAAGGCCATCCCGGCGGCCATCGCGGCGAGCATCACGTCGGAGCGCGCCGCGAGGTCACCGCCGTGGGCGCAGGCCCGCTCCAGGCTGTTCGCGAGGAGTCGGATGGCGAGCAGCGCGCAATGATCGGTCATCGCGCTCTTGCCGACGAAGACCTTCTCCTGCGGCAGCGCGGCATCCGGCGTGCGCCGGATCGCCGTGAACGCCTCAATGGCGTGGGCGAGCGCATCGGCACCGGCCACGGCGGAGAGGCCGGGTGGACAGGTAAGCGTGAGTTCGGGATCGCAGATCGCCACCTCGGGAATCAGGTGCGGGCTGGAGATGCCGACCTTGAGGGCCCGGTCGGGGTCGGAGAGCACGGCGACGGGCGTGACCTCGGAGCCGGTGCCCGCGGTGGTAGGCACGGCAATCACGGGCGCGACCGGCCCCGGGATCTTGAACTCACCATAATAGTCCTGCGGCTTGCCGCCGTGCGCCAACAGCACGGCCACGCATTTGGCCAGGTCGAGACACGAGCCGCCGCCGAGGCCGATGATGACCTCGGGGTCAAAAGTCCGGGCCGCCGCGGCGGAGGCGAGCGCGGAGGCGACCGGCACATCGGGCTCGACGGTGGCGTCGACCCGCACGGTCAGCCCGGCGTCCGTGAGCAGGCCGCGGAGTTCGGCAAAGACCGCGTCGCCGGCGAGGCGCGCGTCGGTGCAGACCAGCACGCGGGTGCCGTGGCGCCGGGCGACGAGGCCGAGGCTCTTTCGCTGGCCCGCGCCGAAGAGGATCTCGCGCGGCGTCCGAAGGGCGGCAAACAGACTCATCGCGGGGCGCGGAGGCGGCTCAACCGAGGAGTTGCTTCACCAGCGCCTGGATCATGCGGGGCAGATCGTAGGGGAAACGCGCGGTGATCAGGTTGCCGTCCACCACGCAGGGCTCGTCGAGCACGGTGGCGCCGGCGTTGGCGAGGTCGGTGTGGATGTTCCAGACCGCGGTGGCCTTGCGGCCCTTGAGGATGCCCGCGCTCACCATCACCCACTGGCCATGGCAGATTGCGCAGGTGGGTTTGCCGACCTCCCACATGCCGCGGACGAACGCCCGCGCCAGGGGATCGGCGCGCAGGGCGTCGGGATTCCAGCAGCCGCCGGGGAAAATGCAGGCGTCGTAGTCGGCGACCTTCACCTGGTCGAGGTGCCGGTCGATCTTCAGCCAGCCGGCATTCTCCATCAGCCGGATCGCCAGGACGTGCGTGGCGCACTGCGTGGGAAAACGCAGGCCGAGCGTCGGGTCGAATTCCCCGATCCGCGGCGACACCACATGCACGGTGGCCCCGTGCTCGCTGAGCCAGCGCATCGCGCCGGTGATCTCCACTTCCTCGACGCCGTTGGTGCAGCAGATGGCGACCCGCTTGCCCTGGAGCAGCGCAGGATTGGTGGCCGGCTCGAGGAGGAAGCGGTGCAGTTCGCGGTTCAGCTCGCCGTCGGCGGTGGTCAGCAGCTCGGTCGAGATCGACGGCACGAGCGACGGGGTCATCAGGGTCTGCGCGCGCAGGATGGCGGCGCTGCGCGAGGAATCGGGATCGGAGGCGGGGTTCATGGGGGTGGGCCGGCCGACGGGACTCTGGGGGTGGCACCCGTCGGCGGACGCGTCGCAGTGGAGCCGGCGGCTGCCACGCTGGCAAGGGCGCAGCGAAAAAACCCGGCTCGGGTGCTCAGCGCGCCAGCAGTTCCCGCGCGAGGCTGGCCCACTCGTCGGCGAGCGTGACGCCCGCCGCGGGTTTCTTCTTCCCGGCGCGCGCATACCAGTAGCCCGCGTTGCCGAGATCGCCCTCCTTGCGGTGCAGGTAGGCGTGGACCCAGGAACCCTCGCGGCTGGTGTCGTCCTGCACGCATTCGTGGGCGCGCTTCCAGTCGCCGCGCGCATCGTGCCAGAGGGCCTGCACCACGGGGCTCGCCCCCTCCGGCGGCGCCGTCTCGCGGATGATCGACTCCTGCAGTTCGGCGAAGGTCATCGGTCGTTCAGGCGCGGAGGATCTTCGCCATCGGTTTTCCCTGGGCCAGTTCGTCGACTAGTTTGTCGAGGTAGCGGATCTCCCGCATCGTGGGTTCCTGGATTTCCTCCACCCGCACGCCGCAGATGGTGCCCTTGATCAAGGCCCGGGCCGGATTCATCCGGGGGGCCTTTGCAAAGAAAGTTTCGAAGTCCGTTTGCTGCTTCAGCACCTTGACCAGCTCCCGCGGCCGGTAACCCGTCAGCCAGCCGATGAGGGCATCCACCTCGGCCTTCGTGCGACCTTTCCGCTCGGCCTTGGCGATGTAGTACGGATAGACGTTCGCGAACGGCGTCGTGAAAATGCGATGCTTGGCCGGCATGAGTGGGACAGAGAAATTCAAGCCCCAGCGCCTCAACGAGGCAACTCTGCTAAGTCTTCCGCCTTCTGTCCTCTGTCATCTGCCCTCACGCCATCCCGCCGACCGAACTCCGCACGCGGCGCTCAAGCTTCGCCGCCGTGATGGCGATGGCGCTCGAGCCCAGGGTCGCGAGGAGGCTCATGAAGACTGCCGCCGGACGGTCGTCCGGATCGCCGTTGATCAGGATGATCACGACGGCCCCCGCCACGAAGCCGATCATCGTCAGTCCGCAGCGCTTGATCGTCCGCAGCGCCACCACGCTTTCCGGCGCAAAGGAGCCCTGTTGCCGGACGCTGCCGAACAGCCCGAAGGCCCGGTACAGCGCCACGAAGAACGCGATGGATCCGACATACACGTACGCCAGGAAGGGATCCTTGAAGTAGATCTCGAGGAACGTGGCATGGGCATTCCGGCCCTCGAGGTGCGGCCCCCCGAGCAGAAAGGTCAGGGCAGCAAGGCCGATGAGCACGATGACGACCTGGAGAAACAAGGCGGTGGTACGATTCATGGTCGGCGAGGATGATCGACGGGGGCGTCCTCCCCGGCTTTTGCGCTTTCGCCTTCCCATCGGACTCTCGAGTGGGGCCGTTTCAGAATCCGCCCCGCCGCGCCTCAGTCCGCCAGACTCCCGGGTGGTCGTCCCTCGGCCTCCCGCTCGGCCTGGCGCTGTGCCGCAGCCATGTTATCGATCAGGTTCGGGTAACGCCGTCCCGCTTTCCGGGCCCGCGCCTTCGCCCAGGCGATGCTTTCGGGCGTGAGCTTGCGCGCGGCCGGTTCGCGGGCCGGCGAGCGTTTCCAGGGCGGAAGAGACATGGGCAGCCGAAACGCGGGCGGTTCCTTGAAAATCAGCCCGATTCCTCAGCCCCGGGCAGAGGACTCGTTTCGCTTCCGGGCCGATTTCCCACCACGATAGACGCACCCGCCAAACACCAGGAACGCGGCCACCACGATGTACGGCCAGACGTTGGCCGTTTGGCCCGGTTCCCCCAAGGGGCGAGGCGGGAAGCCGGCATGCAAGGGAGTCTCTACCGCCATCAGGAACGCATGGGCCACGCGTCCGATGGGATTAGGATCGGGATCGCCGGCGTGCGTGAGTCCAAAGAGGAAACCGCCGGCCGGGGCTGCCGCCAGCAGGCTGATCACCAGATAGAGCCAGATTCGTTTAGAGGTCGGGGAATTCATAGGGTTTATGGGCCAGTAGGTCCAGCGATCTCCCGCCCAGCCTGTGCGAACGGGATGAAGCCGCCACGAAAATTGCGTGAAATGGAGGCCTCCCCCGCGGCTCCGGCGCAGAGGCTATTCCCTCATCTTGGCCCGATTCTTCGACTCACCGCCAGCTGGCCCGGCGGCCGTCAGTCAGGGCAGCAACGTGGCGTGCCAGTGAAACACGCGCCAGTGATTCGACTTCGCGTCGTACGTGACCAAGGCGGTGATGCGCGCCTTGGTCGACTCGGTCTTGCCGTTGACCGGCACGGCTTGGATGAGATCGAAGACCGCGTAGCCCAAATCGGGCCCGCCCCAGGCGGGCGTTGACCTCGTCGAGCTCACGGCGCACGTCCGCCGTCTCATCTCGACCGGAGAAGATCATCACGATGATCGCAATGACGATCAGCGTGCCGCAACCGAGTTGGACGTTGTTGTTGGGTTCGTCAGCCATGGAGGTCCTGTGTACCGGGTTTGGGTGACAAAGAGCCTGGCGCTCGCTCCGGGGATAGCCAGACTGGATTTCCCCGGAGAATATAGTTCCCCCAACCTCTTCGACTCAGCCCTCGCCGTCCTGAGCCTGGCCCTCCTTGGCCTCGGCTCAGCCTACGGCTTGTCGTACTCGCCGAGGCGGCGCACCCAGATGTTACGGAAGCGGACCGGATTGCCGTGGTCCTGGAGCTCGATGAACATTTCGGGCGGGTGCGCGGTGCCATAGGTGGCGCGAAAGTTGGCGCTGGTGCGGCCTTCGATGTCGCGGCGATTATGGACCACGACGCCGTTGAAGAAGAGGGTCACGTTGGCCTTCTTGACCAGCGTCCCCTTCTCGTCCCAGCGCGGCGACTCGAACACGATATCGTAGGTCTGCCATTCGCCCGGGCGTTTGCTGGGATTCACCAAGGGCGGGGTTTGCCCGTAGATGGCGCCGGCCGCTCCATCCGCATAGGTCGGGTTTTCGAAGGAATCGAGGACCTCGATCTCATAGAGGCTGTTCAACTTAATGCCGCTGTTCCCGCGTCCCTGGCTGGTGCCGGTCCCTGCTACCGGGGTGGCGAATTCGACATGCATCTGGAAGTCCGCGAATTTCTCCTTCGTCCAAAGACTGCCCGAGCCGCCCACCACCTCCATGTAGCCGTTCTCCACCTTCCACTTCGGGTCGCCGCCATTGCTGTTGGTGAATTTGGAAAGGTCCTTGCCGTCGAAGAGGACGATGGCGTCGGCCGGCGGCGGTGCGAGTTGGCTGAATTGCGCACCGGGCGTCACGACCCGCGGCGCCGGCCGATTCATGTCGTGCATCTGCCACACCTGCTGCGGGGCTGTGGCTGCGTTCGTCGTCGTCGTCGGCTCCGCTGACCAAGCAACCGTGGCGGTGGAAAGCAGCGTACCAAACAAAAGCCATTGGCGGGGGTTCATGGTGAGATGATTGGCGCCTTCGCAGCAAAGACAAGACCCGGGACGTTTTCAAAAGGGGCCTGGCCCGTCGGATGGGCCCCAGAGGTCAGAGGCCAGAAGATAACCGGCCCACCGCCCGAAGGTAGGGCTGCCTCGCCGAGGCGGCCGGGATCGCGGATTCGTCCCCAAGACTCGGCCCACCCCCCCGTCTCAGCAGGCCGCGAGGACCGGACGAGGTCCGAGCGAGGACCGAGTGAGCATCGGGCGGGGACCGGCCAATCCCCGGGCGATGTCCGAGCCACCACCGATGGGAGCCCGATACGATAGCAGGCCGCCCAGCCCCGGAAATCGGCGAAAAGCCCTCCCATCCCTGGTAAAGGGGGACCTCCCCCGAGCCGTTTGGATCTGACCCCCAGTGACCGTTTCACGGCCGGAACGAGCCAGAATGGCTCATTTTGCCGATACGATAAAGCTCTACCCTTCGATCGGCCCTCTGAGCATTCCCTGAGGTCTCTCTGAGGTTTTCCTGAGGATTCTCTGAGGTTTCCCTGAGGTTCTTCTGAGCTTTCCCTGAGGTCGCCGTGGTCCTGCCGTCTCGACCTCAGGGGGCTGCCCTGAGGCCACCGTCTGGCTACCGTGGTCTTACGCTCAAACCATCCCGGGGACGGGATCCGCAGCCCGGTTCGACACGAATGGCACGAATTGCCACGAATCCGCCAACCGGTTCCGAGTTCCGAGCGCCCAACCCTTCCCCTTCGTGAGAATTCGTGAAATTCGTGTCCACCGCCGACCGCTTCCGGCTCGGCCCCTTGGCCTGGACTCGATCCATGCGGCCGGGTCGTCGACCCAGCCCTACCATCACAATCCAATCCGAGGTAGGGCTGCCTCGACGAGGCGGCCGTCTGGTCAGCCATAGGCTAGGCGAAGGCTGAGATGATTTGGGTTCGTGCTTTCACGACCCAACCCCATCTGGCTCCTCTGTCCCACAGCGGCCCGCGTTCCTTGGGATGGGGCGTTGACCTCACGGGCCGTTCGTCTTCCGTGTGTCTTCAGGTCCAGTGCCCCGTGCCAGTACCCCATGCCGATTGTTACCGCCAGCAAGACCCAGGTCTCGTATGATGTGATTGTCGTCGGTTCCGGCGCCGGCGGCGGCCAGACCGCTTATACCCTCGCGATGGAAGGCGTGAAGGTCCTGATGGTTGAAGCCGGGCGAAACTACGACCCGGTCAGGGAAACGCCGATGTTCCAGACGAACGACCAGGCTCCCCTCCGCGGCGCGGGCACGCCCGACAAGGTCTCGGGGTTTTTCGACGCCACCGTGGACGGTGGCTGGCAGGTGCCGGGCGAGCCGTACACGAACGCGTCGAGCGAACCCAGCCGCCAGTTCTCGTGGTGGCGCGCGCGGATGCTGGGCGGTCGCACGAACCACTGGGGCCGCATTTCGCTGCGCAACGGCCCGTACGATTTCAAGTCGTACTCCCGGGACGGCCTCGGGTTTGACTGGCCCATTAGCTACGAAGACGTCGCGCCCTACTACGAGAAGGTCGAGATGCTCGTTGGCGTGTATGGCTCCAATGAGGGCTTGGAAAACACGCCCGATTCCGCCCCTGGCGTCCTGCTCCCCCCACCCCGGGCCCGGGCCGGCGAACTCCTCGCGCAGCAACGGGCAAAAAAACTCGGCCTGCCCGTCATTCCGATTCATCGCGCGGTCCTCAGTGTGACGCAGGACGCCGCCACCATTCCCGCCAAGCTGCACCCGGGGAATCCCGCCGCCCAACGGATTCTCGCCCAGGCCATGCGCGAGCGGGCCGCGTGTTTTTGGGCCACGTCCTGCGGTCGCGGCTGTTCGATCCGGGCCAACTACCAGTCCACCACCGTGCACCTCCCGCCGGCCCTCGCCACGGGGAACCTCGACATCCTGCCGGACGCCATGGTGCGCGAGGTCACGCTGGATGAAAACGGCCGGGCCACCGGCGTCCTCTGCATCGACAAGGTCACCGGGGAGGAACGGCGCCTGCAGGCCCGGGTGGTCGTGCTCGCGGCCAGCTCCGCCGAGTCCGTGCGCATCCTGCTCAATTCCCGGTCCGTACGTTTTCCCAACGGTGTCGCCAACTCCAGCGGGCTGGTCGGCAAATACATCATGGACACGGTCGGCGCGCGCCTGGGCGGGCAGGTGCCGCTCCTGGAGAATCTGCCCGTCTACAATGAGGACGGGGCCGGCGGCAACCACGTGTACGTCCCTTGGTGGCTTTATCAGGAGCAAAAGGCCGGCCGGCTCGATTTTGCGCGCGGTTATCACATCGAATTCCAGACGGGCCGCGGCATGCCGGGACTCGGTGCCGCCACCGCCGTCGCCGGCCTCACGCACGGGGCCTACGGGCAACGTTTCAAGGAGGAAGCCCGCCGGTACTACGGCTCCTTCGTCAGTTTTGCCGGCCGCGGCGAAATGATCCCCAACGCGGATTCCTTCTGTGAGCTCGACCCGACCGTGAAGGACCGGTGGGGGATCCCCGTGCTGCGCTTCCACTGGAAGTGGTCCGATCATGAGACCCGCCAGGCCGCGCACATGCAGCGCACGTTTGCGGATCTTATTACTGCGATGGGGGGCAAGCCCGACCCGCTCGCGGCCGACGGCGCCCGGGCCATCGAGGCCGGCGGCCGGATCATCCACGAAGTCGGCGGCACCATCATGGGCTCCGATCCGAAGAAATCGGTCACCAACCCGTGGTGTCAGACCTGGGACGTCAGAAACCTTTTTGTCACCGACGGCGGCCCGTTCGTCAGCAACGCCGACAAGAACCCCACCCTCACGATCATGGCCCTCGCCTGGCGCGCCAGCGACTACCTCATCGGGGAAATGAAGAAGGGGAACATCTAGATGAATCCCTCCGATTCCCTCCCTCCGGGCCGGCTGGATCGCCGGACGGCGATCAAGTGGATGATGGCCGCCGCGGCCACGGTGGCGCTCGTCGACCGCCTGCCCCTCGGCGCGGCGCCCGCCGCCGGGCCCACCGGTTACGGCACCGATCCCGATCTCACCAAGCCCTACCATCCGGGCGATTACTGGCCGCTCACGTTCACCGCAGAGCAGCGCCGCACGGCCACGGCCCTGTGCGACGTCATTATTCCCGCGGATGCGACCTCTCCCGCCGCCTCGGCCGTGGGGGTGCCCGATTTCATCGACGAATGGATCAGCGCGCCCTATCCGACGCAGGTCCGGGATCGCGCCGTGGTGCTCGAAGGTCTCGCCTGGATGGACGACGAGGCGCGGAAGCGTTTTGGCCGCAGCTTCGCGGACCTCGATGTTCCCCGGCAGCGCACGATCTGCGACGACATCTGTTACGCTCCCGAGGCCGGCGCCGCCTTCAAGACGGCCGCCGCGTTCTTCAACCGGTACCGCGACCTGACGTCGGGCGGCTTTTACACCACGCCGGTGGGCATGAAGGATATCGGTTATGTCGGCAACATGCCGACCCCCACGTTTGCCGGCCCGACGCCCGAGGCCCTGAAACATCTCGGATTGGCCTGAAGGCGTCAGAAGTAAGGGTCAGTCTAGGGTTCACCTGATTTGACGGACAGTGGACCGGGTACCAAGCCCGTAGGAGTCCACAGACCACGCTGCCCAGGCACCATCGGCAGGCGGTCGCAAACCGACGCGCCCTACCCGATCGCGGCGGACCCAGCGGGTCCACCCTACCCTCGAGCCCGGCGGTCACGGAGTGACCGCCCTACCGGAGAACTACTGGCAGGCCTCACACTCGCCACCATTCCGCATGGCCTCGATGGAGCACGCGGTCTTTTCGGCTGCCGTGTACTCCTTCTTAGCTGCGGGCGCGGGGAATGGTGACGTGGTGACCTCAGCTTCGGCGGCGTTGCGGGTCGCGGTTTGCGCGGCCGTCTCACCTGCGGCGCCGCGGACTTCTTTCCGGGCGCTGACGGTGGCTTTCTCGATGTTCGAGGCGCCGAGGCTGCGGAGGTAGTACGTGGTCTTGAGGCCCGCGTGCCACGCGTGGCGGTACATGCGGCTCAGGGTCTTCAGGTCGGGGGTCTTGATCCAGAGGTTCACGGACTGGCTCTGGTCGATCCACTTTTGGCGGCGGGGGGCGGCGGCCACGCTCCACTTGGGGTCGCTTTTGAAGGCCGCGAGGTACTTCGCCTTCAGGCCGGCCGGGATGGCCTTGA
>OMJT01000055.1 GCA_900299415.1 Opitutales bacterium
CCCGCGCGGCGGCTCAGGCGCAGCGGGAGCGGGCGGCCGCCGCCGCGAAGCTGTACGCGACCGACTTCAGTCGCATGCAGCAGCTCCTCGCGCAGAAGGCGATCGCCCAGCAGGAATTCGACGCAGCGCAGATGCACGCCAGCACCTCGGCGCAGGATGCCCGGGCGGCCGAATTCGCCCTGCAGGTGGCCGAGTACGAACTCGAGCAGGCCCGCGCGCTGCAGATGCGCGGGTCGCCTGCGGGCGGCGGGGGCGAACCTTTCGTGATCACTTCGCCCGTGGGCGGACGCGTGCTGCGCGTGCTGCAGGAAAGCGCCCGGGTCGTGCCGGCGGGATTCCCGCTGGTGGAGGTGGGCGATCCCGGCGACCTCGAGGCGCGGATCGAGGTGCTGTCGCGCGATGCGGTGGCAATCCAGCCCGGGGCGCGCGTGCTGCTGGAAAAATGGGGCGGCCCCGCGGCGCTCACGGGCCGGGTGCGGGTCGTCGAGCCCTCGGCCTTCACCAAGATCTCGGCGCTCGGCGTCGAGGAGCAGCGGGTCTACGTGGTGGTGGATTTCCTCGAGCCCCTCGAGAAGCGGCCGACGCTCGGCGACGCCTACCGCGTTGAGGCGCGGATCGTCACCTGGGAGTCCGCCGATGTGCTCAAGGCCCCGGCCGGCGCGCTCTTTCAGCGGGGCGGGGCCTGGCAGGCCTACGTGTTGGACGGCGGCACCGCCCGCCTGCGCCCGGTGAAGGTCGGGCACAGCAGCGGTCTGGAGACGGAAATCCTCGAAGGCCTCAAGGCGGGCGAGCGGGTCGTGGTTTATCCCGGGGACCAGATTGCCGACGCAGTGCGGGTGAAGCCCATGGTCATCTCCGGCCGTTGACCGCGAACCACAGGCGGGGTGGCACGCCGAGGACGCAGGGGACGCAGAGGCGATCCGCGTAAACAGAGGACGAAGGCCGGAAGCCTGAGCCGGACTAAGGCATTTGAAACCGCGAAGAACGCGAAGGAGCGCGAAGGAATTATCGTATTTCCAGCCCGCTCGAAGATGGCACGGAGCGGTGGTTGTCCCGGCAACTCCTCCCCGCCGCATATCGCCACCCAAACTTCACGTTTCTTCGCGACCTTCGTGGTTGAACGGCGTGCTTCCGGCTTAGGGAACCTTAAGACTCTGCAGGCCCGCCTGGAGATAACCGAGGGCATAGGCCATCCCGGCGTGCCACGGGGCCGCGCAGCTCATCTGCGGCGTGTGATCCGGGATGATCACGCCCCTGAAATGATTGCGGTGCAAAATCGCGAGGACGCGCAGGACGTCCACGTCGCCGTCATCAATGAACGTCTCCCGGTAGTGCGGGACCTTGCCGCGGACGTTGCGAAGGTGGACATAGCCGAGGCGCTGCTGACGCGAATAATTGTCCACGGTCTCGTAAATGTCGCCCTCGGTCATCTCGGCGAGCGAGCCGACGCAGAACTCGAGCGCGTTGGCCGGGCTGGGGTTGAGGTCGATCACCTTCTGGTAGAGCGAAGGCTGGTAAACGAGACGTGGCTGGCCCCGGATGGCCGGCAGCGGAGGATCGTCGGGATGCAGCGCAAGCCGCACCCCGGCTTTCTCCGCCACTGGCAGGACCTCGTCCAGAAACCGCTGCAGGCGGTTCCAGAGCTGCCCGGGCGTCGCGGACGGAATCGTGCCAGTCGGGCGGGACGGGGCGGTGGGATCGGTAACCATATTCCAGACGAGGCCGTTGGGCATGGGCAGATCGTACGGGCCTTCCATGCCGACGGACGGGGCCTGGCCGCGAGCGTAGTTTCCCCGGGTGCGGCCGGCGACGCCTGCGATGGAAAAGTTGTAGCCCATTACCGGGATGCCGGCCTCGCCGAGGCGGCGGAGAATCGTCTTCACGTTCTCGAGGTGGAGGGCCCGCTTCGGACCATCGAGCAGGATGTCGCCCCAGTGGGCCGGGTCGAAGTTCTCGATCGCCTCAAGTGTAAGGCCGGCCGCCTCGACCTCGCGGCGCAGCGCGACGAGCTCCTCCAGCGTCCAGAGCCGGTCGGGATCGCCAGCGAGGCCCCAGCCCCAATCGGTGCCGAGCGGCTGGTCGTCCGTGGCTGCGTGACCCGCGCCGCCGCGAAAATAGTCGACGAGATGCGCTACGACGTGGGTGGCGCCCGCCTGCCGCGCGAACTGGAAGTTCTCGCAGTTGAGCATGTGCCGGTAAAGGCCGAGGCCCAGTTTCATGCGCAAAGGAGGCGGGGCGCCTATTTCTTCACGAGGGAAAACGGCGCGGCGAGCGCCCGATAAACGTCGAGGGCATGCTCTGGCGGCTCGATGCCGGCGGGCAGCGGGCGCTTCGAGTAGGTCGCAAAATACTGCGTGCAGGCGTCGCGCCAGATGCGCGCCTCATGTTCCTGGCCGCGCAGCAGGGCCTGCACCTGCCGGAAGCGTTCGTCGTCGATCGTGCCCGCGAGCGCGTCCCAGGATTTCTGCCAGGAGCGGACGGCGTCGACGCCGCGCTGGTAGTGCAGGCCGATTTCGTCCCAGAGCGTTTTCCCGGAACGCATCCGGTAATCCCACGGGAGGTGGTGGAACCAGAGCAGGAATTCG
>OMJT01000056.1 GCA_900299415.1 Opitutales bacterium
AGCTCGAGCGGCCAGCGGTCGGACTGGTCTGTTACTTCCTTCAGCCAGAAGCCAAGCTCCTGCTCGAAGCGCTCCCGGCATTGCTCGGCCGTCGGGGGCGCGGCGTTGCGGCCGAAGGCCCGGTGAATGGCCTTTTCCATCGCGCCCGAGGGCGAGGTCAGGAAGTTGCTCTGCCCGGTCTCGCGGGACGACGTCTCGAGCATGATCTCGGTGTGGCCGTGTTGCTGGGTGACAAAGATTCGATGCCGGCGGTCGGTGGGATCGACGATGGTCCACTGGAAGCCCCGCAGCGGTACGGAGGGATCCGTCTTCCAACCAAATCCCTGCGCCAGCGCGTTGTTGTTGAACAAAGCCCAGATGCCGTTGTTCAGCACGAGGTGCGCGCGCTCGGCGAGCGGACCGGCCTCGGCGACTTCTACCGGGAGGCGGCCGGCCGGTGCCGCCCAGGGTGCCTCGCCCCAGTGAGGAGCAGGTGTGGGCACCGTGAGGGGCACGGTGCGGGTCGACTTTCCGTCGACCGACTGGATCTCAAGGGTCCAGGTGACGCCCTTGGTGGCGCCAGCGGCGGCGTTGAGCTTTCGGTCCTGGAGCTTCCGCCAGGTGTTGGGCGAGAAGAGCGTGCTGGTGGCGGACTTGCCGTCGGCCTTCAGGATCAACTCGCCCGGCCGGAGCCCTGCCCGGGCGGCGGCGGTGTTGGGCAGGACTGCGATGATCTGGGGCACGCGCAGGGGCCAGAGGAGCGTGGAACGCGCTGGGTCACGCACGCCGCGGCGCACCTGCAGGCCGAAGTCCTCCAGTGCGCTGTCGGTGAAATCATAGGCGTCCAGCCGGACCACCCGTTCCTCGTCGTCCCCGGCCGGCGCCGCGGCGGCAAAAGCCGGACCCGGCAACAGCAGGCCGGCGAGAAGGAGGAGGCGCGCGGGGCTCATGGCGGATTATCCGGGCGGGTGGGGCCGGGTCCGGATGGAGACAGGATGGCGATCGCGGGGATCCCGTCGAACCGAGAATGGGTCGTTTTCTGGGTGGGGGTGGGCGCTCGCCCGCGGGATTCTCCCGCCAAAGATCCAGGTGCGCGACCGGCTGCGTGTCGGGCGGCCTCGGCAAAATCCCGGGGTCGCGCCGGACCATGACGAAACAGTCATCGCCCCGGCTGGTGTCACGTTGACAACCTGCGCGGGTCGCGGGAAATCAGGGGGCATGAGCACCGGGGCCGCCAAGGAGATCCTCGTAGTCGAGGACGAACCGCGCATCGCAAAACTGATTGCCGACGGGCTTGCCGCCGCGGGCTTGAAGCCGAAGGTCTGCGGCGACGGCGAGCAGGCGCTGAAGCTCGCGGCCAGCGACAACTTCGCCGCCGCCGTGCTCGACATCATGCTGCCGGGCCGCGACGGCCTCTCGGTGCTGCGCGAACTGCGCAAGCGCGCCGATGGCCTGCCTGTGATCCTGCTCACAGCCCGCGGCGGGCTCGAGGACCGGCTCGCCGGGCTCGATGCCGGGGCGGACGACTACCTGACGAAGCCCTTCTCAGTCGAGGAACTGGTCGCCCGCCTGCGCGCGCTCTGGCGCCGCACCGAGGGCAAGGCCCCGGTCGTGCGCCAGCACGAGGATGTCACCCTCAATCTCGTCACGCACGCGGTGGTGCGTGCCGGGCAGCCGGTGGAGTTGACGGGCCGCGAGTACGACCTGCTCGAGTTGCTGATGCGCTCGCCGGGCCGGGTTTTCACCCGCACCGAGCTGTGCGAGCAGGTCTGGGACTATCATTTCGACCCGGGCACGAACGTGGTCGACGTCTGCATCCAGCGGCTGCGCCGCAAGCTCGACGACGGCCACAACGAGAAGCTCATCCGCACGGTGCGCGGAGTCGGCTATTCCCTGAAGGCTGGCTAGCGCGCGGGTTTGAGCCCATGCTGGCCCGATGAAGCCCCTGGCATTTCGGTGGCGCATCGCGCTCGGCTCGGCGTGCGTCACGGCGCTCGCGCTGGCGATGTTCAGCGCCATCGTGGCCTACGCGCTCTATCGCCAGGACATCGGCGAGCTCGACACGCGGTTGGCGACGGACGCGGAGATCGCGTTTGCCTTCCGCAAGGAGACGCGGGCCACGGGTGACGGCTGGATCGAGACGCTGGCCAAGGCGGACCCGGATCTCGGCGGTTACGCATTGCTCGGCCCGAAGCGGGAGGTGCAGTTGGCCTCGCCGGCCGCCTACGCCTCGCTGGCCAAGCACACCAAGACCGGCGGCCGGGCCTTCTCCCATGTCCTGCAGGGCGTGCGCCTGCGGGTGGGGGAATTCATCGAGGACGACACGACGCTGCTGCTGGCGGCCGAGCCGAAGGACGCGGACCAGGACGTGCGCGAGTTGCTCGAGGGCTACGCGCTCGCGCTGCCCTTTGTGCTACTGCTCGCGGGCGGCGGTGGCTGGTGGCTGGCGGGACGGGCCCTGCAGCCGATGGTGCAGATCACGCGCAAGGCGGAATTGATCACGGCCGACCGCCTGGCCGAGCGCCTGCCGGAGACAGGCGCGCCCGACGAGATCACACGCCATGTCCGCGTGCTCAACGGCATGCTGGACCGGCTGGAGCGAAGTTTCCTCCAGGCCAACCGTTTCGCGGCCGACGCTTCGCATGAGCTGCGCACGCCGCTCACGATCCTCCGCGGCGAAGTTGAGCAGGCGCTCCACGTCGAGGACCTGGCGCCGGCGCAGGAGGCGTTTCTCGTCAATCTCCAGGAGCAGCTGGTGGCCCTGCAGAAGATCACCGAAAACCTCCTGCTGCTCGCGCGGTTCGACGCCGGCAAGATCCCGCTCGAGAAATCCCTCGTGGACCTCAGCGCGCTAGTCACGGAGGTGGCCGAGGACGCTGAGCTGCTCGCGGCCCCGGGAGAATTGAAGGTCGAGGTCTGGGCCCCGGCGGGCGTGCGGGTGCCGGGTGATCCCGTGCTGCTGCGGCGCGTGCTGCTGAACCTCGTGGACAACGCGGTGCGCTACAACCGCCCCGGGGGCCTGATCAAGATCGCCCTCGAGGGCAGCGCCAAGGAGGCCCACTTTCGCGTGGGCAACACGGGCGCGGGCATCTCGGCCGGGCAGCGCGACGACCTGTTCAAGCGATTCCACCGCCTCAACGCCGACCGCGGCCGCGCGACCGGCGGCAGCGGGCTCGGTCTCAGCCTTTGCCGCGAGATCGCCACCGCCCACAAGGGCCGCATCGAACTCACCGCCTCCGACACGGACTGGACCGAGTTCACGGTACACCTGCCGCGGGCGCAGGTGGAGTGGCCGGCGCGGTGATCGTGCCCCAAACAAAAAGGCCGGTCCCGCGGAGGGATGGGCCGTGATTGAAGGGATCGGGTCGCTCAGGTCTCGTAACCCGGCAGCACCTTGTCGACGGTGCTCTTGCTCAGCTGGGCGAAGACCGGGAGGCCATTGTCGAAGGGGACGTTGACCTCGCCCTGGATGAGGGGCTGGGCGTAGCGGAGGAACTGGAAGTTCATGCTCACGCCGTCCTCGTTGATCCACTCGCGGGGCAGCTTCTTCACGCCGTTGGCGATGTCGCTCAGCGGGGCGAGGCCGGTCTCGCAGGTGTACTGGTCGGTGTCGCCGCGGAGAAGCGTGACCATCTTGTCGGTCTCGCCGGCGATCGCGGCGCGGACGGCGGCCTGGCCGGCGAGGAAGGCCTCGTCGTTGTCGGCCTTGGAGGAACCGTGGGCGGCGGCGCGCTGGGCGTTGCCGAGGCTGACGACCCGGGTCTTCACGCCGGGCACCTGGCTGTCGAGCACCTCGCGGAGGTACTCGCCGACGCCGCCGAGGCGGGCGTGGCCGAAGGCGTCAGTGGTGGCCTCGGCGGTGACGTAGTTGCCGTCGCCGTCGACGAGGCCCTCGCCCACGACCACGAGGCAGTACTTCTCGCGGGAGAGGACGCGCTTCACCTCGTTGCCGAACTTCTCGGGGTCAAACGGCAACTCGGGCAGGAGGATGATGTGCGGCGGATCGTGCGGGTGATCGCGGCGCTTGGCGAGCGAGGCGCCGGCGGCGATCCAGCCCGCGCTGCGGCCCATGACTTCGACGACCTGGACGAGGTCGCCTTGGCCCATCGCGGCATTGTCGCACGCGAGCTCGCGGACGGTGGTGGCGATGTGCTTGATCACGCTGCCGTAGCCGGGGCAGTGGTCCGTGATCGGGAGGTCGTTGTCGATGGTCTTCGGGATGCCGATGACGCGGAGGGCGTAGCCCTGGGCCTGCGCGACTTTGGAGATCTTGTCCGCGGTGTCCTGGGAGTCGTTGCCGCCGACGTAAAAGAAGTAGCGGATGTTGTGGGCCTTGAACACCTCGAGGATGCGCTCGAAATCCTGCTGCTTTTTGAGCTTGTAGCGGCAGGTGCCAAGGGCGGCGCCGGGGGTGTGGCGGAGAGCGCGGATGGCCTGCTGGGACTGGCCCGCGAGATCGATGAAGTCCTCGTGCAGGATGCCCAGCACGCCGTTCAGGGAACCGTAGATCTCCTCGATCGCGGCATGGTTGAGGGATTCCGCGATGACGCCGGCGACGCTGGCGTTGATAACGGAGGTGGGGCCGCCCGACTGGCCCACGAGGACATTGCCGACAAGTTCTTCAGCCATGACTAGGATAAGTGAGGGTGAGGGATGGAAAAAACGCGAAGGGACATCAAAGCGTTGGCCCGCAGGCGGAGGCAAACCCTAATTTGGGCGCGGCCGGAACCTCGGGATTTTCCGCCTGGGTCGATTCAAGATCGGGCCGCGCGTACCGATACTAAACGGATAACCAAGTTGCTTTGCCGCCATGACGGACTGTTCGAGGGGGCGCAGGGGCTCCCCGGTGCTGCGCAGCTGCTCGTCGAATCGGGCCAGCTCATCCGCAACCCGGTCGCGGCGAAGTTCTCCTGCGGCGTCACAGCCGTGGCCCTGTCCCGGCATGCTGCCCGGTTCGCCGCGCTCCTCAGTGGAGCAGTTCGCGGGGCTGACCGACGAGGACCTGCGCAAGGCCTCCACCGTCCGCCTCCTGCGCTCGTTCGCTCCGAGGGTGCCCGTTCCATCGCGCGTGCTAATCGAGGCCGCCCTGGCGATCCCGCACCACGGCAAGGCGGGCAACAGCCACATCCCTTGATCCACCTCCTCAACTTCGCGGCCGAAGCGGCCAATCGGGCGTTGCGCCGCCTGATCCTGGTGAACGGGTAAAAGCCTGAGGTGCCGAGGTACCAAGAAGGAGAGGATTTGATTTTCAGGGCCTCCGAACTTCGGCCCTTCGCACCTCCGAGCTAGGGCTCCAGTAGGCGTCCGCGCAATGCAGTAACCTCGGCCGGAGAGAGCTTGAGGCCATCGCGGAGGAACGACTCCGTGGTCGGGAACTTTTCGTCGATGCCGGCGAAGGCGGCCTTCAGGTAATCCTCGGAGATCCGCAGCTGGTTGCGCATCGACTCGATCGACGGCTCGCCGCCGCGTCCGCCGGCCATGGCGTTGGACATCTTTTTCAGCGCCTCGTCGGTGAGCAGTAGGTCGTTTGTCAGCATGAAATCCTGCATGATGACATCGCGGGGCACCTCAAGGGCCAGCAGCACGAGCGCGGCGAAGAGCCCGGTGCGGCCGCGGCCCTCCTGGCAGTGGAAGAGCATAGGCGTGTCGCCCGCGGCAATGCGCTTCATAAGGACGCCGAACTCGGGCAGCGCGTCGGTCGCCATCCAGCGGTAGGTCCCGGCGAGGCCGGCTGGGATCTTGGCCCGTTCCTCCGGGGTCATCGCCTGCTGGGCGCGGCGCGGGCCGGCCGGCGTGTCGATCGGGTTGAAATAGATTTCCGGTGCCCGTGGGCCGGTCCAAGTGGTCGGGGCGCGGGCGCGCTCCTGCTCCATCCGAAAATCGCAGACCACCTTGAGCCCGAGATTCTCCATGTACGCGTAGTCCCGTGGCGAGAGTTGGTCGAGCTTGGCCGAGCGGTAGACGAGGCCCCACTTCACGTGCTGGCCGTCCTGAGTCGGATAACCGCCGAGGTCGCGGAAGTTGATGCCGCCGTCGAGCGGAAGCACCCGGATCGAGGTGACGCGCGCCGGGCCGGTGGCCGGCTTGAGGTGGAAGTAGACGCGCTGGGCCGAAGGGACCTTGACCGTCACCGGGCTGGTCGCGCTGGCGACGAGCGGCTGGGCGGTGTCGATGCGGTCGGCCCGCGAGCTGGCGAAGACGGCGACCGGGCCGGTGCCGGCGGTGGCCGTGAAGGTGATGCGGTAGGTGTCGGGCGCGGTGGACTCGGTGACGGCCTGGTCGATGCCGGCGAAGAGGCGCGCCGAAGCCAGGAACATCGCGCTGAGGATGAACGGGGGTTTCATCGGGCGAACGGGGGGTGGGGATCGCGGGGAACGATCAGCGCCTAATGCTCAACTTTCAACGCCCAAGGATCGGCCTCAGAGTAGCTTTCCCGGCCGGTAATCCGCGGCGTACTTGAACTTCCGGGCGAGCGGCTTCACCTCGTCGACGAAGGCGTCGACCTGGTTCGGCGCGGAGCCGACGAAGCGGTGGCTCTCGGAGAGGATGGCGGCGAGGTGCTTTTTCCCGAGGCCGATGCGGCGGTCGCCCGCGAGGCGGGCCAGCAGGTCGGCGTCGCCCGCCCCGCCGCCGGAGCGGAGGGCCTTGGCGGCGGCGAGGGCGTGCTCCTTGATCGCCTCGTGGGCGGTCTCGCGGCCGGCGCCGGCCTTCACGGCCTCCATCAGGATCGTGGTGGTGGCGAGGAAGGGGAGGTTGCGCTCGTTCTCCGCGGCGATGGCGGCGGGGAAGACGTCCATCTGGCGCAGCACCGTGAGGTAGGTCTCGAGTAGGCCGTCGATCGCGAAGAACGCGTCGGGCAGGGCGACGCGGCGCACGACGGAACAGGAGACGTCGCCCTCGTTCCACTGGTGGCCGGCGAGCGCGCCGGTCATGGTGACATATCCCGCGAGGATGGTGCTGAAGCCGCAGATGCGCTCGCAGTTCCGGGCGTTGACCTTGTGCGGCATGGCGGAGGAGCCGACCTGGCCCTCCTGGAAACCCTCGGTGAGCAGGCCGGCCCCGGCCATGAGGCGCAGGGTGGTGGCGCAGCTCGCGGCGGCGGCGCCGGCCTGGTGGAGCGCGCTCACGACCTCGAAGTCGAGGCTGCGCGGGTAGACCTGGCCGACGGCGGAGAGCGAGGCGTGGAAACCGAGATGCTTGATCACGCGGCCCTCGAGCTCGGAGAGCTTGTCGGCCCGGCCGCCGAGGAGCGTGAGTTGGTCGAGTTGGGTGCCGACCGCGCCCTTCAGGCCGCGGACGGGGTAGCGTTCCACGAGCTCGTCTAGCCGGGCGGCGGCCTCGAGCATTTCCTGGCCGAACATCGCGAGGCGCTTGCCGAGGGTGGTGGGCTGGGCCGGCACGTTGTGGGTGCGGCCGGTGATCATCAGGTCACGGTGCGCGGCGGCCTGGCGGGAGAGCGCGAGCAGCGCGGCGGCGGCCTTGAACTGGATGACCTTGAGCGAGCGGTAGACCTGGAGCTGCTCGACGTTCTCGGTGAGGTCGCGGCTGGTGAGACCAAGGTGGATAAACTGTCGGTGGGCGAGGTCGGAGAACTCCTCGATGCGGGCCTTCACGTCGTGGAGCGTGACGCGCTCGCGTTTCCCGATGGACTCGAGATTGATGAGGCCCTTCACCCGCTCGTAGTCCTTGATTGCCTCCGCCGGGATCGGCACGCCGAGGTCGCGCTGGGCCTTCATCACCGCGATCCAGAAGTCGCGCTCCAGGGCGATGCGGCCGGGCTGGGACCAGATCGCCTTGATCGCGGGTGAGGCGTAGCGCTCGGCCAGGACGTTGGGAATGGCGGCTTCGGCTGGAGTGGGTTCGTTCACGCGGGAGACGGGCGAGTAAGCCGGTGCCGGGGGGAGGGAGCCAGCGGAAAAACTGACTGGTTGGCGGGCAAGTCCGCCGGGTGGCGGTTCCGGGCAAAACGCCGAACGCCGAACGTCCAACGCTGAACGCCGAAGAATTTCGAAACCGGATTTGCCGGCGTCGGCGTTCGAAGTTGGACGTTCAGCGTTCGGCGTTTTGTTTCCGCTGCTTTGTCTTCGGGTTAATCGTCGTGACCTTGTAGACCTTGCCCTTCCGGTCGTAGGTCGTCCATTCGCCGGTCTGCTCGCCCTTTTCGAAATAGCCGGAGCGCAGCTTCGTTCCGTACTTCCGGAACCATTCCCAATAGCCAGTTTCCTTCCCGTCGCGGGTCTGGCCTTTCGCCCAGAGCGTGCCGTCGCGATGGAAAATCTTTTGGGACTTAGGGGCGGAGGCCATGGCGGGACCGGGCTCAACCCGCCAGGCAGCGCACAGCTAAATCCCGCAGGACCTCCTCCTGTTCCTGCGGGCGGCGGACGATCTCGGCGAAGGCGCTGATGAAGTCCTGCTGGTTGTCGATCAGGCGGCGCAGGGTGGGGAGGCGGCCGGTGCCGGCGAGCTTGCCGAGGTACCAGGGGTTCTGGGCGAAGACGTTGTAGGAGCTCTTCTCGGAGGCGGCGGCGCCGAAGCGGGCCGCGTAGGCCGCGGCGGCGCGCTGGAGGCCGTCGAGCCCGCGGGGGCCCTGGCGGACCTCGCCGGCATCGATCAGGGTGCGCACCTGGAGGAGAAGGCGGTTCCGGTTCTGCAGCGCGCTGATCACGGGACGGGCGTCGCCGCCGCTGAAGAAATGCCGGTGCAGCGCGGAAAGGGTCCACTTCAGGTCGCCGCTGAAGAACGCCTCGGCCGTCTCGAAGAAGTCGCCCTCGGCGGTGTTGGGCGTGAGCTCGGCGACGTTGTCCTCGGTGATGAGCGCCGCCTCGCCGTTGTTCGCCGCAAAGGTGGCCAGTTTACGCGTCTCCTCGACCAGCAGGCGGGTGTTGGCGCCGGTGCGGGCGATTAGGAGCTCGACAGCCCCGGGGCCGAACGACACGCCGAGCGATTTGGCCTCGGCGGCCACGACCCCGGCGAGCATCTCGCCGGTATTCTCGCCATCGCCGCCGGCCAGGGTGAACTCGGCGTTCTTCTCGCACCACTTAGGGAAGGACCGGCGCCGGTCCACCGGCGCGGCGGTGACGAGCACCGCGGTCTCCTCGGGGTTCACGGCCGCGAGTAGCTCCTGCAGTCCCTCGACCACGGCCAAGGTGCCCTCGGCGCGGCCGGTCACGGTGTCGGCGAGAAAATTCACGTCACGCAGCCACACGGCGCGCCGGCCGCCAAACATCGGCACGGTCTGCACCGACTCGCGGAAGCGTTGGAGCGCGGTCTCGACCTCGCCGACGTTGCCGGCGAAGCCGCTGATCACCTCGCGCGAGAACTCATCGGCCACGTCCTTTGCCAGCTCGGCAAACGCCTGCTCGCCGGCCCGGGTGACCAAATAGTCATCCTGCCCGCAGATGAAGGTGAAGTTCCGTGCGGCGGCCATGGGGTAAACGGGCCGGCCAGACTGGCGGACGGGGCCGCGCGGCGCACGGAAAAAATTCGGTCGCACCCCCAGACCTTTCCAACCGCGGATTACACGGATTGCGCGGATGGAGCTCTGAACCCGGACCGCCGGGCCGGTCCATCTGTTTCGGGGAGCCATGAATTTGTTTCCGATGATCGGTGCGGATGGGCGCCCCCCGTTCCCTTCAGTCGGATCGACGTCCGGCATCCGAGGCATCCGCGTAATCCGTGTAATCCGCGGTTAAAAGGATTTGGTGGGTTCCTTACGGGAATGAAAGGCACTCGTGACTTGTCAGACTGCGACGCGGGCGCAGAGTGCTGATCTCCGGCCGGGCCGCGCGCGTTCCCGCAGGAAACCGCACCCCATGAAACTCCCGACCTTCCTCGAACGCCTGCTCCACCGCCGCCACGGCGGCGTGCTGCTGTTCGTGCTGCTCTTCCTCACTGTAGCGCTGCTGACGCGCCTCGCGTTGACGGTGAAGGCCGCGGGCGACGTGAGCTTCAACCTCAGCCTGCCGGCCGCATACGGGCTCGGCGCGGTCTACGACCTCGGCACCGCGCTGCTCTTTGCCAGCCCGCTCGCGCTGCTGTTCATCTTCCTGCCGGCGCGGTTCTTCGCCGGTCGACTTGGGCGCGGTCTCGGCCATATCATCCTCTTCGGCGGCCTCGGCCTGATGCTCTTCGGGGCGGTGTCGGAATGGGTCTTCTGGGACGAGTTCGGCGTGCGCTTCAACTTCATCGCGGTCGACTACCTCGTCTACACGCAGGAGGTGGTGGACAACATCCGGGAGTCCTACCCGATGCCCCTGATCTACGCGGGGCTCTTCCTCGCCACGCTCGCCGGCTATGCGGTGTTCTGGCGCACGGGCCTGCTGCCGCGGTGGTTCGGGGCCGAGCCGCAGCCCCTCCGGGCCCGCGCGCGTGACGGCGCCGCCTGGCTGCTCGCCGCATTGATCGCGGGCTTCGCGCTCGACTCGGACCGGATCCCGAACTTCGCCAACAACTACAACCGCGAGCTGGCGAAGGACGGCGTGTGGTCGCTCTTCGCCGCGTTCTGGAACAACGAGCTCGATTACAACCAATTCTACCCGACGCTGCCGGACGACGACGCGTTTCAGCGCCTGCACGGCGTGCTCGCCGCCGACGGCGCCAAGCGGATCGGCACCGACCCGCACGACACCCTCCGCTTCATCCGCAACGAGGGCCCCGAGCTCCGGATGAACGTCATCCAGATCACGGTTGAGAGCCTCAGCGCCGACTTCCTCAGCATCTTCAACCGCGCCTCACGGCTCACGCCCAACCTTGAGGACATCGCGGCCCGCAGCCTGGTCTTCGACAACTTCTACGCCACCGGCACGCGCACCGACCGCGGCATGGAGGCGCTTTCCCTCTCGCTGCCGCCGACGCCCGGCCGCTCGCTGATCAAGCGCCCGCGCAACGAGAACCTCTTTACGCTCGGCTCGGTCTTCAATAGCCGCGGCTACGACACCGCGTTCATCTATGGCGGCTACGGGTACTTCGACAACATGAACGACTTCTTTGGCGACAACGGCTACCGGATTGTCGACCGGGCCTCCGTCGCGTCGAAGGACATCACCTTCGCGAATGCCTGGGGCGCCTGCGACGAGGACCTGTTCCGCTGGACGATGCGCGAGGCCGACGCGTCGTTTGCGGCGAACAAGCCGTTCCATTTCTTCGTCATGACGACGTCGAACCACCGGCCCTTCACCTACCCCGAGGGCAAGATCGACCTGCCCTCGAAGGAGTCGGGCCGCTCGGGCGCGGTGAAGTACTCCGATTTCGCAATCGGGCAGTTCCTTCGCGAAGCGGCGTCGAAGCCGTGGTTCAAGAACACGGTTTTCGTGATCGTGGGCGACCACTGCGCCTCAGTCGCGGGCAAGACCGCGCTGCCGGTGCAGAACTACCACATCCCGCTGATCGTTCACACGCCCGGCGGCCAGATCGCGCCGGGGCATGTGGCCGCGCTCACGAGCCAGGTCGACTACGCGCCGACGCTCCTCGGCCTGCTGAACTGGAGCTACGCGAGCCGTTTCTATGGGTGGGACGTGCGCAAGCCGCTCTCCGACCCGCGCGCCCTGATCGGCAACTACCAGAAGCTCGGGCTGTACAAGCGCGGCGACCTTTCCGTGCTCTCGCCGGTCCGCCAGTCCGCCGAGTACACCTTCAACCCGAAGACCTTCGACCTCACCCCGAAGCCGCCGCAGCGGATCGAGGAGACGATCGCCTACTATCAGACGGCGAGTTACCTCTACCGTCACGACGCCTACAAGGCCGTCAGCCCTGAGGACCAGGCGAAGTACCGCCGCGAGGCGGGACTGGCGCCACTGGCGGCGGCTCCCTGACCCGCTCTATGTCGATTGACGCTCCGCCGACCGAGCCCGCGTCCGCCCCATGGGGCCGCGACTTGCTCGTGCTCGCGGTGTTATTTGCGGTGCTGCTCGGGCTCCAGCTCGGCTCGGCGCCGCTGGCGAACCCCGACGAGAGCCGCTACGCCGAGATCCCGCGGGAGATGGTGGCGACGGGCGACTGGGTGACGCCGCGGCTCAATGGCGTGGTCTATTTCGAAAAGCCGCCGCTGGTGTACTGGGTGGGCGCGGTGCTGCAGGAGGTCTTCGGCGCCAACGACTGGGCGATGCGGGCGATCCCGGCGGGCTTCGGCCTGGCTGGCATCCTGCTGACCTACGCCGCGGCACGTCGTCTGCACGGCCGCACGGCGGGCCTGCTGGCGGCCGGGGGGCTCGGGACCTCGCTGCTTTTTTTCGCCCTCTCGCGCGTGCTGCTGCTGGACATGCCGGTGGCGGTGCTGATGAGCGCCACGCTCTTCTGTTTCCTGCTCGGCGTGCGCGAAGCCCCGGGGGCGCGGCGGCGGTGGCTGTTCTACGGGCTGTATGCGAGTGCCGCGCTGGCGACGCTGGCAAAGGGGCTGATCGGCTTTCTCCTCACCGGCGCGGTGATGTTCCTCTGGCTGCTGGTGTTCAACCAGTGGCGCCGGCTCCTCCCGCTGTACCTGCCGACCGGCCTGCTGCTCTTCGCCGCGATCGCTGTGCCTTGGCATGTGCTCGCGGCGCAGCGCAACCCGCAGTGGGCGCAGTTCTATTTCGTGCACGAGCACTGGGAACGCTTCACCACGACGGCCCACGGCCGGGCCGAGCCCTGGTGGTATTTCGGCCCCGTGCTCCTCGCTGGGTTTTTCCCCTGGACCGGCTTCCTCTGGCCGGTGCTCCGCGAGCGGCTGAAGGGCGGTTGGACCGCGGCGCGCGGGGCGAACGCCGACGCGTGGTTCCTCGCGCTCTGGGCGGGCTTCATCCTCCTGTTTTTCAGCAAGTCGCAGTCGAAGCTTATCCCCTACATCCTGCCGGTCTTCCCGCCGCTCGCCGTCCTGCTCGGGGCGTGGCTCGCCGGGATCGTGGCCGGGCAGTCCACGGAACGGCTGCGCTGGCCGCTGCGGATCTTCGGGTTCTTCGCGGGGATCCTCGGCGCCGCCCTGCTCATCGCGGCCCTGCGGCCCGGCACGATCCGGCCGGAGGAGATCCGCCTCGCCGTGCGCGACAACGCCATCCCCGGGGCCGTCATCCTCATCACGGGCGGCGTGGCGTCGGTCTGGTTCAGCCGCAACCGCGGCGTGCGCGAGGCGCTGGCCGCGGTGGCGGTGACGGCCGCCGGCTTCTATGCCGCGGTGGCGACGGCGCAGGACGACTTCGCGCGGTCCGACACCCGCAGCCTCGCGGCGTACACCATGGCGAGGATCCAGCCCGGCGACCGCATCTACCATTACCGGGGTTTCTTCCACGACTTCGTCTTCTACGCGCGGCGCGAGGTCGGCACTGTCGCGTGGAAGGACGAGCTCGAGATCGACATCGACCCGGCCGCCCCGGCGAGCGGCCGTTTCGTCGACGAGCCGGAATTCCGCCGGCAGTGGGCCGGCCCCCAGCGCCTCTGGGTCGTGGCCCGCCGGGAGGAGGCCGAGCCGCTGTTCCGCGACGCGTCGTTCCAGTTCCAGCTCCTGGCGGAGACCCGCAACCACGTCCTCTTCAGCAACCGGCCGTGAATCGAGCGCCGGAGTTTTTAACCACGGATTTCACAGATTGCACGGATGCGAGCCTCGATCCTTGGTTGTTTAAGGCGCAGTATATAAGATATCTCTCTTCCTCATCCGTGTAATCCGTGAAATCCGTGGTTAAACCGGCTTTTGTTTCCTGATGTCCGCCCCCGATTTTCTCCCCTTCACCAAGCCCGCCATCGACGATGCCACCATCCAGGGCGTCGTGGAGGTCCTGCGGTCCGGCTGGATCACCTCCGGCCCGCAGGTGAAGGCCTTCGAGGCGCGGCTCTCGGCGCACTGCGGCGGCCGCCCTGTCCGGGCGTTCAACTCTGGCACCTGCACGATGGAGATCGCCCTGCGGGTCGCGGGCATCGGGCCGGGCCATGAGGTCATCACCACGCCGCTCAGCTGGGTTGCGACGAGCAACGTCATCCTCGCCGTCGGCGCGCGGCCCGTGTTCGTCGACATCGACCCGGCGACGCGGAACATCGATCTCGGCCGGATCGAGGCTGCGGTCACGCCCGCCACGCGGGCGATCATGCCGGTGGACCTTGCGGGCCTGCCGGTGGACCGCGACCGCCTCCACGCCCTCGCGAAAAAGCACCGGCTCCGCGTCATCGAGGACGCCGCGCAGTCGTACGGCAGCACCTGGCAGGGCAGGAACATCGGGGCCTTCGGCGACTTCGTCTCCTTCAGTTTCCACCCGAACAAGAACGTGACCTCGATCGAAGGCGGTGCGCTCGTGCTCAATGATGAGCGCGAGGCGACGCTGGCCGAGCAATACCGCCTGCAGGGCGTGATCCGCTCCGGCATGGACGGCATGGAGGTCGAGATCGTCGGCGGAAAGTTCAACCTCACGGACGTCGCGGCTCGCGTTGGCCTCGGCCAGCTCGACCGACTGGCGGAGTTCAACGCCCGGCGCCACGCCCTGGCGCGGCGCTACTTCGCGGCTTTCGCGGCGGCCGGCGCGGAAAAACTCGGCCTCGGCCTGCCGCCCGCGAATTTCACCGACACCAACTGGCACATGTTCCAGGTCATGCTCCCCGAGCCGCGCCTGAAGGTGCCCCGGGCAGTGGTCATGGAGGAACTGAAGGCCGCCGGCATCGGCTCGCAGGTGCACTACCCGGCGATCCACCGCTTCAAGCTCTACCGGAAGCTCGGCTGGAAGGACGGCGACTTCCCCCACGCCGAGTACGCCGGCCGCAACATCCTCACGATCCCGCTCTTCCCAGCGATGGCGGACACCGACGTGGACCGCGTGGTCGGCACTTTGATGACGCTTCTGAAACGCAGCCTCAAATGATCTCAGGCACCTTGGCTTTCACAGGAGGAAACGGAGGAAACTGAGATCGGGAAATTTTCCGGACGAATCCGGTGCCAAAATCTTCTCCGTTTTCTCCGTTTCCTTCTGTAAAAAGCGGTTTTACTGATCTGTCTCTTCCGTAGCCGTGTCATCCAACCCCGCGCTCTCCATCGTCATCCCCGTCTACAACGAGGAGGCGAACCTGTCCGTGCTGTTCCAGCGCCTCTACCCGGTGCTCGACGGGCTCGGCCGGGGCTACGAGGTGATCTTTACCAACGACGGCAGCGCCGACCGCTCGCTCGAGCTGCTGCGGGCGCAGCATGCGGCGCGGCCGGACGTTACCCGGGTGGTCGATTTCAACGCCAATTACGGCCAGCACATGGCGATCATGGCGGCCTTCGAGCGGGTGTGCGGCGAGGTGATCGTGACGCTTGACGCCGACCTGCAGAACCCGCCCGAGGAGATCCCGAAGCTGCTCGCGCTGGTCGACGCCGGCCATGACTACGTCGGCGGCTTCCGCCTCAACCGGCAGGACAGCTTGTTCCGCACCGTCGCCTCGAAGCTGATCAACGTCGTGCGCAGCCGCACCACCAACATCGAGATGACCGACCAGGGCTGCATGCTGCGCGCCTACCGTCGGCCCATCATCGATGCGATCGTGCGCAGCGGGGCGATCAACACCTTCATCCCCGCGCTGGCCTACAGCTTCGCCGGCAACCCGGGCGAGGTGGGCGTGAAGCACGAGGAGAGGCACGCGGGTGCCTCGAACTATTCCTTCTACAAGCTCATTCGGTTGAACTTCGACCTCATCACCGGCTTCTCCCTCGCGCCGCTGCAGGTCTTCACGATGTTCGCGCTGGCGTGTTCGGCGGGCAGCTTCCTGCTCGTGATCGTCCTCGCGCTGCGCCGCCTCATCATCGGCCCGGAAGAGGGCGGCCTCTTCACGCTGTTCGGCATCCTGTTCTTCCTGATCAGCGTCACGATGGTCGGCATCGGCCTGATCGGCGAGTACGTTGGCCGCACCTACCAAGTCGTCCGAGCCCGCCAGCGCTACCACGTGCGGGAGATGCTGGAGACGAAGTAGGGAGGCTAACCGGATGAAATCCAGCCGCCTCATTCCCTGGCTGGCCCTCGGCCTCCTCGAGGCCGGTTTTCTAGTCTATGTGTGGCAGTCGGCGGGTCATCTGCCCGCGCGGGTCGCCTCGCACTTCACCGCCGCCGGGACTGCCAACGGCTGGATGCCACAGGAGCAGTACGTGCGATTCATCACCGGCTTCGGCGTGCTCTTTCCGCTGCTTTGGGCGGTCGGATTGCCGGGCCTTTTGCGCGTCTCCCCGCCGGAGTGGTGGAACCTGCCGCATCGCGAGCATTGGCTCTCCCCGGAACGCCGGCCGGAGACGCAGGCCT
>OMJT01000057.1 GCA_900299415.1 Opitutales bacterium
GCGCGGTGGCGCGGCCGAAGACCCGGGCGAATCCGTGCTCCAGCATCGCCGCGGCCGACAGCCCGGGGCGGTCGAGCCAGAGCGAGGCCGCGGCGGCATCAAGCACGACGGGGAGCTCGGCGGCGATCCGGCCCGTCTCCCACGAGGTCACGAGGAAGCCCTCGGCACCGGTGCGGCGGCAGCGGTCCCACCACGAACGCAGATTGGCGAGCCGGTCGGAAAACACCGGCATGGGCTCGTGACGGAACCCGCTGTTCATCGGGCAACCCCAGTAGCCGATCCCCTGCGCCCGCAGCGGCGCGGCGAGGTCGCGCGCCGCGAAGTTGAACAGTTCGACGCGCGGGTGGCGCGGGAAGGGATAGTAGTACCAGTCGTAGGCCGCGATCCCCCGGGGCAGCCGGGCGATGGCACCAGGGAGAAAGTAGAGCATATCGGCCCAGATCCCGAGCCGCAGACCGTGCCCGGCGGCGAGGGTATGGAGGCGGTCGACGTACGCGGCGAAGTGTCCCGCGAGTCCGTGCCGCGCGATGTCGGCCCGGCTCAGCGGGTGGTGCCCGAGGTGGAACGACTCGTCGAGCCCAACATGCACGCGTCCCGCGGTGCAGAAGGGCGCTAGGTCGAGCAGCAGCTTGGCGGCGACCTCCGGCGTGCGCGGGTGGACCGGGCAGATCTGCCCGCGTTCGAGCGCCGAGCCGTCGGCGGCGCGCAGCTCGTTCAGGTCGCGCAGCGCGGGGACCTTGACCAGATACTGGGTGTGGCCGAGCAGGTTCGCGATCGGCACGACGCGGATGCCGGCCCGGGTCGCCGCGTCCACGAGCGAGCCGAGCTGGGCGTAGGTGTATGCGCCGGCCCGCGCCACGCCGGGCAGGCTGGGGTATTCCACGGCGTCCTCGAGGTGGAGGTGCAGCTCGTCATAGCCCCAGTCCGCGTAGCGCGGGAGCTGGGCGGCGAGCCAGTCGAGCCGCTCGGCCTGCCGGGCAAGATCCCATTGGAACGCGCGGATCATGACACCCCGAGGATCGCCGGATGGGCGGAGGGCGTCGAGCCTCGCGTGGCCAGTATTTCATGGCCAATAGCGGCGGACCGGGTATTGATGGGCCAGTCGCAACCCGTTTCCGTCCCCATGAGCTTCAAGGCCGTCCTCAAGTCCATCGCGTTCCTGCTCCTGCTCTTCGTCATGCTTTACGTGGGCATGTACAACACGGACAGCATCGCTTTCTCGTTCCCGATCGCGTCGGCGAACAAGATCAAGGCGCCTGCGGCCATCATTTTCTTCGGCATGTTCGCGATCGGCGTCCTGGCCGGCACCATGCTGCATGGCAGCGGCGGCAAGAAGGGTGCGGCGAAGGAGAAGTGACCTAGCGTCCGCTCCGCAGGCAGTCGCAGACGATGGCCGCGGCGACGGCGGCGTTGAGCGACTCGGCGGCGCCGAAGCGCGGGATGGTCACACGGCGCGTGACGAGCCGGCGCACACCCTCCGAGAGCCCGCGGCCCTCGCTGCCGATCACGACCACGGCGTCGGTCAGCCGCGGCAGCCCGTGAACGTCATCGCCCGCGAGGTCGCAGCCGAGCACCGGCGCCCGGCGGCCGGTGAGCGCGGCGGCGAGGTCGACGGTGTGGACCACGACGCGGGCGAACGAGCCCATGCTGGCGTTGATCACTTTCTGGGAGAAAAGGTCGGCACAGTCGGGTGACAACAGTACCCGCTCGACCCCGTACCAGTCGGCGATGCGGAGGAGCGTGCCAACGTTGCCCGGGTCCTGGATGCCGTCGAGCGCGAGAGTAAAGCCGCGCTCGAGCGCCCCGGGCGGGAGTGGGCGGCGTGTGATCGCGCCGACGGCGAGGATGCATGACGGGGTGGGAAAGTGGCTGAGGCGGGCCATTTCTTCGCCCGTGATGCGCTGCAGTGCCGCCGGCGCGGGCCCGGCCCAGCCCGGCGTGGCGTAGAGCTCGGTGAACGCGAAGCCGGCCGCGAGCAATTCGGCGACGACCTTCGGGCCCTCGACGACAAAGAGTCCGGCCTCCTCGCGGGCGGATTTCTCGCGCAGCGAGCGGAGGCGCTGGATGTCGGCCTTGGTCAGCATCGGCCCCGCAGGCAACCAAGCGCTCCACCCGCGCGCAAGCCGGTTGGTGGGGCCGGGCCGGGACTTGCGGCTTTCCATCGGCGGACGGGCGGTCTTGGCTGGACCCATGAAACGGCTGCTGTCCCCGGTTGCCCTGCTGCTCCTGATCGTGCTCGCGGGCGCCCCGCTGGCGTGGGCCGCCACGGCGGCGAAACCGGCCGCGGCGCCCGACCGCTCGCCCGCCGCCCCGCTGGCGAAGGGCATCGCGACCGTGACCGGGCTTGCGATCTCGCCGCTGCTCGGCACGGGGGCCTATGGCGCCTACCAGTATTTCACGACCGACGAGGCGGCGCGGCTGAACCTGCCTTGGTACGCGCAGATGAAGTTCTGGCTGCCGGCGCTGCTGCTGGTCGCCGCTTGTGCGGCGAAGGACGCCCTAGGCACCGCTTTGCCGCCGGGCCTGAAGAAGCCGCTCGATGTCCTCGAGACCGTGGAGAATAAGTTCTCCGGTCTCGTTGCGGCCGGCGCGGTTGTGCCGATCACGATGGGGTCGGTGGCCAATGCGGTCCTCGCCTGGCAAGGCGCGCCGGCGGACCCGCTGCACACGGGCGGGTTGGCCATGATCCAGCTCGGGGCCTCGACCGGCGGTACGTTGCTGAGCGTGCTCACGATCCCGTTCGGCGTGGCGGTCTTCGCGGTCGTGTGGATGGCATCGCATGCCATCAACGTGCTCATCCTTCTCAGCCCGTGGGGCGCGATCGACGCGGTCCTGAAGAGCGCCCGTACCTCGCTGCTCGGGCTCGTGGCGCTGACGGCCACCATCAACCCTTGGCTTGGCGCGTTGCTCTCCGCGGTCGTGATCGTCCTCGCCTGGTTCGTGGCCGGCTGGGCTTTCCGCCTGACAATTTTCGGCTCGGTGTTCTGCTGGGACTTCCTCACGGGAAGGCGGGGCCGCTTCCGGCCGGCGGAGAACGACAACCGCCTCTTCGCCGGCGGCAACCTGCCAGGCGTGCCCCCCCGTACCTACGGCCGCCTCGTGGAGCGCAGCGACGGCCGCCTGCAGTTCTTCCACCGCCCGTGGCTCGTGCTGGCCGAGAAAAGCGCGACGGTGCCCGCCGGCTCCCTCGCGGTGGGCCGGGGATTCTTTTTCTCCAGCATCGTGCACGATGGCAGCGACACGCTTTTCCTGCTCCCGCCGAGGTACCGCGGGCACGAGGAGGAGCTGGTGCGCGTTTACAAGCTCGCCGGTGGCGTCCAGCCCGCCGGGCTGCGCAAGGCGTGGAGCCTGCTCCGCGAACTCTTCGGCGGGGCCGCCGCAAAAGCGCAGGGGAACTGACGCCGGCGCCGCATTCTGCCGGCTGCTGACGTTTTTCTTTTATCGACAGGGTGGGTGGCCGGTGCTCAGCTCCGCATCAGGAATACCTCCTATCGATGGAAAACCTGCGAGGGGCGACCGCTCCAAAACCGCGGCTGAGGGTTTCGGCGAAGGTGAAGACCTTCGTGCTCGACACAAACGTCCTGCTTCACGA
>OMJT01000058.1 GCA_900299415.1 Opitutales bacterium
GCGGCCGCTCCCAAGCCTGCCGCCCCCGCGGCGGCGCCTAAGCCGGCCGAGCCCACCCAGGGAGGCCCGACCGCATGAACGACAGCTTCCTCGAAAAGCTTCCCCTCACGCTGCGCGACGCCGCCCTCGGCTGGCTGCCCGAGTCGTGGCGCTGGCTGGTCCAGGGACTGATCGCGGCGGTGCTCGTGCTGGCGATTTTCGCGAGCCTCTTCGCCCTCCTGACCCTCGTGGAACGCAAGTTCCTTGGCCGCGTCCAGAACCGGCCCGGCCCGAATCGCACCGGCCTGCCGTACACCTCCCGCCTGCCCTTCCTCAAGTTCACCGAGGGCCGCATGTTCGGCCTCGGCCAGCCGATGGCCGACGGCATCAAGATGCTGACGAAGGAAGACGTCGTGCCGCGCGACGCCGACCCGATCCTGCATTTCCTGGCGCCCGTTGCGATGCTCGCAATGTCGCTGATGGGCTTCGCGGTGCTGCCGTTCGGGCGCAACCTCGTGCCGGTCGAGCTCGACGCCTCCGTGCTCTACTTCTTCGCCGCCGGCGCCGCGACCGAGCTGGCCGTCTTCATGGCCGGCTGGGGCAGCCGCAACAAGTACGCCCTGCTCGCCGCCATGCGTGCGCTCGCCCAACTCATCAGCTACGAGCTGCCGCTGATCCTCTCCTTCGTGCCCGTCGTGATGGTCGCCGGTTCGCTGTCGACGACCGGGATCGTCGCCGCCCAGTCCTCCTGGCACTGGGGCCTCGTGCCGCACTGGTATATCCTCACGCCCTGGGGCCTCGCCGGGTTCATCACCTTCATGATCGCCGCGTTGGCCGAATCGAACCGCTCGCCCTTCGACCTTCCCGAGGCGGAGAGCGAGCTGATCGCCGGCCACCTCACGGAATATTCCGGCTTCAAGTACGCGCTCTTCTTCATGGCCGAGTACCTCGGTATGACCGCGCTCTGCGGCATGGCCGTAACCCTCTTCCTCGGCGGCTGGAACGCCCCGCTGCCGCAGCTCCAGTTCATCCCCTCCTACGCTTGGTTCGGGGCCAAGCTGCTCGTGCTCCTCATCGCCCTAATCTGGATCCGCGCCACCCTGCCCCGCCTGCGGATCGACCAGTTGATGCAGCTGACGTGGAAATTCCTCGTCCCACTCTGCCTGATCAATCTCGCCAACGTCACGGTCTGGCACCTCACCGCGTCGCTGCCGCTCGCCGCCCGCTGGGTGATCAGCGCTGTCATCATCACGGCGCCATTTTGGCTGATCGGCCGCCGCCTGACCAAGGGCCATGCCCCGCGGACCTACCGCTACGCCGCATGATCGCCTTTGTCGTCATCGCCGTGATCGTCCTCGCCGCCGCCTCGGTGGCGATGTGCCTGCGCAACCTCGTGCACAGCGTGCTCCTGCTCGTGGGCTGCTGGGCCGGTATTGCCGCCTTCTATCTTTGGGCCGGGGCCGAGTTCGTCGCCTTCGCCCAATTGCTCGTCTATGTCGGCGCGGTCTCGATGCTTTCCCTTTTCGCCGTGCTGCTGACGCGGCGCTCATTCCACGACCTCGACATCGCACCCGAGTCCGTCACCCGCGCCACGTGGGCCCTCCTCACCGCGGGCGCCGTGGCCGGCGTGCTGGTCGGCACCATCCTTGGCTCGCCGCTCGGCAAGGTGGCCGACTCCGCCCCGCCAGTTTCCGTCCGCCAGCTCGGCGAGGAACTCGCCGGTCCGCAGGTGGCCGGGCTGCTCGTCGTCGGCGTCATTCTCACCGTCGCACTGCTCGGGGGCGTCGTGATCGCCGCCCAGGACAAGGAGGGGAAGCAATGAATCCCCTGCAGCTCTGTCTCGTCCTCTCCGCCCTCCTCTTCTCCGTTGGCCTCGGCGCCGCGCTCTCGCGCTCCCACGCCATCCTCGTGCTGCTGGGCGTCGAGCTCATGCTCAACGCCGCCAACCTGAACTTCATCGCCTTCTGGCGCTACGGTCCGCCGACCGCGCCGGCTGACGGCATCCTTTTCGTGATCTTCTCGATCGCCGTCGCCGCCGCCGAAGCCGCAGTGGGCCTGGCCCTCGTCATCGCGATCTACCGCCACCAGAAAAACATCCGGCTGCAGGAGGCGAGCAAGCTCAAGGGCTGACATGATCACCGCCGAACAACTCTGGCTCATCCCGCTCCTGCCCCTGCTCGCGGCGGGCCTCGGCGCGCTCACGCCGCGCCGCGGGCTGGCTGTGGCGTCGGGGGCGGCCATCGCCGGCCTGGTTGGCTCGTTCATCGTCTCCTGCCTCGCGTTGCGGACCGCGCTCGCCCACCCGGCCGAGCACGCAGCCTACAACTTCACCTGGTTCGCCCTCGGCGACGGCGCCGTGCGCCTCGGCTGGCTGCTCGACCCGCTGACGGCGTTCATGTGCGTGATGGTCACGTTCGTCGGGTCCCTGATCTTTATCTTCAGCCTTGGCTACATGAAGGAGGACCCGAATGCCGCGCGGTTCTTCTGCTTCCTCAGCCTGTTCGCCGCCGCGATGCTCGGCATCCTCATCAGCAACAGCCTGCTCTCGCTCTTCGTCAGCTGGGAGCTCGTCGGCCTCGCCTCGTACCTCCTGATCGGCTTCTGGTTCCACAAGCCCGAGGCCGCGGCCGCGGCGAAGAAGGCGTTCATCACGACCCGCATCGGCGACCTCGGGTTCCTGCTCGGCCTCGTCTGGCTCTACGATGCCACCGGCACGCTCCTCCTCTTCGACAACGGCGCGGGCGCCCTCGAGGCCCCCGCGCTCGGCGGCATGGCGGCGCAGGTGGCGATGTTCGGCCTGCCCGTCACGACCGGCATCGGCCTGCTGCTCTTCTGCGGCGCGGTCGGCAAGTCCGGCCAGTTCCCGCTCCACGTCTGGCTGCCCGACGCGATGGAGGGCCCGACGCCCGTCTCCGCCCTGATCCACGCCGCCACCATGGTCGCGGCCGGCGTCTTCCTCATCGCCCGCATCTACCCACTGATGGCGGCCGACCTCGTGATGGAGGCCGCGCCGATCCACGCCCTGACCGTGGTCGCCTTCATCGGCGCCATCACCGCCCTGATGGGCGCCGTGATCGCCGTCGCGCAGAACGACATCAAGCGCATCCTCGCGTTCTCCACCGTGTCGCAGCTCGGCTACATGATGCTGGCGATCGGCGTCGGCTCCTGGACGGCCGCGATCTTCCACCTCCTGACCCACGCTTTCTTCAAGGCCCTGCTTTTCCTCGGCGCCGGCTCGGTGATCCATGCCGCGCACCACGAGCAGGACATCCGCCGGCTGGGCGGACTGAAGGGCCACATGAAGGCGACCTTTGGCACCTTCGCGATCGGCATGATGGCCCTCGCCGGCGTGCCCTTCGTGTTCTCGGGCTTCTGGAGCAAGGAGGCCATCCTTCACGCCGCGCACGAGTGGGACGTCTCCCACCTGCCGCTCTACGCCGGCCTCTGCGCCGTGGTGCTGACGGCGTTCTACATGACGCGCCTGATGGCCGAGACCTTCTTCGGGAAGGCCCGCACCGAGGAGGCGAGCCACGCCCACGAGAATTCCGCGGTCATGACCGTGCCGCTCGTGCTGCTGGCCATCTGCTCGATCCTGCTCGGCTTCCTCGGCACGCCCGCCCATCCGTGGCTGCAATCGCAGCTCCTGGGCGCGGAAGTCGAAGCCCACGGCATCTTCGAGGGTGCCGGCCTGATGATCCTCTCAATTGTGCTGGTCGGCGGCGGCATCGGCCTCGGCTGGTTCATCTACGGCCGCAACCTCCGCGCCATGGCCACCGACAAAGACCCGCTCGAGCGGGCCAGCCCGGGCCTGATCGCCTTCCTCGGCAAGCGCCTGATGTTCGACGAGCTCTACGCCGCCACCGCGGGCCGGCTGAACACATTTGGTGCGGCGTTCTCCGACTTCATGGACCGGCAGGTCTGGGGCGGCCTCGTCAACTTCACCGGCCGGTTCGGCCTTTTCTCCGGCTGGTTCAGCCGCGACACCGATGAGGGCGGCCTGAACGGCGGCTTCGACGCCGGCAGCGCCGGCCTGCGCGGCTCCGGAAAATTCTACTCGCGCCGCCAGAGCGGCGACGCCCACGGCTATCTGCGCACCGTGGCGCTGGGCTTTGTCGTGCTGGTGATCGCCGTGATGCTGGGAGGTGGCTGGTGAGTTCCCTGCCGCTGCTCTCGCTCATCATCCTGGTCCCCTGGGCCGGCGCGCTGCTGCTCGCCTTCCTCGGCAAGGCCTCCGCCGCGGCCGCCCACGGCCTCGCGCTGCTCTTCAGCTTCTCCACCCTTGCACTCGGCCTCGTGGCGCTGGCCGGCTTCGACCCGGCGGTCACGGGCCCGCAGTTCAGCGAGTCGCACACCTGGATCCGCGCGCTAAATGTCCGCTATCACCTCGGCCTCGACGGCATGAGCCTGCTGCTCGTGCTCCTGACCGGCCTCGTCTCGCCGGCCGCACTGCTCGCGGCGTGGAAGAACGACCGCGACCCCGCCCTCTTCGGCGCGCTCTTCCTCCTGCTGCAGGGCGCCGCGCTCGGTGTGTTCCTCGCGCTCGATTTCTTCCCCTGGTTCCTCTTCTGGGAGCTTAGCCTCGTACCGGCCTATTTCCTGATCCGCCTCTGGGGCGGCCCGGGCGGCACGGCGGCGGCCTACCAATTCGTGGTCTACACGATCGGCGGCAGCGCCTTCATGCTGCTGGGCTTCGCGGCGCTCTTCGGCACGGCCGGCACGATGGACTTCGGCGAGCTCGCCGCCCTCGCCGCCAAGGGCGAGATCGCCCGCTTGCTCCCCGGCATTGCCGGCACCGCCGTCTTCGTCGGCGTGCTGCTCGGGCTCGCCGTGAAGGTGCCGCTCTTCCCCTTCCATAGCTGGCTGCCCGCGACCTACGCCGAGGCTCCAGCCGGGGCGACGATGTTCCTGACCGGCATCATGTCGAAGATGGGCGTGTACGGCTTCCTCCGGATCCTCTGGCCCATCTTCCCCGACCACCTGCATGCTGCCGCGCCCTGTCTGATCTGGCTCGCGCTGGGCGGCGTCGTCTTCGGCGCCTGGGCGGCCATGCGCCAGACGGATATCAAGCGGATGATGGCCTACTCGTCCGTCAACCACCTCGCCTACTGCCTGCTCGCCCTCTTCGCGGTGTCCTACGCCACCGGCCGCGACGGCCTGACGGGCGAGGCGGCCGGCGCGGCGCTCGCGGGCACCCTCCTGCAGATGTTCAACCACGGCCTCTCCGCCGCGGCGCTCTTCTTCGCCCTCGGAGTGATCGAGGAGCGGGCCGGCGGCAAACGCGGGATCGCCAATTTTGGCGGCGTGCGCACCGCGGCCCCGGTTTTTGCCGGCCTCTGCGGCGTCGCGCTGTTCTCCTCGCTTGGCCTGCCCGGGCTGAACGGGTTCGTCGGTGAATTCCTTATCTTCCGCGGCGCCTGGGGCCTCCACCCCGTCGCCACCTCGGTCGCGACGCTCGGCCTGCTCGGCACGGCCCTCTTCCTCCTCACCTTCTGGCAGCGCGTCTTCCACGGCCCGGCGCGCGGCGCCGGCATCGGGTTCGCCGACGTGACCGGCCGCGAGCGGCTCGTCCTCGCCTTGCTCGCCGCCCTGATGCTGCTCTTCGGCGTGCTGCCGGGGCTGCTGACCAAGCTCTTTAACCCGCTGGTGACCGCCTGGGCGGGCCACCTCACGCTGCCATGAGCCTCCTTCCCTGGACCATCTACCTGTCCTTCGCGGGCGCCCTCGGGGCCTTGCTCGCGGGGCGGAGTGCGGCCGCGGCCCGGGGCATCGCGCTTGTGACGGCGCTCGCCACCTGGGGCGTGGCGTTGCTGGCGGCCACCGGCTTCACGGCGGGCCC
>OMJT01000059.1 GCA_900299415.1 Opitutales bacterium
ACCGGCCGCACCGCGGCCGCCAGCGGCTGCGCCCGGGGCGGCGCCACGTCCGCCGCCACCGCCGAATCCACCGCCGCCGCCAAAACCACCGCGGCCGCCGCCGGCGTTAAAGGTGATTTCCGCGAGGTTGATGGCACTCGGGAGTTCGATCTGAAACCAGGGAGCTTCGGTCGCGGCGGCCGGGGCAGGGGCGCCGGTTGCTGCCGTCGCCGTCGCGGCTGGCAAGGTCCAGCCATTCAGGTTGAAGGCGTTCTGCACGTTGGCCGAGTTGGCCGTGCCGGTGGCGCTGGCGGAAACCTTCCAGGAGGCATCCTGGAGGAGTTGCGTCGGCAGCGTCGCTTCGAGCTCGGCGACCGTCCACGGGGTGGTCCGGGTGTTGGCGGCGCGCACGCGGGCGACGTCCGCGGCGGTCACGTAACCGGCGCTGTTGCCGAAGCTGTTGCGGACATAGGACGCGATGCCAGCCAGAGCCTCGTCCGTGAACCCGTTCATCGGGATCATGATTTGGGTGTATGTCTTGCCGTCGACGGGGCCGGTGACGCCGTTCAGGAGCGCCTTGATCACATAGTCACGATGGGCCTGCACGCGGGGGGAGCCGGCGAGCGGTGGGGCCATGGTGGTGCCCGGGGCACCATCCGCAATCGGCATGCCGCGGCCATCCTCGCCATGGCAGGAGAAGCACACGGAGGTGTAGGTGCCGGTGCCGTTTTCCATCAAGGCCTGCAGCTCCGGGGCGAGGGCCGCCGCGCCGCCGCGGCCACCACCGCCGCGGCCACCGGCCGTGGCGCCATTGCCGATCCAAGTGCCGATTTCCTGCATGCCCTTGGCCTTGCCGGGCATCGTCTCCTTGTTTTCGACGATGGACTTCGCGAGGGCCATGACGTCCGGCACCTTGAGGATGTTGGCCGTCAGGAGCGCCTGGATGGCGACGTCCGGCTCGCTGTCCTTCGCGAGAGCGCGGTAATCGGCCGCGAAGGAACGATCGCCGGCCTTGTAGAGCGTCTCGCTGGCCCGGATCGCCTGCACCCGCATGCGCGGGGCGGCGTCCTTCATCAGGTCACGCACCAGCGCGGCGGGCATGGAGTTGAGGCCCTCCAGCGTCCAGAGGGCGTGGAAGCGGGCGGTGAGATCGGTGGAGGTGCGGGCCAGGCCTTCGAGGGCCGGGACGACCGACTTGTCCTGCTTCAGCACGAGGAGACGCTGCGCGGTGTCGCGCCACCAGCCGTTCGGATCGCTGAGGTGACCCACGAGCTGCGCGGGGGTTTCGTCCAGCATCTTGGGCTGGGCGAGGTTGAGCTCCTTGGCCGGTTTGCCGGCGATGGCGGGAACACCCTCGTGCGGCGGGATGCCATCGTAGCGCAGGCGCCAGATGCGGCCGTAGCCGACGACCTTGTCGAGCTGCAGCTGCTTCACCCGGGCATTCATCCAGGTGCCGGGGGCGGACCACTGGGTGTCCTGGATGATGCCGTGGTACATATCGACGATGTACAGGCTGCCGTCGGGGGCGGTCTTGGTGTTGACCGGCCGGAAGAGCGGATCCGTGTTCATGATGAACTCGGAGAACGGGTAGGCGTTGCGCAGCTGGGTGCTGCCCTCGGTCTTCACGATCTTGGTGCGGCGCACGAGACGGCCAACCGGCTCGGTGAAGATCAGGTCGCCGCGGAGATCGTCCGGCAGCGCGGTGCCGCGGTAGATGTCCGGGCCGGTCGCCGCCGTAAAGTGGTTCAGCACGCCGAGCGGCACCCGGATGCGGTTCATGCCGCCTTGCATGTCGTACACGCCGCTCATCGGCCACACGATCTGGTAGTTGTCCTCCATGCCATCTGGCGCGTTGAAGGTGCCGTACTGGATCGGGATCTGGAAATTGACCGGACCCTGCTCGCCGCCGGCGTCGATGTTCCAGGTTGTGCCGTTGTCGTCCTGGGTGAGGCCCCACTGGCCGCCGGAATTCGGGATGTTTTCCTTGAGGATGCCAGTCGGGGTCCAGCGGAAGCGGAACGTGTTGTAGGTGGAGTAAATCCAGTTATCCATCGCCCACAGGAATCCGCTCTGCTCGTGCTCGATGTTGCCATCGCGGTTCAGGCCGACGCCGGTGTAAAAGACCTCTTTCTTGTCCGCGACGCCGTCGTTGTTCGTGTCGGTGTAGAGATAGAGATTGTCGTCGTGGGTGAGGTTCACGAGGACCTTGCCCTTTTCCAGCGGCAGCACGGCGCGCGGGGCGGTGATGTTGTCGATGAAGACGGTATGCTTGTCGAATTTGCCGTCGCCCTTGGTGCTTTCCCAGAGGCTGATCCGGTTTATCGGCTCGTACTCCTTGGTGCCGAGGGCATCGAGCATGTAGCTGCGCATCTCGCCGACGTACATGCGGCCATTGCCGTCGAACTCGATGAATGCCGGCTGGGAGATGTCGGGGTCGGCGGCGATCAACTCGACGCGATAACCCGGCGGAACGACGAAACGCTTCAGCTGTTCGGCCGGCGTCTTCGCCAGCACGGGATCGCGGGGACCGAAGTCGGCATCGCCGGGATCGTTGGTGCCACGGCCACCGCGGCCGCCGCCGGCCCCAC
>OMJT01000060.1 GCA_900299415.1 Opitutales bacterium
ATCATCGAGGGTCTCGCCAGCGACACCGTCGCCCACTACGGCGTCAGCACCGGGTTCGGGGCGCTCGCCAGTACGAGTATCCCGCCGCAGAAGCGCCAGCAACTGCAGCGCGACCAGCAGCAATTGCAGAGCGACTTTGCCGACCTCGAGTTGACCCATCCCGGCGCCTTCCCGCGCGCCAACGTAATCCTCGACAAGCCCAACCCTGCCAACGCGCCCGTGCTGCTCCGCGGCGAGGCCCAGAACAAGGGCGAGGTCGTGCCACGGCGGTTCCTCGAGATCATCGCCGGCTCCAACCGGCCCAACTACACGCTCGGCAGCGGCCGCCTCGAACTCGCACGCGATATCGCCAGCCCGACCAACCCGCTCACCGGCCGGGTACTCGTCAACCGCGTGTGGCAGCACCTCTTCGGCACCGGCTTTGTCCCCACGCCCGACGACCTCGGCAACCAGTCCGCCGCGCCGACGCACCCGGAGCTGGTCGACTACCTCGCGTCGCGCTTCATCGAGGACGGCTGGTCGGTCAAGAAGCTCATCCGCCTCATCGTGCTCAGCAGCACCTATCAGGAGAGCGGGTTAACGAATCCGAAGTACGCCGACGTCGACCCCGACAACAAGCTGCACTGGCGCTACAACCTGCGCCGGCTCGACTTCGAGGCCGTGCACGACTCGATCCTCGCGATCTCCGGCACGCTCGACCTGAAGATGGGCGGCCGCCCCGTCCCGATCAGCAGCGGCGAGTTCGCCAGCCGCCGCGCCGTTTACACCTTCATCGACCGCGCCAACCCGGCCGAGATCCTCACCCAGTTCGACGTGCCCAACCCGAGCGTGGTCTCCGGCCGGCGCTATGAGACCATCGTCCCGCAGCAGGCACTGTTCCTCATGAACAGCCCACTCGTGATCGAGACCTCGCGCAAGCTCACCCACTCGACCGAGTTCCTCGGCCTGAAGTCCGACCAGGAACGCGTGCGCTCGCTTTACCTGGCCGTCTACCAGCGTCCGCCGACCGACGAGGAGTCGCGGCTCTGCGTCAGCTACATCCGCAACACCGCCGGCGGCACCTCGCCGAACGGCCCGGCCCTCAACGCCCAGCAGCAGCAGCAGGTCGCCCGCGCCGGCCGCGCCGCCCAGCAGCAGGCCACCCAGGCCGGCCGCGCCTCCCAGCAGATCGCCCGCGGCCGCGCCACCTTCCAGGCCGAGCCCGGCATCGAGGCCTTCACCTCCCGCGACCCGCTCGACGCCTGGACCAAGCTCGCCCACGCCCTTTTCCAGACGAACGAGGCGATCTTCTACAACTGACCTCGCGCGGTTTCGTCCGCCTCGCGGCCAGTTGAAAAGGTAGCTCCGGCAGACCTCTGCCGGAGGATCGACCAGTTACCCGAACGCCGGGCAGAGGTCTGCCCGGCCTACCGGCTCTCAAATGGAGAGCCAGCCCGCACCTGCGCCAGGACGCGAATCGCAGGTGCGGCCCGAGGGAGTTAGGTCTTGATTGGTTCGGAAGAAACGCGCTGCTTTACGGCGGCGTAACTACTCCACGCCCGTTCCCCAACCCCAGCCAATAGTCGTCCCCTGGCCACGCCTGTGCCCCGTTCCGGCGCCGGCAGGGCGGGGGCACCCCAGTCCATGAAAACCCGATACCCGTTCCTGATCGTCGCCGCCTTCGGCGCGGCCACCGCACTCCACGGAGCACTGGCCGAGCTCAACGTCGCCGAGGGCACCATCGAGACCCCCGATGGCGCTTTCATCTCGCGCGACATGAGCATCGCGCAGGATTTCAAGTTGGAGCTGCTCTACCGCCCGCCCGTGGCCACCCAGGGGCAGTGGGTGCCCATGGCCTGGGATACGAAGGGCCGCCTGATCGTAGCATCCTACAACTCCGATCACCTCCTTCGCCTCACCATCCCGCCCGTGGGCAGCAACGCCCCGGTGCAGACCGAGATGATCATGGAGAACGTCGGGGCCGCCGAGGGCCTGCTCGTGGCCTTCGACAGCCTCTACATGAACGTCAACCGGAGCACCATCCGGCGCCACGGCGTGTACCGGCTCACGGACACGAACAACGACGACAAGTACGACTCGATCCACGTCATCCGCATCCAGCAGGGCAACGGCGACCATGGCACGCACAACCTCCGCCTCACCCCTGACGGCAAGCGCATCATGATCATCAACGGCAACGCGACGCTGCCGTCCATGTTCAGCTCGTCCCGGGTGCCCATGATCTGGAACGAGGACCAACTCCTCCCGCGCATGGACGACAAGGGCATCGGCGGCCACGCCGCCGGCCGCCTCCGCCCGGGTGGCTGGACCGCCAGCTTCGACAAAGACGGCAACGATTTCCGGCTCGAGACCATCGGGTACCGCAACCCGGTCGACTTCACCTACAACAAGGATGGCGAGCTCTTCGTCTACGACTCTGACCTCGAGTTCGACAAGGGCCAGCCCTGGTACCGCCCGACCCGCGTGACGCACCACATCAGCGGCGGCGACTACGGCTGGTCGCACGGCAACGGCAAGTTCCCCTGGTACTACATCGACACGATGGGCCCGGTTGTCGGCATCGGCTCCGGTTCGCCGGTCGGCACCACCAGCGGCGAGGGCGCCAAGTTCCCGGCCCGCTACCAGGACGGCCTGTTCATCTGCGACTGGTCCTACGGCAACGTCTATTTCGTCGAGCTTACCCCGCAGGGCTCCAGCTACACCGGCACCGCTGAACTCATGGCCAGCGGCCGGCCCTTCGCGGCCTCCGGGATCACAGTCAACAAGGCCGACGGCTCGATGCTCGTGCAGACCACCGGCAGCGAACTCTACCGCATCACCTATACGGGCACCGGGGCGATCACCCCGACTAAGCCCGACACCTCGATGGCCCCCCTGCGCCAGCAGCGCAAGGCGCTTGAGGACTTCCACGGGCGCAAGGATCCGCAGGCCGTCGCCACGGTCTGGCCCTTCCTCAACCACACCGACCGGGCGATCCGCTTTGCGGCCCGCACCGCCCTCGAATGGCAGGATCCCGCCGCCTGGCGCGAGCGGGCCCTCAGCGAGCGCGATCCGCGCACCGCGATCGCCGCCCTCGTCGCCCTCGCCCGCGTAAGCGGCACCGACGTCGAGCACCGCGCGAACATCGGCGCCCCCGCGCCCGACAAGGCGCTGCAGGCCCGCATCCTCGAGTCCCTCGACCGCATCTCCTGGTCGGCCCTCAGCTACCAGGACAAGCTCGACCTGCTCCGCGCCTATACCCTCGCCTTCACGCGCTTCGGCGAAGAGGACACCTCCAAGGCCGGCGGCAAGCCCGACCAGCTCTACGGCGTTCGCGGCAAACTGTTGCCGCCGAGCGAGGCCGTCCGCCAACGATTGATCGCGAAGTTCAATCCCATGTTCCCGACCGGCTTCCGCGAGCTGAACTGGGAAATGGGCGAGCTCCTCGCCTACCTCGAGGCCCCGGGCATCGTCCCCAAGATGCTCGCCCTCATGAAGGCCGCCCCGACCAAGCAGTTCTATCCGATCCAGGAATGGGTCAACCCGCAGCAGCGCGTCCGCGGCACGCCCGGCACCGACGGCGGCCTGAGCAATTCCTTCATGGCCAAACAGGAGGACGAGTGGAAATACGCCGAGCTCCTCCGGACCGTGGACACCGGCTGGACCACCGCCCAGCGCAACGAATACCTCAAGTGGTTCCAGACCGCCGCCGCCACGCAGGAGGGCGGCGCGAGCTTCTATCCCTACCTCACCTTCATGCACGGCAAGTACCTCGACAAGCTCTCCGCCGCGGACAAGGCCGCGCTCGACCCGGCCGTGCTGACGCCCCCAGTGGCGCGCGGAGGTGGGGCCGGCGGTGGCGGACGTGCAGGGGCCGGCGCGGCGGGGGGGGGGGGGGGGGCGGGGGGGGGGGGCGGGGGGGGGGGGGGGGGGGGGGGGGGGGGGGG
>OMJT01000061.1 GCA_900299415.1 Opitutales bacterium
CCCCGCCACGCTGAAGGCGCCGGCAAGCTTGTAGAAGAGGCCCGCGCGGTCCCACGTCACGACGTTGACCACCGTGAGCGAGCGGTTGAGATCGTCCTGCCACTCGATCACCGGTTTGAGCGAGCCGACGGAGTCGGTCTCGGTAATCGATTGCAGCAGGCGGTTGACCATGCGAATATGCAGGGCGATCTCCGCCGTGTCGGTGTGGATGAAATAGCGCTCGGGCAGAAGATTGAAGTGCGCCGTGATTTCGTCGGAGCTGATGCCGGGAATCTGCTTCGTGATAAGTTCCTGGAGGATCATGGTCTTCTTCTCGCGGTAGCGAAGGTCGAGGGCGGCGCCGAGGTTCAGGCGCTCGAGAGTGGCTTGAAATAGGTGGGAATGCAGCGTGTCCTTGTAACTGTTCCAGAGGCTCGCGGCAGTGCCGCGGGCGTCGCAGAAGGTATGGACATAAAGATGACGGAGCCGGTCGGCATCACCAACCAATTCGGCGAACGCGGCAGCGGTTGAAGGGTCATCGACGTCCCGCTTCTGCCAGAATCGTGCCATCACGAGGTGATTTTTGATCACAAACGTGACCAGTTCGCGACCGGCCGGAGCCACTTGCAAGCGCTCCAGGAGGGGCTGGGCGATCTTCACGCCGGCCTCGGCGTGGCCTTGGATGCCGTCGGCCTTGCCGATGTCGTGCAGGAGGAGCGTGACGTAGAGCAGGGCGGGGTCGGACGATTCGTGCAGCGCGGCGCGGTATTTCAGCGTGATGGGCTCGGCCTGGGTGAAGATCAGGTCGAGCTGGCGGATGGCATTCAGCGTGTGAACGTCCGCCGTGTAACGGTGGTAGTATTCGTGCTGGACGAGGCAGGTAAGCTGGTCGAATTCGGGGATGAACCGCCCGAGCACGCCGAGCTCATGCATCAGGCTCAGGGTCGGAAAGACGGCTCCGACCTCGGCGAGGATCGCGCGGAAGCTGACGTTTGCGTCGGCCGAGTGGGTGACGGCAGTCGTAATCAGCGAAAGTGACTCATGGATCAACGTCGTGAGGTGGAAGTCGGGCTTGCAGCCCAGTTGCTGGCAGTGACGGAAGACGCGGATGAGGCGAACCGGGTCCTCGCGGAATACCCCGGGGTGCTCGACCGATAGCTCCTGCCCGCGAAGAATAAAGCCGTCGAGGCGCTTCGGACGCTGAAAGCGCTGGATCTTCAGCATATCGCGGAACGGGATTCGGCTGCCCCCCTCCTGTCCGAGCGCGAGGGAAAGTCGGTTTTCGATCAGGCGGGAGATGCGCAGGATCGTCTGCGCGGCCCGGTAGTAGTCCTGCATGAACTCCTCGACGCGGGCGAGCATGTCGGCCTGCTCGTAACCGAGTTTGGCGGCGAGTTTGGGCTGCATGTCGAGCGGCATCAGGTCAGCGGCGTGCTTGCTCTGGAAGTGTAGTTCGTTGCGGACCCGGAGGAGGAAGTCGTAGGCTCGGTCGAACTCCACGAGCTCGGCGATCCGCAAATAATTCTGGGCGACGAGCTCGTCGAAGCTGGTGGTGCCGAGCTTTACCCGGGCCATCCAACCGGCGTTCTGGTAATCGCGTAGGCCGCCGACGCCGTTCTTGATGTCCGGCTCTTGGAGGAAGGGCGTGTCGCCGTACTTGGCCCGGCGGGCATTCTGGTCGGCGAGGCGCGAGGCGATATAGCCGCGGGGATCCTCGGTGAGATAGTAGCTGCGGTAAGCTTGCGCGAAGGTCTCGAATAGGCTCGACGAACCCGCGATCAGGCGAGCCTCGAGCAGCGCGGTCTTCGTCTGGATGTCCTTGCGCGCCTCGGCAAAAGCGTCGTCGAAGGTACGGGTCGAGTGGCCGACCTTGAGGCCGCAATCCCAGAGGATATAAAGGATCTCGTTCGTGAGGTGCTCCTGCAGGGGCTTCATGGCCGCGGCCTTGGCCTTGGCGGAGAAGAGGAACATGATGTCAACGTCGCTCATCGGGCTGAGCTCGGCCCGGCCATAGCCGCCGAGTGCGATCAGGACGACGGGAGAGGGCAGGGTGCCGTGCTTGCGCAGGTAAGCCGTGACTGCGTGATCAAAAAGTGCCTGGAGCAGGCGGTCGATCATGTCGGCCCAGGCGCGGGCTACGACGCGCCCGGTACCGCCCTGCTCGTGCAGGGAGCGGATCCGGGCGTTTTCCTGCGCGAGATAGGCTTTGGACAGGGTCAGGCGCCCCGGAATGGGCAGGTTCTCCGGGAAATCCAGACGGAGCGGGTCGGCGGGTGCGGCGGGCGCGTCGGGCATGGGCGAGGGCGGATGTGAAGGGCAAATGCCGGCAGCGGCGAGGGTGATTTTCGCTCGGGCACCTGGCGCCTTGGGCCGATTAGACGGCGACGATACCGTCATGACTCCGGAGCCCCCCTCGTACCGCCAAGATTCTCGCCGCGGGCACGGGCCTGGGTCCGGCTTGGCCTATTGCTCCGGCCCTTCACCGCGCGAGTGCCAGTTCATTGAACAGGAGGAGCAAATATTTGTGGCCCTCCGCGGGGTAGCAATTCCCCTATGAGGCGACGTCTTTCGACCAAGAACGGGGTTTCGGCTACAATACCCTCTGCAGAGCTTTCTGGTTAATTGCGACAGCAGTACTGTACACCCCCGTTCCCTGCCCGTACGTACCCCTCCCCACCAACCAGGTTGTTCGAGAACTATCGTCACAATGAAAATGCCGTCTGTCCCGAAACTGCTTCCCGTGATCGCGGCCTTCGCCGTGGTCCATGCCGGCCGAGCCCAGGCTCCGGCCGCTCCCAATGCCGCCCCTCCGGCGGGCCAAAACGCTGCCGCTGGTGCCGGCGGCGGTCGTGGCGCCGCTGGCGCACCTGCCGCGGCGGGTGCTCGAGGAGGACCTCGCGCAGGAA
>OMJT01000062.1 GCA_900299415.1 Opitutales bacterium
AGCGACATCCACGAGAAGAGGAGCATCAGGCCGAGGAGCCACCAGAAGGTCGGCTCGACCACCGAGGCCAGGATGATCAGAAGATAGAGGACGGGAAGCCCCGACCAGATCTCCATGAAGCGTTGGAAGAGGAGGTCGATCTTGCCCGTCGTGCCGCGCAGCGTCGCCTCCTGGAGCAGGATCGGGAAGGTCTTCGTCTGCTCGAAGTACGTCGGCAGGAGCAGGTCGGCCAGGCCCTGCGTCTCCCGCAGGTCGTCGCCGAGGTAGGCGAGGAACTTCTCCCGGTCCTCGCGGTACGCATCGAAGATCCGGTCGCCCGGGAGATAGGTGCGGTCGCCGCCGTCCTCCTCGGTGATCCCGAAGTAGACCGCGGCCTCCTTCAGCCCGTAGCCGGTCATCTCGCGGGTCGTGATGTCGTGCTGCTGCACGAGCAGGTAAGTGTCGACCACCGTGCGTCCGGCCAGGTCGCAGCGCGGGAAGTCGAGCCAGCGCTCGGCGAGCTTGAGCCGGCTGTTCCGGAAGGTGGCGTTGCGCCCGAAGCGGCCCCAGGCGCAGGGGACCTTGTGGCGCTTGCAGCGTTGCCGGAGGTAATCGAGGTCGAACTTGAACAGGTTGTGACCCTCGATCACGTCGGGATCCTCGGCCGCCAGCACGGCGTTGAACTCCAGGAGCAGCGCCTTTTCCGCGGCATCGGTCAGCTCCGCCAGCACCAGCAGCCGGTTCTTGCCCATGAACCGGAGCCCGATCGCCAGCACGCGGTCCCCGGGCTTCGCCGCGTCGCTGAACCCGCCGTCCTCCGATCCGGTCTCGATGTCGAGCTGACAGCGCCGCAGCTGGTGAAAGTGCAGGTCCGCAAAAAGCCGCGCGCGCTGCTGGAGCAGGAACTGGCTCTCGAGCGGCCGGATCACATCGACCCCGCCGCCGTCGCGCCCGAGCTTCAGCAGCGCCTCGTAGGCCTCGAAGCTGTCCGCATGCGCCTGCCGCTGGAAGGGACCGCTCCCCTTCAGCGTCTCGATCTTCAGTCCGGCCAGCTCCGCGGCCAGGGGCACGTCGCCCAGCCAGGCGAAGGGCCGGAACGTCTCGGTCTTCTCGGCGCGGCCGCCATCCGGCGTCGCCACCGCGAGGTGCGCCAGGCCCGCGTCATCGACCCAGAGCCCGCAGATCGCGCCCGTGGACTTGGCATCAAGCGGCATGGGACGAGGGATACGGGTGAAGGGACATGGCAGGGGTGACGGTAGGAGGACGCGGCCGGGGTGCACCCCTTTTCGGGCCAACGCTCAAGGACGGAGGCGACGATCGACGTTTGATGGTAAGGTTGGGCCGCCGACCCGGCCGGGATCGAGGATTGGCCACAGAGACACAGAGGCACAGAGCAAACCCCGAGCAGTTTGGCACGCAGTGACGCCAAGACGCCAAGGTCGGAGAAGCCGGATGGGCTTTTATCGAGGTGCTGCGCACCTCGATAAAAGCCCGCTGGTCCCCGCCGATCGGCGGATCTCCGGGTGGAGGTCCACCCGGGCTACAAGGATCGGAATCATCGCGATCGGATGTAGCCGGGGCAGACCCCTGCCACGGGGATCGCAGCGCGCGCAGCGCAGATCGCCCATGCGGGGAGAGGGCATTGATCGAATTCGTCCCGAATTCGATCAATGCCCTTCCGGGGCTCCTCCTCCTCCGACCTTCGCGTCGTGGCGTCATTGCGTGCCAATCTGCCTTAAGGATGGTTTTCGCCTCTTGCGCCTTTTCGCGGCAAACAATCCCCGATCCCGGCCGCCTCGGCGAGGCAGCCCTACCCCCGGAGGTCGATCGGTCCGACTTGAGCGTTGAGAGTTGAGCGTTCCCCCGAACCTCCGCTCCGCCCGCCGGCATCCTCTTCCCCATGCCCGCCCTGCTCACCTCGATCATCGTCAGTGTCTGCCTCGGCGCGCTGGTCGGGCTGATCCGGCAGTGGAGTGACCAGCGGGAGGCGGGAGGCGAGGCTGACTTCGGCGGAGTACGAACCTTCTCGCTCTGGGCCCTGCTCGGCTGCGTGGCGACGCACCTCGCGGATGAATTTTCCGCGGCTGTGTTGCCCGTGGTGCTCGTCATGGTCGGAGCCTACCTCACGGCCATGGCTCTGCGCGACGCGCGCCCGCAGCGGCCGGGCAACACCACCTTTGTCGCCGCGCTCCTTACTTGCCTGGTCGGCGCGCTCGTCGCCCGCGGCCAGACCCAGCCTGCGATCGTGGTGGCCGCGCTCACCATGGTGATGCTGGGCATCAAGGGACAGGTGCACGCCTGGACGCGGGCCTTCACGCCCGAGGACATCCGGGCCACGCTGCAGTTCGCAGCGATCACCGGCGTGATTCTGCCGTTGGTGCCGGACCGTCCGTATGGGCCCTACGACGCCTTCAATCCCTACGCGACCTGGCTGATGGTGGTGCTGATCTCAGGTCTGAGGTTCGCCGGCTACATCGCGATGCGCCTGCTTGGCGAGCGGGCCGGCATCTTCATTACCAGCGTGCTCGGCGGGCTCGCCTCGAGCACGGCCTCCACCCTCGCCTTCAGCCGGCAGAGCAAGGAGGACGCCGCCGCCGCGGCGACCTTCTCGTTCGCGGTGGTCACGGCCTGCGCCGTCATGCTGCCGCGCGTCGTGGCCATGGTGGGAGTGATCAACCCGCTGCTCGCCCGCGAGCTGGCCGTGCCGTTCGCACTGATGCTCGCGCCGGCCTTTGGCTACGGCCTCTGGCTACTGAAACACCGGCCCGCCGCGGGCACGGGGCTGCCCTCGCAGGGCATCGCGAACCCGCTGCGCCTCGCCACGGCGATCAAATTCGCCCTGCTCTACACCGTGATCGCCTTCCTCGTGAAGGCCGCGGCGCGCCTCGATTGGCACAACGGCATGCTGCCGCTCTCCTTCGTCTCGGGCCTGACGGACATGGACGCGATCGCGCTCTCGATGGCCGGCAGCCACGAAGCGGGCACGGTCGGACTCCGGCTGGCGGCCCAGGCGATCGTGCTCGGCGCCGTGGCGAACTCGCTACTCAAGTCGGGCCTGGCCTTCACGCTCGGCGCGCCGCTGCTCAAGCGCCACGTCGCCGTGGTGCTGGGCCTGACCGCGCTGGCGGGGGTGGCGTGGCTGGTGGTGGGCTAAGACGGGAGAATGCTCAACGTAGCCCGTATTCCGACCGCGGCTCACCCCCGGCCGAGCTTGTGCTCCACCGCGTCGCGCAGGGCTTCCCAGGAAGCGTCGATGATATTGTCGCTCACACCGACGGTGCCCCAGATGGCACGGCCGTCGCTGCTCTCGATGAGCACGCGGGTGCGGGCGCCGGTGCCTTGGGTGCTCTCGAGGATGCGGACCTTGTAGTCACGCAGGGACATCTCGCTGAGCTGCGGGTAGGTGGGCTCGAGGGCGAGGCGGAGGGCGCGGTCGAGCGCGCCGACGGGACCGGAGCCCTCGGCGACGGTGTGGACGGACTTCCCGTTGACCTTGAGCTTTACGGTCGCCTCAGCGGAGAGCCCGGCGGCGGTGCGCTCGATGATCACGCGGTAAGTCTCGACCTCGAAGAACGCCTTCCGGCGGCCGAGGTGCTTGGCGATGAGCAGCCCGAGCGAGGCGTCGGCCGCCTCGAACTCGTAGCCGCGGAACTCGAGGTCCTTCAGCTCCTCGATCAGGCCCTTCATCGCGGGCGACTTCTCGTCGAGCTCGTGACCGAGCTCGCGGGCCTTGATCACGATGCTGCTGCGGCCGGCCATGTCGGAGACCAGCACGCGGGTGCGGTTGCCGACGAGCGCCGGGTCGATGTGCTCGTAGCTGCGGGCCACCTTCTGGGCGGCGTTGGCGTGGAGGCCGCCCTTGTGGGCGAAGGCCGACTGGCCGACGAAGGGCGCCTTGGGGTCGGGCCGGAGGTTGGCGAGCTCGTCGAAGAAGAGCGACAGCTCCCGGAGCTGGCCGAGCTGCGCCGCGCAGTGCGCGGTACGGCCCATCTTGAGGAGCACGTTGGGCAGGATGGTGGTGAGGTTGGCGTTGCCGACGCGCTCGCCGTAGCCGTTCATCGTGCCCTGCACGAGGCAGGCGCCCGCGTCGAGGCCGGCGAGGGAGACGGCGACGCCGAGGCCGCTGTCGTTGTGGCAGTGCACGCCGACCTTGTCGCCGCCGAAGCGGGCGACGGCCGCCGCGGTGATGCGGGCGACCTCGGGCACGAGCTTGCCGCCGTTGGTCTCGCAGAGCGTGAGGTTGCTCGCGCCGCCGCGGGCCGCGGCCTCGAGGGTGCGCAGCGCGTAGTCGGGGTCGGCCAGGTAGCCGTCGAAGAAGTGCTCGGCGTCGTAGATAACCTCGCGGCCCTGGGACACCAGGTAGCGCACGGAGTCCTCGATCATCGCGAGGTTCTCCTCCGGCGTGGTGCGGAGGATCTCGGTGACGTGGAGCAACCAGGTCTTCCCGACGATGGTCAGCACGGGCATGCCGCTGTCGAGGAGCGTGCGCAGCTGCGGGTCCTCCGCGGCCTTGGCGCCGGCCCGGCGGGTGGAGCCGAAGGCGGCGAGACGGGCATGCTTGAGCTTCAGGTGCTTCGCCTCAGCAAAGAATGCGATGTCGCGCGGGTTGGAGCCGGGAAAGCCGCCCTCGATGTAGTCCACGCCGAAGAGGTCGAGCTTCTCCGCGATGCGGAGCTTGTCGGCGACCGAGAACGAGATGCCCTCGCCCTGCGTGCCGTCGCGGAGCGTGGTGTCGTAGATCTTCACTGCCTGGCTGGTGGTTTTCATGGGAAAACAAAAACCCCGGGGGTGATCCCGGGGTCTTCAGAGTGGTCGGTTTGGTTTTTTTTGGCCTACGCCGCTTCTCCGTGCCCCGGGGGGAGGCTCGTAATGATAATCGCGATGGCGATGATCGGGGAGGCGGACATGAGGCCGTCAGCAAAGCCAGGAACCAACGGTTGTCCACGCTGATTTTTGCGGGGCGTAGGGAACCATGGGTCTCATGAGTCCTATATGCCATATGGGACCTATGCCACCGGCCCGACTGGCCGGTGCCGCTTTGGGACTTGCCGCCCCCGGGCGCCCGCCGTTCGCTTTCCCTCCCATGAGCACTCCCGCCCCCGCTGAAAACGCCCTCATCAAGACCTCCTACGGTGACATGACCGTCTCGTTCTGGCCCGACGTGGCCCCGAAGACGGTGGAGAACTTCAAGAAGCTGGCGAAAGAGGGCTTCTACGACGGCACCGCGTTTCACCGCATCATCAAGGGCTTCATGATCCAGGGCGGCTGCCCGAACACGAAGAAGGGCGGCAAGGGCATGCCCGGCACCGGCGGCCCCGGCCACACGGTCAAGGCCGAGTTCAACGCCAAGCCCCACACGCGCGGCGTGCTCTCGATGGCACGCTCCTCGCACCCCGATTCCGCTGGCAGCCAGTTCTTTATTTGCCACGGCGACGCCCGCTTCCTCGACCGGCAGTACACGGCCTTCGGCACGCTCGTCTCCGGCGACGACGTCCTCGAGCGCATTGCCACCGTGCCGACCACCGGCAGCGAGAAGAGCATCCCGGTCGAGCGGATCGACGTGCTAAGCGTCACCCTCGTGCCCGCGAACTGAGCGGGTCGACGGGTTGCGACTGCCCCCGCGGACTTGCGCCGCGGGGTTCCTACCCTACCCTGACCCGGCATGTTGGATCTTCTCACGGACCGCGGCTGGTTCTGGACGGCCGCCTTGTTCTATCTGGCGGTCTTCATCGCGGGGACCGTGGGTCTGCTGCGCCACGGCCCGCGCGCGACCAACCTCACCTACGCGCTGATGCTGGTCGGCTATGCTTTCCAGCTCGCGGGGCTCTCCCTGCGCGGCAAGGCGGTCGGCGGCTGCCCCCTCGGCAACCAGTTTGAGATCTTTCAGTTCACCGCATGGTCGGCCACCACCCTTTACCTCGTGGTTGGGGTCACGTTCCGCTCCAGCATGCTCGGTTATTTCACCGGCTGCCTCGCGGCGGTTCTTTCGCTGATCTCGCTCGCGGTGCCGGCGTGGGATGCCACCCGCTCGAGCAACCTCTTCGGCGGCAACCCGTGGATCGAGTTCCACGCCGCGCTGGCGCTCTTCAGCTACGGTGTTTTTGCACTGCTCGCGCTGACGTCCGTGATGTTTCTTTTCCGCAACTACTCGCTGAAGGTAAAGCGCGTCGGCGGCTGGTTTTCCTTCCTGCCCTCGATCCTTGAGCTCGAGGTGATCAGCCTGCGGCTGCTCGTGGCCGCCGTGGCGATCCTCACCGCCTCACTCGCGGTAGGCGCAGCCTGGTGGCTGCGCGACACCGCCTCGGCTAACCAAGGAAAAATCCTCGTGACCGTCTCCGTCTGGGCGGCGGCCCTCGTCGTGCTCGGATTGCGTCTTTCCAGCCGATTGATCGCGCGGCGGTTCGCCTGGGCCTGCCTCATGCTCTTTATCGCCGCCCTGCTCTCGCTCGGGCCGGTGGACGGCAGCCGCCATAAGCCCGCCACCAAGGGTGTGGCCCTTGGGACCCAGCCATGAGCCAGCCGAACGTCTTTGTCATCGGGGCCACCCACCACATCGCACCGATCGCGGTGCGCGAGAAACTCACGCTCAACCCGGAGCAGTCGGCCGCGCTGCAGCAGGAGCTGGCCGCCATCGCGGGCCTGAAGGAATTCACCGTCCTTAGCACCTGCAACCGGATCGAAATCTACGGCGTCGCTGCCACCGGGGACGTGGCCGGCGCGGTGCAGGACGTCTTTTGCCGCCGCCAGCGTTTCGCGCGCGAGGAATTCGAGCAGTTCCGGCTCGAACTGCGCAACCAGTCCGCCGTCGGCCACCTCCTCGAAGTCGCAGCCGGGCTCGACTCGCAGATGGTCGGCGAGACGGAAATCTTTGGTCAGGTGAAAGACGCCTACGCCGCCGCGCAGGCCCGCGGCGCGACCGGCGCGGTGCTGAACCGGATTTTCCAGAAGGCGTTCCAGTCGGCGAAGATGGCCCGGACCCAGACCGGCATCACCGAGGGCCAGATCAGCGTGGCAAACGTTGCGGTCGAACTGGCGGCGAACATCTTCGGCAACCTGGACAAGACCCGGGTGCTGCTGCTTGGAGCCGGCGATATCGGCGAAAAGACCGCCAAGGCCTTCCGCAGCCGCGGAGCCGGCAGCCTCGTCGTCGCGAGCCGGAGAATGGAGCGCGCCATGGAGCTGGCCTCCGAGTTGAACGCCACCGCCATGCCCTTCGGCCAGCACGAGGCGCACCTCTCCCAGTTCGACATCGTGGTCGGCTCGACCGCGGCCCCTGACACGGTGGTCTCAGCGGCCGCCACCCGTGCCGCGATGAAAAAGCGACCGGCCCGACCGCTCTTCTTTATCGACCTCGCATTGCCCCGCGACATCGACCCCGCGGTGGCCGCGCTCGAAAACGTTTTCCTCTATAACCTCGACGATCTCGCCAAGATCGCCGCGGAGAATTTGGCCGCCCGTCAGGCGGAGATTACGAAGTGCCGCACCTTGCTCGGTACCCGCGCCGCGACGCTTTGGCAGCATGTCGAACCCAAGTTGAACGGCGCCAGCCCAGGAGCGCCGGGCGCGACCTACGAGCCGGGGCGCCAGCCTTCGCCGTAAGGTCAACTCACGGCGCGCGCATCGCGTGGTGCGCGCGCACCAAGGCCCACTCCAGCTCGATGATGTCGATCGGCTTCGTGACGTAGTCGTTCATGCCGGCGGCGAGGCAAGTGTCGCGATCCCCCTCCATCGCGTTTGCGGTCACGGCAATAATCCAGACCTTTTCGTCGCGGCCGGCAGCGCCGGCGCGAATGCGGCGCGTGGCCTCGAGCCCGTCGATGCCGGGCATCTGCACGTCCATCAGGATGACGTCGTAATGCTGGCGGCGCAACGCCTCAATGACCTCGATGCCGTCGCCCGCGACGTCCGCCTGGTAACCGAGCTTCTGCAGCATCAGCAGAGCGACCTTGAGATTGACCTTGTTGTCCTCGGCCACGAGGACCCGCTCGGTCGGACGGGCCGCCGCCGCGGCGCGCGGAATGAAGGGCGCGGCCGACCGGGCCGTTTCAAGGGAGCGGGCACTGAAAATCCGCGAGAGGGCGTCGAGCAACTGCGACGGCTTGACCGGCTTGGTCACGCAGGCCGCGAACGTCTCCGGCTCAGCCAACTGCTCACGCTGGCCCGCGTGGCAGAGCAGAATCAACGGAACCGGGAGATTGCGCACCCGGATCGCGCGGGCGAGTGCTGCTCCGTCCATCACGGGCATCTGCAGGTCGAGGATGGCCACGTCATAAGCCGACCCAGTCTCGAACAGGCGGAGGGCCTCGACGCCGGATTCGGCGCCCTGTGGAGCCATGCCCCAGCGTGTGAGCAACCCGGAGAGGATGCGTCGGCTGGTGGCGTTGTCATCGGCCAGCAGCACGCGCAAGCCTGCGAGCACACCCCGGTTGCCTTCGGTCGCCGGGCGCTCGGGCATCTCCTCCGCAAGGACGGTGAAATAGAACGTCGAACCCTGACCGAGCACACTCTCGACCCACATCGCGCCGCCCAGCAACTCCGCGAGGCGTTTGCTGATCACGAGCCCAAGACCGGTCCCGCCAAAGCGGCGCGCGGTCGAGGCGTCCAATTGGGAAAACGACTGGAAGGGCCGCGGCAGGGCCTCCGGCGCGATGCCAATGCCGGTATCGCGCACAGCAAAGCGAAGCTCAACCCGGCCATCGGCGCGGACCGCCGACCGCACATTGAGCACCACCTCGCCGCGCAGGGTGAACTTGATGGCATTGCCGAGGAGGTTAACGAGGATCTGTCGCAGCCGCGCGGCGTCACTGCGGACCCTATAGGGCACGTGATCGTCAATCTCGTATAGCAGGTCGAGTTGCTTTTCCGCCGCCTTGGGCGCAAGCAGATCGAGCGCGGACTCGAGGCACTCGCGCAGGCAGAAACTCTCCGCCTCAAGCTCGAGATGGCCGGATTCGATCTTCGAGAAATCGAGGATCTCGTTTATGATTCCCAGCAGGGCGTCGCCGCTTGTGCGGATCGTCTCCACGTAGTCGCGTTGTTCCCGGCTCAGCGACGAGTCGAGCAACAGGCTCGTCATACCGATCACACCGTTCATCGGCGTGCGGATTTCGTGACTCATCATCGCGAGAAACTGGCTCTTCGCCTGGTCGGCTCGCTGCGCGGCGTCCATCGCCCGTCGGAGTTCGTCGGACTGCCGCCGGCGCTCGGTGATGTCGAGCTGCAAACCCATGTATCCGGTAACGCGGCCAGCTGCGTCAGACAAGGGCTGCACGTCGATCTCCAGCCAGCGGATCGAACCGTCCTTGGCGTAGTTCAAAATCTCGCCGCGGAAGTTCCGCCCCGCCTCGATCTCACGGTCGAGCGCCGCGAGCGTCTCGGAAGACGTGCCGGCGCCGTGAAGCACCTCGCTGGGACGGCGGCCCTGGACTTCCTCCAGCGTATAGCCGAGGCTGCGGGTGAAGCTCTCGTTGACCCACTCGATGCGCCAGTCGGCGGCCATCAGCACCACATTGGTGCTCGCGTGCCGGGCCACGACCGCGAGGCGGGCCGCCTGGGCCTCCGCCTGGCGCAAGTCGGCTGTCATTTTTTCGGCGAGCCCGAGGGCTCGGGCCCGGGAATTCACCAGCACCCAGCAGAGCCCGGCCCCGAGAAACGAGGCCAGTAGCCCGCCGCCAAGAAGGACGACGGGCAATTAGTTGGATCCAAGCCGGTCGCTACTCGGCAGGGCCCGGAGGCGCACGGTCCAGGTCTGACCGTATACCGGGATTCCCACCGTCCCGATAAAAGAGTCCTGATCGAGCTTGGCCCAGTCAACGTCCGCGATTCCCTCGGCCACGGCCGAATTGAAGGGCTGGGCTTCCGGAGTCGTCTGCACGCCCTCAAACACCTGCACAGCAATGCCCGCGCCCGCGTTTTCCATCACGCCCATCATGAGCAGATCGAGGCGGATGGAGGCATACACCCAGCCCCGAAGGGCTGCCGTGCGCGCCGCCGGCGTGGCGAGCAAGTCCGCGTCCCGATAGACCGGAAGTAACAACAGGCAGCCGGGCAGCAGGTTTTCACCTTCCACAATTTGGATTCTCCGCGTGAGCACCGGCTGGCCCGTGCGCACGGCTTCTTCGGCGGCGGTACGGCGCGTGGTGCCGGACCCAATATCCTTTCGGAGGGCCGCGACATTGACGTCCCGCGGCTCAAGATGAGTCACGACGTAGGCCGAGGGGTTATCCCCCAGCCGTTCGGCATTGAAGGCCGGGACCCCGTCCGCCCGGATCCGGGCCTCGAGGACCGCGAGATCGGCGCGCGGCACCCGTTCGATAAAGCCCAGCCCGACGATCTTGCGGTGAGAAAATTGCTCCATTTCACCGGCGAAGTCAGCCCACCTCGCCTGCGGCAGCGGGTCCATGGCCTGCGCCAGCGTCCGGCCCGCATACAACGCCTGCTCCACCATTTTGATTTGATTCGTGACGGTACCTACGAATCGGTCCCGCATCCGGGCAAACCGCGCTTCCTCCGAACGGCGCAATTCCCGGCGCACGAGGGACCATGCCCCGAGCGTCAGGGCGACGCCGATCAGCAGCACGATCGCAGGAATCAGTCGGGAATACCTCGGCCGGCGGCCAGGGAACTCAGGGTTGGTCATCGGCATGGGTATCGGATCGACAGTGCCGAATCTGGAACATCGACCAAGTGCGCCTCGGGTTAAATTAACGTAAATAATCCGCCAGCCAGACTGGTGCCGTTCGTTTGGCTGCCTCGCCCAAGAGCGCCCTTAGCTGGCCGGCCTGAACCGCCGTCCGGGAGATGCGGGCAGCATCACCCGTACACGTGGCCAACTCCGCCGCGAGCACCGCCGGCGTGGCCGCGCCCTGCAGGTACTCTGGGTACATCGGCTCGCGCAGCAGCAGGTTGGCAATACCAAGGTACGGCACTTTCACCAGGCTGCGTCCGATCCAGTAGGTAAGCAGGTCTGTCCGGTAAGCTATTGCCCCGGGAATCCCGGCCAGCGCGCAATGCAGTGACATCGTGCCACTGGAGGTCAGCACCGCCGAGGCCCCCACCCCGGCGCTTCCCGCCGTTGGACGAAACGCGACGCCCACCGGAGGCCGAGCCGCTTTTAGGACGGCCAAAATCTCTTCACCTGGATAAAGGACCTCCGCCGGGCGCTGCGCGCCCCAGGCCTGATATCCCGCCAGCAGCGCCGGGAAGATCCGCGCCACCGCACTGCGTCGACTGCCCGGAAGCAGCAGCACCGGTCCGGACGGATCGTAGCGGACCGGCGGAGCGTAGTCGGGCGCGACGAACGGGTGGCCCACAAATTCCACCGGCAGCGAGGTGTCGGCGTAAACCTCGGGCTCAAACGGGAAGATCGCCGCGAGTCCGTCGAGCAGCTTCGCCATTTCGAAACGGCGGCCGGCGCGCGAGGCCCAGACCTGCGGGCTGATGTAATAGACGGCCTTGGTCGGTCCACCGGCCTTGGCCGAGTAGCCTTTGGCGAAGAGCCCGGCCGCGATCCGCAGGTTCAGCCCAGAGGAGTCGACGAAGCACACGGCGCGCGGCCGGTGCCGCCCGATCCAGTCCACGATCTCGGCGATCAGCGCACGGTAATACGAGAGCCGCGTCACGACCGCGAGGCCCAGCGCCGAGTGGCCCGTTAGGTTACGCAGCAACTGCGCGCCCGCCGCGTGCAGCCGGGCGCCGCCGAGCGCGCAGACCTTCAGCCCGGGCTGGGCCGCGAGCACGCCCTGCACCACGCGGGCCGCGTGCTCGTCGCCGGAATGCTCGGCGGCGATGACCAGCAGGTCGACCGCGCCGTGCGCGGGCGGAGCGAGGCCGGCGGAGCTGGAAACCTCACTCATGGGGCAAACGCTCAACGCTCAACGCAGAACGCCCAAGGTTCAAGGATCCGGAAAGGAGCGCGATCGGGGCGGTCTGCACTTGGGCGTGGGGCGTTGAAATTTGAGCGTTGAGCGTTCCGGACGGATTCACTTCCGCCCCGCCTGCCGGATCTGCTCGGTGATCGTGATCGCCACCTCAAGCGCGGACTTGCCGAGCGAGGCGCCGACCTTCGGCTGCTGCGCGCGGGTCACGCTGTCCACGAAGTGCGCCAGCTCGATGGCCAGCGGCTCGCCTTTCTCAATCGGGATCTCGGTGACGGGGACGGAGCTCGCGTCGCCGGCCTTCGCGAGGCCGACCTTCAGCTTCAGGCCGTAGGCGACGAGGTCGCTCTTCTTTACGAGGTGACCCGTCTGGTTCATGAAATCGAGCGAGAGGTAGGCGTTGTCCTGGAACACGCGAATCTCGCGGCACTTCTTCAGGCTGAGCCGGCTCGCGCTGAGGTTGGCCACGGCGCCGTTCTCGAACTCGAGGCGGGCATTGGCGATGTCCTCGGTCTTCGAGAGTACGCTGAGCCCGACGCTGTCGATCCGGCGGATGGGCGACTTGACCAGCGCGAGCACGATGCCGATGTCATGGATCATCAGGTCGAGTACCACGCCGACCTCGGTGCCGCGCACCTGGTAAGGGGCGAGGCGCTCGGAGGTGATGTACTGCGGATGGCTGACGGCCTTCTCGAGGAAGGTCATCACCGGGTTGAAATGCTCGACGTGCCCGACCTGCACGAGGCGCCCGGCCTTTTGCGCGGCCGCGAGCACCTGCTCGGCCTCCTCAAGTGACGCGCACAAGGGCTTCTCAATCAGGAGGTGACAGCCCTGCGCGAGGAGCGGCAGCGCGACTTCGGCGTGCCGGTCGGTCGGCACCACCACTGAGACGGCTTGGCAGGCCGCGCCGAGCTCGGCGAGGGTGGCGAAGCGCCGGCAATTATGCCGCGCGCAGATCTCGGCGGCGCGCTTGTCGTCGCTCTCGAAGATGCCTGTCAGCTCGGCGCCGGGCAGCGAGGCATAGATGCGCGCATGGTGCTGACCGAGCGAGCCGACACCGGCCACACCGCAGCGGATCCTAGGGGATGACATGGGCGCGAGTGTGCGGGGAGCGTTCCGCTGGGCAACAACGGAGCGTCGAGGCCGCAACCGCCAAACGCCCAACATTCAACGTTCAACTCTCAAGCACGAGCCAGCCTCCAGCTTGGACGATGCGCTTTGAGTGTTTCGCGCTAGGCGAATCGGCCTGCCTGGAGGAACAGCGCCCGTCCTGCCTTCGCCGCATGGGCGGCATTGTGCGTCACCAGCACCAGCGCCGTGCCGGTTTCGCGGCAGAGACTGAGGAGGAGTTCGATCACGGCGTCGCCGGTGCGCTCGTCGAGGTTGCC
>OMJT01000063.1 GCA_900299415.1 Opitutales bacterium
CGGTGGAGCTGCTGCACGAGCGCGGGCAGGGCGCCCTGCTCGAGGAGACCTATCGCCAGTGCCGCGAGGAAGTCGCCCGCGGCGGCGCGGTGAACCATGTGCGCGCCATCTACGAGCCGTTCACTCCCGACGAGCTGTCGCGGAAGATCGTCGAGCGCGTGCGGCCCAAGGGCATCGAGTGGCAGGGCGAGATCGAGATCCTTTTCCAGACGGTCGAGAATCTCCATGCCGCCGTGCCGGGACACAGCGGCGACTGGTACTTCACCGGCAAGTATCCCACTCCCGGCGGCTACAGGGTGGTGAACCAGGCGTACGTGAATTATTTCGAGAAGAACGAAGGACGCTCGTACTGAGAGAGCCGGCCCGTGGCGGGCCGGGAACGGACAACTTTTAACGTTCAACGATTAACGTTTAACTTTTAAGTTAGAGCCGATCGATGTCCGAGGTAGGGCTGGTTCGACGACCCAGCCGGGATCGAAGATTGGGCGGGGAACGTGGTTTGGCCACAGAGACACAGATACCCAGAGGCAAGGCAGGTTTGGCACGCAAAGACGCCAAGACGCGAAGGTCGGAGGAGGAATTTACGGAAGGCAGTTTATCGGATTCGGAACGAATCCGATAAACTGCCTCTCCCGCATTGGCGATCTGCCCTGCGGGCGAACTGCAGTAGCCCGCGCAGCGGAGATCCACCGATGGGCGGGGGCCACCGGGCTTTTATCGAGGTGCGCAGCGCCTCGATAAAAGCCCATCCGGCTTCTCCGACCTTGGCGTCTTGGCGTCTTTGCGTGCCAAACGGTTTTAGATCGCGGCCGACCCAGCGGGTCGGCCCTACCATCGGACCTCGAACCGGCCGCCTCGGCGAGGCAGCCCTACCTCGGACTCCAATCTCGGCCGGGTCGTCGACCCAGCCCGACCTGGAGGGCACCGGTGCGCTCGATTCCGACTTGGTACTTGAGCGTTGAAGGTTGAGCGTTGAGCGTTTCCGCATGTCTTTGTCCTACGAGTCTTCCGGCGTCCGCTACGACCAGCTTGATGCGTTCAAGCGGGACTGCCAGCGGGCGGCGCGCGGGACGGCGGGCGAGCTGACGGCCCACGGGTATGCCGAGCCGGCGACCACGCGGGGCGAGAGCGCCTACCTGATCGAGGCGGCGGACCATTTCCTGGCCCACGTCGAGGAAGGCCTGGGCACGAAGAACCTGGTGGCCGACGCGATGCAGGCGGCGACGGGCCGGACCTTTTACCGCGAGATCGCAATCGACACGGTCGCCACGATCGTAAACGACCTCGCCACCTGCGGGGCGCTGCCGATCTCGGTGGCGATGCACGCAGCGGTGGGTGAGTCGGGCTGGTTCGCCGACGCGGCCCGCCGCGAGGCGCTGGTGGCGGGCTGGGCCGAGGGCTGCCGGCAGGCGGGCGCAGTCTGGGGCGGCGGCGAGACTCCGACGCTGCGCGGTCTCGTGGAGCCGAACACGATTGTCCTCGCCGGTTCGGCCATTGGCAAGATTGCCCCGAAGTCGCTCCGCATCACGGGCGACGTGCGAGCGGGCGACGCGATTATCTTCCTGGCGAGCTCCGGTGTGCAGACGAACGGCCTGAGCCTGTGCCGCCTGATCGCCGAGCGGCTGCCGCAGGGGTACCTGACGCCCATTGGCTTCGGCGATGCCCGCAGCTACGGCGAGGCGCTGCTGGCGCCGTCGGTGATCTACGTGGCCTTCGTGCGCGAGTGCCAGCGGCGCAACCTCAAGCTGAATTACGTGGCGCACGTGACGGGCCACGGCTGGCGCAAGCTGATGCGGCTCGACGAGCCCTTCGTGTACGAGATCACCGCGCCGCGGCCGGCGCCGGCGCTCTTCCGTTTCCTCGAGCAGGCGGGTCCGATCACGACGCGCGAGATGTACGCGACCTTCAACCAGGGCGTGGGGTTCGCGGCGTATGTGAACCCGCAGTCCGCTCCCGCGGTGCTCGCCGCGGCGAAGGCCGCCGGCTACGACGCCTGGCAGGCCGGCACCGTCCGCAAGGAGGGGAGCCGCAAGGCCGTGGTGGTGCCCTCGCTGGGGATCACGTTTGAGGGCGACACGCTGCAGGTGCGGTAATTCCGCGCCGGGCGCGGAGAACGTTCAACGTTCAACTCTCAAGGAGGAGCCCGGCCGGGTCGGCGACCCGGCCCTACCGTCGGACATTGATTGCCTCCGGCTTGAGCGTTGGCGCGCAGCGCTTTCTCACTTCAGCGGCAGTCGCAGCGCCGCGGCCACCGGGAAGTGGTCCGACGGGTACTTGCCGTTGATCTGGTCGCGGAGGATTTCGGCGGAGACGACCTCGAAGGCGGGGGGGACGAGGATGTAGTCGACCTTCTCGCCGTTGCGGGAGCCGGTGAACTGGTGGCGGGTGCTTACCCCGGTCTCGTCGGGGTGGATGACGCGGAAGGTGTCGCGCAAGGGCGGAGTGTCGAGGCTGGCGGCGGCGCCGGCGGCGAGATCTTGCGGGCCCTTGTAGAGGCGGATCGTGGTGCTGCTCTCGGGCGAGTTCATGTCGCCGGTGAGGATAAACGGATCGGGCTGCGCGCGGGCCTTGATGCGGTTGAGGATGAGGGCGGCGCTGTTGTCGCGCACCGTCACGTTGGTGGGGTCGAGGTGGGTGTTGAAGACGTAGAAGCCGGCCTTGGTGGCCTTGTCGATGAGGTGGACCCAGGTGCAGACGCGGGCCTGGCGGGCGCCCCAGCTAACGGAGCCGGCGGTGGAGGGAGTCTCGGAGAGCCAGAAGGTGCCCGACGACTCGGCCTCGAAGCGGTCCTGGCGGTAGAGGATCGCGGCGTACTCGCCGCCAGCCTTGCCGTCGTCGCGCCCGACCCCGGCCTCACCGTACCCAGGCAGGGTCTGGTGGAGGTCGTCGAGGGAGAGGCGGGCAGCCTTCTGGAGGTCGATGACATCGGCCTTTTGGTTGCGCAGCAACTCGGCGACGAGCTCCTTGCGCGGCGCCCAGGCGTTGGTGCCAGTCCCGCCGGTGCCATCGCCGCCGAGAATATTGTAACTGACGATGCGGAGCTCGAGGGTGGCGGGCGCGGCGGCGGCCGGGAGGCGCGTAGCGGCGGCGAGGATCAGGCCGAGCAGGCCGAGGAGGGAGCGGAGCTTCATGGGAGGTAGGGCCGAGCCGCTGGCTCGGCCAGAGAGGGGGGAACACTCAACGTTCAACACTCAACGTTCAACGCTCAACGCTCAAGTGGGGCGGATGGTGGCGCTCGAAGTGCGCGAAGGCCGCCGTAGGATCCGATTTACCGCCGTGAACGATTCTTCCGGGAAGCCGAGGGCGCGCTTGAGGAAGACGTCGCGCTCGAGCGGGTTGGCGATGCGCCGCGAGGCGCGGTAGTCGGACCAGCCGATCATGCCGAAGGCGGCCATCACGGTGCCGTGGGACGGCACGGGCAGGTCGCTGCCGTGGAGGATGCGCGGGGCGAGCCAGGGCTCGAGCAGGCGGCGCCGGGCGCTGGGGCGGAAGCGGAAGTTGAGGCCCGCGAGGGCGCTGTTGTCGCCGTGGAGATTGGGGAAGCGCCGGGCCATTTCGACGAAGACCTCGAAATAGTCGGGATCGAGCGCGATCGTGCCAGTGCCGCAGTGGGCGGCCACGCAGGTGACGCCGATCTCGAGCGCCCGGGTGAGCATCCGCGGCGAGGCGAGGTGCGGGGCGAGGACGGGCATGGTGCGTTCGCTGCCGGTGTGGGCGAGGAGGGGCAGGCCGGCGGCGGCCATGCGTTCGAGGAACGCGGTGTAGCGGCGGTCGTTCCAGTCGATGTTCTGGCAGTTGGGAAGACACTTCAGCATCACGGCGCCGCCGGCGAGGCAGCGCTCGAGCTCCTCCAGCGCGTCGCGCCGGGCGGGGTGGATCGAGACCGCCGGCAGGAGCTCGGGATGGCGCCGGGCCAGCGAAAGGACGTATTCGTTGGGGACGTAGAAAGAGGAGCGGTCCGTGATGCGTTCGCCGCTCTCCGTGTAGGGGTCCTCCTGCGCGAGGATGACGACGGCATCGAGGCTGGAGCCGCGCACGAGCTCGAGCAGTCGCGCGGCGTAGAGCCCGTCGAGGTCGCCGGTGAGCACCGACGACGGCAACCCGACTGCCCGCACGAGCAGCGGCGCGCCGAGCTTGGTGAACCCCTGCGGCCGATACCAGCAACCGGTGCCGCCGGTGCCATTGCCGACGACATGGACGTGCATGTCGATGCGGCGGGCGGAGGGAGAGGGGAGAACGGACATCGGAGGACCGCTGACGTGAAAGTGGAAAGTGGGGAGCGTGAAAGTGAAGATGAAAGTGGGTAAAACCTGGCGGGTGAACGTGCCGGAATCCGGCGGGCCGTTGTTCTGGCCCTCTCACGTTCACGCTCATTTTCGGGGCGTTGACGGCCGTGGGTCGCTTCCCAAGCCTCGGCCCATGGCTCCGCTGTTCCCCCGGCTGCTTGCCTCGTGGTTGTTCCTGGTTTTCGCCGGCTGCCTGGCGGCCCAGTCGAGCCCATCGGCCGGCGGCACGGACCCGAGCGCGAAGACCGTGTTCTTCGACGATTTTGCGGGCGACGCGCTCGACCGCACAAAGTGGAACGTGGTCGTCACGGGCCAGTGGGTGAACAACGAGCAGCAGGCTTATGTGGACGCGCCGGAGGTGATCCGGATCGTGCATGGCGCGGAGGCCGAGGGCGCGGCGAATGGGGCGCTCGAGATTCGCGCCGTTTACCGGTCGGGTTTCGTGACGCCGAACAACCGGAAGTTCGAGTTTGTCTCGGGGAGGCTCGACACGCGCGGCAAGTTCGAGGCGGCCTACGGCACCTGGGCGGCGCGGATGAAGCTGCCGGCCGGGGCCGGGCTGTGGCCGGCGTTCTGGGCGCTGGGCACGGGGCGCTGGCCGGACACGGGCGAGGTGGACATCATGGAGTACGTGGGTGGCGTGGACTGGGTTTCCGCCGCGTTGCACGGCCCCGGGTACTCGGGCAACACGCCGCTGGTGAAACGGACCACGCTGCCAACCGGCCGGGGCCCCACCGGCTGGCACATTTACTCGGTGGACTGGTCGCCCGCGGAATTCCTCTTCAAGGTGGATGGCGAGACTTACTATCAGGTCACACGGGCGATGATCGAGAAGTACGGGCGCTATGCCTACGAGAACCCGAAGTTTGTCATCCTCAATCTCGCGCTGGGCGGAAATTACCCGATGTCGGTGAACGGCGAGAAGGGTCCGCCGCATGCCGGCCTGCCCGCGGACACGATTCAATTGATTAAGGACGGCAAGGCGAAGGTACTCGTGGACTGGGTGCGCGTGACGCAGGCGCCCGTGCAGATGGCGGCGCCGCCGTGACCGTCGGTGGCGGAGCGCGCAACGGGACAGCCGATCAACGTCCGAGGGTAGGGCTGGGTCGCCGACCCGGCCGGGATTGAAGATTGGGCGGGGAACGTAGTTTGGCCACAGAGGCACAGAGACCCGGAGCCAAACCGGCCTTGCTCTGGGGTTCTGTGGCCAAACCACGATCGCGGCCGACCCAGCGGGTCGGCCCTACCATCGGACAACGATCCCGGCCGCCTCGGCGAGGCAGCCCTACCGTCGATCCACGACCCCGGCCGGGTCGTCAGCCTTCGCGGAGGCTGCGGCTGACAATGGATGGAACAACGGCGCGCCGCGCTGATTCCGGCTGGATTTGATGAGGCCACAAGGGGCTGGCCGCGGGAGCCGGGGGCGGTCACCTTGCGGCATGGAAAAACGCCCGTTCAGCGAACTCGGTCTCTCCCCGGAGATCCTTAAGGCCGTCGACAAGATGGGTTTTGAGGAAGCCTCGCCGATCCAGACGGCGGTGATCCCGGCGATCCTCGCGGGGAAGGACGTGGTGGGGCAGTCCTCGACCGGCTCGGGCAAGACCGCGGCGTTCGCCATTCCGGCGATCGAGCGGGTGGACCCCAGGCTCCGCCGGGTGCAGGTACTGGTGCTCTGCCCGACGCGGGAACTGGCGGTGCAGGTGGCGGAGGAGGTGGCGAAGATCGGCCTGTTCAAGCGTGGGTTGCAGGCGGTGCCGATCTACGGCGGACAATCTTACGAGCGACAGTTCCGCGCGCTCGACGCCGGGGCCCAGGTGGTGATCGGCACGCCGGGCCGCGTGATGGACCACATGGAGCGCGGCACACTCCGCCTGGGCGACCTGCGGCTCGTAATTCTCGACGAGACGGACCGCATGCTCGACATGGGCTTCCGGGAGGACATCGAGCGCATCCTGAAGGAAGTGCCGGAAAAGCGGCAGCTGCTGTTCTTCTCGGCCACGATCCCGCGGGCGATTCAGGACATGATCGGCCGCTTCTCGCACGACCCGGAGTGGATCCGGATCGAGTCGGTGGCGCAGAACCGCCCGCAGGTGGAGCAGGTCTACTTCGAGGTGGACCGCCGCTCGAAGCTCGAGGCGCTTACCCGGCTGATCGACGTGCACGACTTCCGTTACGGGATCATCTTCTGCAGCACCAAGGTGATGGTCGACGAGCTCGACGAGCACTTGCACGCCCGGGGGTACGCCACGGATCGGCTGCACGGCGACATCTCGCAGGCCCAGCGTGACCGGGTAATGGAGAAGTTTCGCCGGCGGGCCTTCGAGTTTCTCTTGGCGACCGACGTGGCGGCGCGCGGCCTGGACGTGGATGACCTTGAGGTGGTGTTTAACTTCGACCTGCCGAACGACGCCGAGGACTACACGCACCGCATCGGCCGCACGGGCCGGGCGGGGCGGAAGGGGCGGGCGTTCACCTTCGTCTCGGGTCAGGAGATCTACAAGCTGCAGAGCATGGTGCGCTGGGCGAAGCTCGACATCCGCCGCGAGCGCATCCCCTCGCTCGACGAGGTGGAGGAGGCGCGGGCGAACGTGTTCTTCGAGAAGATCCGCGCCACCCTCGAGGCGAAGCAGTTCACGCCCCACGACCGAATGATCGACCGTCTGCTCGATCAGGGGTTTGCCAGCACGGACATCTGTTCGGCGCTCATCACCCTGCTGCAGGGCACGGGCGCGCCCGCCATCGCCAAGCCTACGGCGGGCAAGCCC
>OMJT01000064.1 GCA_900299415.1 Opitutales bacterium
GGCGGTGGTGGCGGTCGCGGCGGCGCCGCCACCGTGACCCCGGCGCAGCAGGCCCAGCAAGCAGTGATCAACACGCCGGTCATCGATGACGTCTATCAGGTGTTTATCGACGAGGCGGCCAAGGTCGACGGCGAGAACTCGCAGCTGGCCGACAGCGCGCTGGTCACTCTGGCCGGGCGTCGGTTCGGCGCCACCGCTCCGCGCGAGGCTGCCGCCAAGGCCCTCGAGACTGGCTGGTCCAACCCGGCCCGCCGGGCGCAGATCATCATGGCGGCCGTCACCGCCCGCGACACGTCGCGTGCGGCCCAGATCATCGCCGCGCAGAACGACTCCGACGCCGCGGTCGCCCGCGCCGCCACCTATGCGATCCAGCAGCTGAACATCGACGTCGCCGGTCTCGCTGCCCGGGCCACCCAGCCCAAGGTCGGCGAAATGTCGGTCGAGCAGGCGCTCGCGGCTGTCGTGCCGGCCAAGGGCTCGATCGTCCGGGGCCAGCAACTCACCCGGGAGCTCGGCTGCGTGGCCTGCCACACGCTGAACCCGAACGATCCGCCGAAGGGTCCGGATCTCTCCAAGGTCTCAGGCATCTTTAATCGCCACGACCTGGCCGAGGCCATCCTCGTGCCGAGCAAGTCGATCTCGCAGGGCTTTGCGGCCACCACGATCGAGCTGAAGAACGGCACGAGCCTCCTTGGCTTCGTGGTCAGCGAGGGCGGCGGCACCGTCACCCTGCGCAACGCCGCCGAGGCCAAGAACACGAAGATCGCCCAGACCGACATCGCGAAGCGCACCTCGATGGAGGTCTCGCTCATGCCCCCGGTCGCCGGTGACCTCACCGTCTCCGAATTCGCCTCGCTCCTCGATTACATCGAGAGCCTGAGCAAGCCGTAAGCCCCGGCGATCGCTTCCACTCAAACCGCGGGCGGCAACGCCCGCGGTTTTTTGTTTGGGGTAGGGTTGGGTCGACGACCCGACCGGGATCGGGATGGATTGTCGCAAATTCCCAGCCCGGTCGCCTCATCGAGGCAACCCTACCTCAGCGGTGCGGCGTCTCTCGCCCGTCGGCGCGGATCTTGTCGAGCTGGGTGGTCATCTCCTTGACGACCTCCGGGCGTTCCTTGGCGAGGTCCTTCGTCTCCTTCGGATCGGCGGCGAGGTCGTAAAGCTGCGGGCCGCCGCGACCGGTGATGAGCTTGAGCGAGCCGACGCGCAGGGCGAGGTCGGTGGCGGCGTCGGCCTGGATGACGAGCGTGGAGCGGACATTCCGGCCGCCGTTCGTGCCCTTGAGGATGGGCAGAAGGCTGAACGAATCCTCGGCGGCATCGTCGGGCAACTTGAAGCCAGTGATTTCGGCGCAGGTGGCCATGAAATCGGTGAGGCCCACATAGGCGTCGGATTTCGCGCCGGCCTTGATGACGGCGGGCCAGGTCATTATGAAGGGCAGACGGTGGCCGCCCTCGTAGAGCGAGGCCTTGATGCCGCGCCATTCGCCCGTCGACGAGTGGCCGTACTGCTCGCGGAGCGGATCGGAGAAGTTGGCGGGGCCATTGTCGCTCGTGAAGAACACGACGGTGTCGCGGTCGAGGCCATTTTCCTTGAGCGCGTCCATGAGTTGTCCGAGGGAGGCGTCGATCTGCTCGACGAAATCGCCGTAGTCGCCGGCGGCGCTTTTCCCGGCGAACTCGGGGGAAGGGACAATCGGGTTGTGGATGCCGGTGGCGGCGAAGTAGAGGAAGAAGGGCTTGGCTGGCTCCTTGGCGCGGGCGCCGAGGTACTCGCGGGCCTTGGCGGTGACGGCGGGCATGACGTCGACATGCTTGAAGTCGGCGGTCGCGAGCCCGCTGTTGAAGCCGGTCTTGCCGAAGGTGCTCTTGAGCTCGGTGGTCGGCGTCTGGAGGAAGCGGTCGTTCTCCATGTACACGTACGGCGGGATGTCGATGGAGCTGGGGATGCCGTAGAAGTAGTCGAAGCCGAGGGCGTTCGGGCCACCGGTCACGGGCTTGGTGAAGTCGACGTCGGCCGGCGCGGGGCCCTTGGTGAGGTCGGACGGCTCGGGGGCGCCGGCCTTTCGGGCGTAGGTCATGCCGAGGTGCCACTTGCCGATCACGGCGGTGGTGTAGCCCTGTTTCTGCAACAGCGACTGCACGGTGAGGCGGCCGGGCTCGAAGAGCGTGGGGTCGTAGCCGCCGAGGATGCGGGCCTGGAGGCGGGTGCGGAATGAGTAGCGGCCGGCGAGCGCGGCGTAGCGGGCGGGGGTGCAGACACCGGCGGCGGTGTGGCCGTCGGTGAACAGCATGCCTTGGGCGGCGAGCCGGTCGATGTTCGGCGTCTTGATCTTGGAGTTGGGATTGTAGGCCCCGACATCCCCAAAGCCGAGGTCGTCGACCATGAAGAGGATGATGTTCGGCCGGTCGGCCGGCCGGGCGGGCGCGGCCGCGGCGGAAAGGGCGGGGGACGACACCAGCAGGGCGCCAAGGGCGGCGACCAATGCGGTCAGGCGAAAACGCGACATGGGGTATGGGGTTGACGCCTTAGGGTGGATTTCGCGAACCACCGCGGATCCGATCACGCGAACCCGCGGCCGGCGAAGCCATCGGTAGGCTTGGCGAAGGATGGCGCCCCCACGGGGAATCGAACCCCGCTTTGAAGATTGAGAATCTCCTGTCCTAACCGATAGACGATGAGGGCGTCTGGCGGAGGGCAGACAGTTGGGTTTTGTCGGAAGTCGTCAAGTCCCGGGTTCGGGGGAATGAGATGGCCGCAAAAAGGGCGCAGAAGGCGCAAAAACGGAGGATCGTTTCTGAGTTCGGAATCCTTGGTCCCTGAGCCGCGAGTTTTTTGGGCCTTCTGCGCCTTCTTGCGGCCATGCTCCGATCCCGACGGTTCTGTTACTCGCGAGGAAGGGAAGCTGTTTTTCTTCCCGACAGCGGAACTTGCCGCAGCGGTCGCTTGCATCCGGGTAACGGCCTCGCCTATGCATAGCCCGCCCGGCGACCGGCTGCGGCACCCAATCCCCGCCTTCTATGTGCCCCTCGTTTCTCCCCGCGTCTTGGCGCGCCCTCGGTGGCGCGATCTCCCTGTGCGTTGCGTTGCTGGCCGTGGCCGGCTGCGGCAAGGCCGACGGCACCGCCGCCGCCGACCCGCGCCAGGTCGGGCCGGTGGTGAAGGACGAAGCGGTGGTGCTGCAGTCCGACGGCAAGCTCGACCCGATCGCCAGCGCGGAGGCGGTGAAGGGCGGCAGTTTCTTCACCTGGGCTGGCGGCTATCCGAAGTCGCTGAACATGTGGCTCGATTACAACTCGTTCTCGGCCCAGATCACGCAGCTCATGTTCGAGTCCCTGATCGGGATGGACACGGTCACGGACGACCCGGTCGGCGTGCTCGCGCAGACGTGGGAGATCTCCGCGGACAAGAAGACCTACACCTTCCATCTCAATCCCGAGGCGAAGTGGAGCGACGGCAAGCCGGTCACGGCCCAGGACGTGCAGTTCTACTACGACGTGATGATGAACCCGAAGAACCTCACGTCGCTCTTCCGTGTCGACCTGGCGCGGTTCGCGCGCCCGGAAGTGGTCGACGACCGCACGGTGCGGATCAAGGCGGAGGAGGCGCACTGGAAGAACTTCTGGGCCGCCGGCGGTTTCATGGCGCTGCCCAAGCACGTCTGGGAGGGGAAGGATTTCAACGAGATCAACTTCGAGTTCCCCGTGGTGAGCGGGCCCTATCGCCTCTACCGCAACCTCACCAACCGCTCCATCACGATGCAGCGCCGCGGCGACTGGTGGGGGCGGAACCTGAAGATCAACCTGCACAAGTACAACTTTGACTACCTGGTGTTCCGGGCCGAGGAGGACCGGACGAAGGCGCTCGAGATGCTCAAGCGCGGTGACTTCGACCTCTACCCGATCTACACCTCGCGCATCTGGGTCGAGCAGACCCCCGAGATCCCGCAGGTGAAGAAGAACTGGATCGTGCGCCAGATCGTGTACAACCAGGAGCCCAAGTCCTTCCAGGGGTTTGCCCTGAACCTGCGCCGCCCGCTCTTCCAGGACCTCCGCGTGCGCGAGGCCCTGGCCCGCGTGCTGAACCGGGAGCTGATGCTGGATAAGATCATGTTCAACCAGTACTTCCTGCTGAACAATTACTACCCCGACCTTTACCCCGACAACCGCAACCCGGACGCGCCGCTCCTCAGCTACAATCCGGACCGCGCGCGGGCGCTGCTGGCGGAGGCGGGGTGGAGCGTCGACAAGGCCGACGGGGTGCTGAAAAAGGACGGCAAGGCGTTTGAGTTGGTGATCCTCTACTCGGGCGAGCCCCTGCCACACTACAATATCTACCTCGAGGACCTGAAGGCGGTCGGCATCCGGGCCCGGCTGGAACAGGTGTCGGCCGCCTCGTTTACCAAGCGGGTGGACGATCACGATTTCGATCTCGTGTGGTCCAATTGGAGCGCCTCGCGCCTGCGCGACCCGGAGACGATGTGGCACTCGAAGACCGCGGACGACGTCGCCACCCAAAATCATCCCGGCCTGAAGGACCCCGAGATTGACCGGCTGATTGAGGCGCAAAAGACCGAAATGGACGGCAACAAGCGCAACCAGATCCTTCGTCAGATTGATAGCCGGCTCGTCGCGGCCATGCCCTACGTGCTTCTTTGGCAGTCCGACCGCAACCGGCTGCTCTATTGGAATCGCTTCGGCACGCCGCCCGACGTGCTCGACAAGTTTGATCGGGAAGATTCCGCCATCGTCTACTGGTGGTTCGACGCCAAGAAATCCGCCGCCCTCGACTCGGCGCAAAAGACGGACCAGTCCCTCCCGGCAGCCGCGGCCGAGGTGCACTACAAGGAATGACGACCTACCTGCTCCGCCGGCTGCTGCTGATTGCGCCGACCCTGCTGGGGATCTCGCTGGCCTGCTTCATTCTCATCCAGTTCGTGCCCGGCGGGCCCGTGGAGGAATTGATCAGCAAGGTGCGGGCGGTGGGCAGCGCCCGGGGGGCAAAGGTGGCCACGATCTCCGCGGCCGAAGTGGCGAACATCAAGTCGTACTTCGGCTTCGATCGCCCGGCGCATGAACGTTATCTGAAGTGGCTGGGCGATCTCCTCCGGGGCGACTTCGGCAAGTCCTATGTTTACCATGCACCGGTGCTGGAGGTGATCCTCAGCAAGATGCCGGTCTCCCTCTTCTTCGGCCTCACCTCATTCTTCCTCAGTTATCTCGTCTCCGTCCCCTTGGGAGTGATGAAGGCCGTGCGCAACGGCTCGGGCTTCGATGTCGCCACCTCGGTGCTCGTTTTCGTTGGCTTCGTCATCCCCGGCTTCGCGCTTGGCATCCTGCTGATCATTTTTTTCGGCGGCGGCAGCTATCTCGATTGGTTTCCCATCTCCGGGACGATCTCCGACAACCACGAGTTCCTGTCCCCGTGGGGCAAGTTGACGGATTTCCTGCACCACATGGTGATGCCGCTCACCTGCTACATGATCGCGGAGTTCGCCTTTCTCACGGTGCTGACGAAAAACAGCCTGCTCGAGGAGTTGAACAAGGATTATATCCGCACCGCGTTGGCCAAGGGCGTCCCCTTCCGGCGCGTGGCCTGGAAGCACGGCCTCCGCAACGCGCTCGTGCCGCTGGCGACGGGCATGGGCGGGCTCTTCACCGTGATGTTTGCCGGCGCCCTCCTGATCGAGCGGGTCTTCAACATCGATGGCATGGGGCTCCTGTTCTACAATTCCATCGTCGGCCGCGACTACAACGTGGTGCTCGGACTGATCGTGCTGATCAGCTTCTTCACCATTCTCGGGCGCCTGTTCTCAGACTTCCTCTATGCGGCGGTGGACCCGCGGATCCGTTTCGACTGACATGGTCTCCGAGATTACCCGCCAGCAGTTCCGCCGTTTCCGGTCCCTCCGCCGGGCCTGGTACTCGTTCTGGCTCCTGGTCGCTGCCTACGTGCTTTCGCTCTTCAGCGAACATCTCGCCAACGACCGGCCACTGCTCATGCGGTACGACGGCGCCACGTATTTCCCGACCCTGAAGTTCTATCCCGCCGAGGCCTTTGGCGGCCAGTACCGCACGGAGGCGGACTACCTCGCGCTCGAGGCCAGTCCCGAGTTCAAGGCCAAGGGCGGCTGGATGCTATTCCCGCCGATCAAGTCGGACCCGCTCCGCAGCTACCTGCGCGAGTCCGGCAGCCCGCCGCATGCTCCTTCCGCGCGGCACTGGCTCGGCACGGACGACTCGGCCCGCGATGTCGCGGCGCGCCTGCTCTACGGCTTTCGCTCGAGCATGACCTTCGCGCTCACGCTGGCCGTGATCGGCGCCGCGATGGGCATCGTCGCCGGCGGGATCCAGGGTTACGCGGGCGGCTGGGTGGACCTCGCCGGACAGAGGCTGATCGAGATCTGGTCCGCGCTGCCGTTCCTCTACGTGGTCATCCTCATCGGCTCGATCTACGGGCAGACCTTCGGGGTGTTGCTCTTCGTTTTTCTGCTCTTCGAGTGGATCGGCCTCTCGTACTACATGCGCGGCGAGTTCTACCGGCTCAAGCACCAGACTTTCACGCAGGCGGCGCAGGCCCTGGGTGCCGGCCCCATCCGCATCCTCTACCGGCACATCCTTCCCAATGCGATGGTGCCGGTGATCACGCTGTTCCCCTTCATGCTGATCGGCGGCATCTCATCGCTCACGGCCCTCGATTTCCTCGGCTTCGGCCTGCCGCCGCCCACGCCCTCGTGGGGTGAGATGCTCCAGCAGGGGCTGAAGTACCTTTACGCCCCGTGGCTCGCGATCTCCTCCGTGACTGCGCTCTTTACGACCCTGCTGCTGGCCAGCTTTGTGGGGGAGGGCGCCCGCGCCGCCTTCGACCCCCGATCCTCCAATGCCATCCGCTGAACCCGCCCCCGCCGGTCCGCTCCTTGAGGTCGACGGGCTCACCATCCGCTTCGGCGAGCTCACGGCCGTGGACGGGATTTCGTTCCGCCTTGCGGCGGGCGAGACGCTGGCGGTGGTGGGCGAGTCCGGCAGTGGCAAGAGTGTCTCAGCCCTGGCCCTGACCCGCCTCCTGCCACCGCCGCCGGCCTGCCGGCTCGGGGGGGCGATCCGCCTGGAGGGCCGTGACATCCTCCAGCTCGACGAACCCTCCCTGCACCGCGTCCGCGGCAAGGAGATCGCCTACATCTTCCAGGAGCCATCGTCCTCCCTCAATCCCCTCTTCACGATCGGTGCGCAGATCGGCGAGGCGATCCGGCTGCACCGTCCCGACGTGAAGGACCCGGTCGCCGAGATCGTCCGGGTGCTCGACCTCGTCGGCATCCGCGATCCGGAGAAGCGCCACCGCGACTACCCGCACCAGCTTTCCGGCGGCATGCAGCAACGGGTCATGATTGCCATGGCGTTGGTCTGCCAGCCGAAGATCCTCGTGGCGGACGAGCCCACCACCGCGCTCGATGTGACCATCCAGGCCCAGATCATCGCGCTACTCCGCGACCTGAAGCAGAAGCTCGGCATGTCCGTACTGATGATCACCCACAACTTCGGCATCGTCCACGGCTTTGCCGACCGCGTGATCGTGATGTTCCGCGGCAAGATCGTGGAGGAAGGCCCGGCGGAGACGGTCCTGCGCTCGCCGCAGCACCCCTACACGAAGGCCCTGATCGCCTGCATCCCGCGGCTCGGTCAGAAGCAGGAGCGCCTCGTCACCATCGACTACTCAACCCTCGGGAAATGAGCGCCCTTCTCACCGTTACCGATCTCAAGGTCCACTTTCCGGTTCGCTCCGGCGTGCTGCGCCGCGTGACCGACCACGTGCGGGCGGTCGACGGCATCTCGTTTGCCGTGCCCGAGGGGGCCACGGTGGGGCTGGTCGGCGAGTCGGGCAGCGGCAAATCCACGACCGGCAAGTCGATCATCCGGCTCGCGCCCGTGACCGTCGGATCCATCGCCTACCGCGGCGAGGAACTCACCGGGATCTCGGCGAAGGCGTTCCTGCCGTACCGCAAGCGGATCCAGATGATCTTCCAGGACCCGTACAACTCGCTGAACCCGCGCCTCACCGTGGAGACGATCGTGGGCGAGTCGCTCGAGATTCATTTTCCCGCCCTGGATCGCGCGGCCCGCCGGGCCCGCGTGCTCGAACTGCTCGAACTGGTCGGCCTCGAGAAGAAACACATCGACCGCTATCCCCACGAGTTTTCCGGCGGTCAGCGCCAGCGCATCGGCATCGCCCGCACGCTCGCCGTGCAGCCGGAGTTCGTGATCTGCGACGAGCCGGTCAGCGCCCTCGATGTTTCCGTGCAGGCCCAGATCGTGAACCTGCTCCAGGACCTCCAGAAGCAGCTCCATCTGACCTATCTCTTCATCTCGCACGACCTCGCCGTGGTGGAGCACATCTGCTCGCACGTGCTCGTGATGCAGCACGGCAAGATCGTGGAATCCGCCTCCTCGGAGCAGCTCTATCGCGCCCCCCAGCACGAGTACACGCGGAAGCTCCTCGCCGCCGTGCCGGACTTTTGAGCTGTCGCCGGGGTCGCCGGCTCCGGTAGGAAGCGTCATCACGCTGGTGAAATCGCGCCGAAACCGAGGGCAATCTTGACACGTTCCCGGTTGGTCCCAGTGATTTTTCACCAGTCTCCGGCGCGTAAACCCAACCCCCGTCCGGTCGCAACCCCCAACCCATCCGTATGTCCACCCGCCCAGTCACCCTCTTCACCGGCCAATGGGCCGACCTTCCCCTCGAAAAGCTGGCCCCGCTCGTCAAGAAGATGGGCTACGACGGCGTTGAGCTCGCCTGCTGGGGTGACCATTTCGACGTCGAGCAGGCGGCATCGAGCAAGAAATACGTGGCAAACAAGTGGGCTCTCCTGAAGGACCACGGGCTGACTTGCTACGCAGTTTCGAACCACCTCGTTGGCCAGGCGATCTGCGACCACATCGACGACCGCCACAAGAGTATCGTCCCGGATACGGTCTGGGGCGACGGCGATCCCGAGGGCGTGCGCAAGCGGGCCGCCAAGCATATGGCCACCGCGATGAAGGCCGCCCGGGCCTTCCAGGATGCGAGGCCGGGCCGCAAGTCCGGCGATGCCACCCCCGCGGTCGTCAACGGTTTCACCGGCTCCTCCATCTGGCACTCGATCTACGCCTTCCCGCCGACCAACCAGAATTACTGGGACAAGGGTTTTGCCGACTTCGCCAAGCGTTTTGGCCCGATCCTTGAGGCCGCGGAGGCCGCCAACGTGAATTTCGGCCTCGAGGTCCATCCGACCGAGATCGCGTTCGACATCGCCTCGGCCGCCCGCGCCATCGAGGCGGTCAAGGGCCACCGCCGCTTCGGCTTCAACTACGATCCCTCGCACCTCGGCTACCAGGGCGTCGACTATGTGAAGTTCATCCGCGCCTTCCCGACGCGCATCTTCCACTCGCACATCAAGGACGCGTGGTGGGGCCACGGGAACGGCGACGTCGGCGTCTTCGGCGGCCACACTACCTTCGGCGACCACCGCCGCTTCTGGGATTTCCGCTCGCCGGGTCGCGGCGACATCAAGTTCGAGGAGATCATTGTCGCCCTGAATGACATTGCCTACCGCGGTCCGCTGTCGGTGGAGTGGGAGGACATCCGCATGGACCGCATCCACGGCGCCACCGAGGCCGCGGCGTTCGTGCGGAAGATCGATTTCCCGACGAGCAACGTCGCGTTCGACGCCGCCTTCGACAAGGCCAAGCAATAACCGGCTCGCGCCCGGCCGGCATCCGGCGGAATCTGTCCGGATGCCTCGCCTGCGGATAGTATTGGTCGTGCTGCTTCTGACCCTGCCAGCCGCAGGGCGGGCCTCGGCTGACTCCACCCGCGCGGCCGAGGCGAACTTCCGCGTCGCTGACCTCGCGCTTGAGCTGGCCTGGATCAAGCCGGGCTCCTTCGCGATGGGCAGCCCGCGGGCGGGCGACGGCGATGAGCGGCCCGTCACGCGGGTTACCCTGTCCGCTGGTTTCTGGCTCGGCGTCACCGAGGTGACGCAGGCCCAGTGGACCGCGGTGATGGGGAAGAACCCCAGCGCGCACCGCGGCGACCTCCTTCCCGTCGAGAGCGTCACGTGGACCGAGGCCCGCGACTTTTGCCGCCGCCTGACCGAGCGCGAGCGGGCCGCCGGCCGCTTGCCGCCGGGTTTTGCCTACACGCTGCCCACGGAGGCGCAGTGGGACTACGCCTGCCGTGCCGGGACGACGGGCGACTACGCGGGCGACCTCGACGCGTTGGGCTGGCATGGCGGGACGAGCGGTGGCAACAGTGGCTACGAAACCCACCCGGTGCGGGCCAAGCAGCCGAACGCTTGGGGACTCTACGACATGCACGGCAACGTCTGGGAATGGTGCCTCGACTGGTACGCGTCGTATCCCGGGGGAAGCGTGATGGACCCCTCGGGCCCGCCCTCGGGCGCCGACCGGGTTTACCGCGGTGGGAGCTGGGGCGATGTGCCGGCGGCCAGCCGTGCGTCGTTTCGTAATGGGCGCGGACCGGAATTCCACCTCGGGAGCCTCGGACTCCGGGTCGCGCTCACCCCGGCCCGTTAAGCCTACGGCGTCGTTTACAAAGTGCCGCGGATGCCCAACCTCGCCCCCATGTCATCGTTGCGGCGGATCCTCGTCATTGCCGGCGGCATGCTGCTGGGCACGGTCCTGGCCACGCTGTTCACCCATTCTGCGCTCTTCCAGCGCTGGTTTGGGGGCCGCGAACTCGCGGAGTCATCCGCCTACGTGCGCGATGTCCTGCGGATCGTGAACGAGAGCTACTATGACCCCGGGGCGGTCAAGTACGACGAGCTGACCAAGTCCGCGCTGCGCGGTGTGGTCCAGAAGCTCGACCCGCATTCCGAGTTCATGGACGAGTCCACCTACCGCGCGATGGAGGAGGAGATCGGCGGCAAGTTCGGCGGCATTGGCGTGCAGGTCGAGACGCGCGGCGGCCGGATCGTGGTGATCTCCCCGATTGCCGACTCGCCCGGGGAGCGCGCCGGCATCCAGCGCGGCGACGAGATCGTCGGCGTCGACGGGGCGACGCTCGACCAGGGCACGGCGCTGAGCGCGGTCGTGAGCCGGCTCCGCGGCACCCCCGACACGAAGGTCAGCGTGCGCATCTACCGGCCCGCGGACGACCGCACACTCGACCTCAGCCTCTCCCGCGAGGTGATCAAGGTGGAGAGCGTCCGCAACGTGCGGGTCCTCCCCGGCGGAGTGGGTTACCTGCAGATCACCGAATTCGCGCGTCCCTCGGGGGAGGAATTCGGCAAGGCGCTCGAAAAGTTGAAGGCCGGCGGCATGACCAGTCTCGTGCTCGACCTGCGCAACAACCCCGGCGGCCTGTTGACCGCGGCGGTCGACGTGGCGGAACGGTTCTTTGAGAAGAACGAGCTCGTGGTCTACACCCAGGGACGCAAGCCCGAGGACCGCGACGAGCGCCGGGCGAGCGGAAAGCATGCGCCGCTCAAAATGCCCGTGGCGGTGTTGATCAATTCCGGCAGCGCCAGTGCCGCGGAGATCGTGGCTGGCGCGCTCAAGGACACTGGCCGTGCCGTGATTGTGGGCGAGCGTTCCTTCGGCAAGGGCTCGGTGCAGTCCATTATTCCACTTGGCAACGGGCAGGGCCTCCGGCTCACCACGGCGCGCTATTACACCCCGGCCGGGGTGAGCATCCACGAGATCGGGGTCTCGCCCCACGTCGAGGTGATCATGTCGCCGGCGGAGGATGAGCAACTCGGCCGGCAGCGGGCCCGCCCCGACATTACAGATCCCGCGGAATTCCGGGAGCGCTTCGGCGGCGCCCCGGTGCAGGACCGCCAGCTGCAGGCGGCGATCGATGTACTCACCGGCCTGCGGGTTTTTGACCAGCGCGTGGCGCAGGCCACTCCGCGATGATTCTCGCGCTGGAAAGCTCCTGCGACGAGACCGCGGTGGCACTGTTCTCGCCGGAGCGGGGCCTGGCGGGCGAGTGGATCTCCAGCCAGGTCGCAACGCATGCGCGGCACGGAGGCGTGGTGCCCGACCTCGCGGCGCGCGAGCACCTGCGGAACTTTGCCCCGCTGCTGCAACGGGCGCAGGCGGAGGTTGGGTTCGCCGCGGTGACCCGCGTGGCCGTGACCCACGGCCCGGGGCTGGCGCCGTGCCTCGCGCTGGGCGTCGCGGCGGCCCAGGCCCTGGGCCGCGCCCTGCACGTTCCGGTGGTGGGCGTGAACCATCTCCGCGGCCATGTGTGGTCGGCCTTCCTGCCGGTGCATGCGGAGAACCCGACGGGATTTTCGGCGCGCCTTGACGAGCTCCTGCCGCACCTCGGGCTGATCGTCTCGGGTGGAAACACGCTGCTGTTCACCCTGGACCGGGCGCGACGTTTGCAGGTGCTGGCGGCGACGCGTGACGATGCGGCCGGCGAGGCCCTCGACAAGGGCGCCAAGCTGCTCGGCCTGGGCTATCCGGGCGGGCCACTGATTGACCAGGCGTCGCGGGCGGGCCGGGCCGACGCCTTTGACTTTCCCCGGGGCATCGGGGCACGGAGCGACCTGGGTTTCAGCTTCTCGGGACTGAAGACCAGCCTACGCTACCGAATCGAGAAGATGGGCCTGGCCGAGGTGGCGCGAGACCTGCCCGACCTCTGCGCGAGCTATCAGAAGGCGGTCGTCGACGCCTTGGTGCGGAAGACGGGCCTGGCGCTGGAGCAGGGTGGGGGACAGTACCGCAGCCTCGGGCTCTCCGGTGGCGTGGCCAACAATCGCCGGCTGCGGGAACGGCTCGCCGCCCGGGCGCAACGCGAACGCGTGGCCTTCCTGCCTTCTCGGCCTGAACACACGGGCGACAATGCTGGCATGATCGCCTTCGCGGCCTGGGCCGACCCCGACTGCCGGCTGGCGGAGTTCCTGCAAGTCGTTCCGGGACTGGCGCTGGAGGGTACCTAACCCGTCTTCGAGCCCGTGAACACCCGTTTGGCTGGCGTTGCCGAGGATTAGATTCGCTGGTGAATTCGCTGTTAAGTGTGGTCGCTTGACAGGGCTAATTCCTTCCCTCTTTTTGCATAGACCTATGGCCAACAAAGCTGACAAACACCAACCCAATGTGGCGGGGAAATTCTACGTCGATTCCCAGTGCATCGACTGCGACCTGTGCCGCGAGACCGCGCCGTCGTTCTTCACCCGTCACGAAGAGGGTGGTTACTCCTACGTTTTCAAGCAGCCCAGTTCCGAGGAGGAAATCAGCCAGTGCATGGAGGCCCTTGAGGGCTGTCCGGTCGAGGCCATCGGCAAGGACGGCGACGAATAAGCCGCCTCCCATTAAAGTCCTCTCAGCTTTGACCCCGGCCCCCCGCCGGGGTTTTTTCTTTCCCGGTGAGACCAGCGGACTTGTTAATTTCCTTTCGAAAACAATATTAACTTGAGCTGAACCTTCAGCCTGTTTCGGTGACCCCATGTCCCTTCCTTTCCGTACCCTCGGAACTCTTGTTTTCCTCGGCGGTGTCGCGACGCTGCGGGCCCAGCAGGCGCCCGTTGCGTTGACCCCGGTCGACGTCTACTCGACCCGGGTGGCCAACCAGGAACCGGTCGGCACGATCGCCATGCCGGTGTCGGCCCTCCGCTATGAGCCCTTGGTGGACACCCAGGGTCGCAACCTCGCCGAGGCGCAGGCGGACATCTCGATCCGCGGAGGCCTGTTTGAGAACACGGGCTTCCGCCTCGGGGCCGTGACGGTGTCCGATCCCCAGACGGGCCATTATCTCGCCGAAATCCCGCTGGCCCCGGCCATGCTGGGAGCCCCGGTGATCCTGACCGGGACCGCTCATGCGCTGGCCACGACCAATTCGACCGTGGCGGGTGTGGACTACGGTTGGCGTCCAATCCAAGACGCCGGGATGATCGGCGCCGGTGCGGGCAACTTCGGTTCCTCCCGAGTCGAGGTGTACGGTGGCGAATCCGGCCTGGCCAAGATCGGCAGTGCCAGCTTGGGCGCGGACCTCTCCTGGGCCCGTTCGAGCTCCGATGGTGCCATCCCGTTTGGGGAGCACAATTTCAGCCGCACCAGTGGGCGGGTGCAGCTCAAGGGCGCGTCGTCGCAGACCGACCTCGCGGTGGGCTACCAGGAAAAGTTCTTCGGCTGGCCGAACCTGTACACCCCGTTCAACTCGAACGAGACCGAAAACCTCCAGACCCTGCTCTTTGTGGCCAACCACCGGACCGACCTCGGCGGCGGCGACTACCTTGAGGCGGGCGCCTTCCACCGGCGCAACAAGGACGACTACGCGTTCAACCGCTTTACCCCGCTCGGCGTGACGCATCCGTTCCAGCACACGACCTGGATCAGCGGCGCGGCCGTCGGCGGCCGCGTGCAGCGCGGCGAGCTGGCGTGGAATTTCCGCGCTGAGCTTACGGCCGACGACCTCAAGTCCACGTCGCTTATCTTTGGGCCGCCGGGTTCCCGCACCCTCTACAAGGCCGGACTCGTGCCCGAGCGGACTTGGAAGACCTCCGACGGCTCCTTCGGCGTGAAGCTTGGGGCCTCGGTTGAAGGTTCCAATCACGGGGATTCCGCCGGGTCGCCGGTATTCGAGGTGGCGCGCGACTGGAGCGCCGGGTCCCTGCGCCGCGTCTATTTCTCGTATGCCAAGTCCACGCAGCTCCCCAGCTACACCGCGCTGAAGTCCAACCCCGCGGCCGGCCTCTTTCGCGGCAACCCCACGCTCGGGCGGGCCAGCAGCCAGAACCTCGACGCCGGCGCCGGCTGGGCGCTCGGCGACTGGCACGGCACGGCAGCGGTCTTCGCACGGCGCGATCACGGCCTGACCGACTGGACCTTCCGCCAGGGTGTCACCGCCCGCAGCGCCAATGCCGTCGACATCGACACGGCGGGCGCGGAACTGGTCGCGCTGCGCACCTGGTCGCGCGTTGACCTCGTCCTCGGCGGCACCGTGCTCGGCAAGTCGTCCGACTACCGCGGCGCCGTCGTCGACGCCAGCTTCTACGCCCTGAACTTCGCCCGCACCCGCCTGACGGCTGCACTCACTGTGCACCTGACCAAGGAACTCGAACTGCGCGCCGACAACGAGTACCGCCACCAGGCGGCCAACCCGCTCCGGACCACCGGTGGCAACGACGCCATGCTTAGCACCGTGGCGCTGACCTACCGCATGTCCGATGCGAGCGGCCTCGAGTTCACGGCCGCCCTCGACAATCTGTGGCAGGACGACTTCCAGGACGTGCCCGGCGTGCCGGCCACGCCCCGCCAGGGTAGCGTCGGTGTGGCGGTGCGGTGGTAGGTGAAACGGTCGCCGCGGCCGACCCGTTCGACTGGCTCAGGCCCTGAGCCAGTCGAACGGACCCGGTCAAATGATGGCTCGACGGTAGGATCGACTCGCCGGGCCGACCGCGTTGTCGAAACCGGGCCGGGCGAGCGGCCCGGCCCTACCGCATCAAATGAGCACAAAAAAGCCGCCGGTGGATCCCCCGGCGGCTCGTTCATTCTCGGACCCTCAGCCCGCTGTTCCCCAGTCTCCCTGGCTTCCGGGCGTCACGGCGATGGCAGCAGGCCCCAGTTCGCGGTCGACTCCGCCTTGTTGCCCAGCCGATCGACCGCCGTCGCGGTGATCGTAACCGGGGTATCCGCCGGGTGCGCGACCGTTGTCACGTAGACCCAGTGGTTGCCCTGCTTGGTGGCGGCACCCTGCTCGAGCGGAGTGCCGTCGGCGCGGTGGATTGCGAACGTGACGGACAGCACGTCGCAGTCGTCCTTCGCCCTCACTTTTAACGGCTCCCCGGTGGCCCCGGTGAAACGCTCGAGGTCGATGGGACCGACCACCGGCGGACGCAGGTAATCGGTCATGATCACCGTGCGCACGTTCCGCCTGCGCTGCAGCGCCAGCGGTTCGTAGAAGGCCCGGCGATCCGGATCGAGCAACACCGCCTTGGCGTATTCGGCGGCATCGCTGAATCGGTCGCGGACGGCCGTCAGGGCAGGGGACGTCTCGACCGGCTTGAGGCGCGGGTAGAAGTACATCCGGTTGCCCCGGCGGGCATAGATGTACTCGCTGTCGCGGCCCCGGGTGGCATCGGGCGCGAGGAAGAGGTCTGGCTTAGCCATGACGCACCTCCACGCGCGGCGAATGCCGGTGAGCCGGACTTACCGTTTTCGCCACCGGGCGATCCTTGGGCGTGCTTGGGCGAGTGTGGGTGCTGCCAACACTCCGCCCAAGGATTGCCCAAGGCGCACCCGAGAAGCGCCCAAGGAACGCCCGAGAAACGCCCGGGGAAACCCCGAGCGGAGCCTTGGTGTTCTCCGAGCAGACGGGCGGCCGGCGCAACTGCCGGAGAAGGTCCTTCCCGAGCGCGGCGAGCGCGAACGAGGAGGACTTCCGCAGCGGGTTGCCGTGGTTGTTTTCGACCAGTCGCGTCGCCAGGAGAGTGTTCTCCAGGCCTAGGACCGGTTCGCCGATAGGTTTCTCTGTCACTTTCATTGTTTTCCTTTGGTTGAGTTCACCCGGACCCGGGCCGGCAAAGGGCCGACCCATCGCGGGTGCGGCGCCACGGTAGCTGGTTTTCCCGGCGGGGTGTTAGGCACGAGTTGTTACGTGGGACGTAACATTCTATTACGCCCGTAGAGGGGAAACACTCCGATGGGGATCGGGTGCCGGTGCCCGGCGCGACAACAGGGGTACGACGTTTTGGGGTGAGGGTTGCGCCTGAACTTGGACATCTGCTGCGGCTCGGGTGAACGATCGGCTTCCGATTCCGAGTTCTGGCGGGCCGCGAACTGAGGCCCACCTCCGGGAGCGCCGGAAGACGTTTGTAGTTTGACACCCCGGGGACGCAGGGCGTCTGGTGCGGGATGTCCGTCAACCCCTTCCTCGACCCCGCGCTCGCCATCCGCTGGTCGGCCCTGACGGCCGACCAGATCGTGCCCGCGATCACCACGGCGCTCGAGCGTGCGACGCAGGCCATCGACCGGATCAGCGCACCCGCCGCCGGTGCGCCGAGCTACGCCAACACGTTCCTCGCCCTGGAATCCGCCGCCGAGGAACTGGGGGTGGCTTGGGGCAAGGTCACGCATCTTCAGTCGGTGGCCGACTCGCCCGCCATCCGCGAGGCGCACAACCAGATGCTGCCGCAGATCTCGGCCTTCTATGCCAAGATTCCGCTGAATGCCGCGCTCTGGCAGCGCCTCAAGGCCTGCGCCGCGCTCCCGGAGGTGCAGGCCCTGCAGGGCATCCACCGCCGCTTTGTCCAGGAAACGCTCGCCGACTTCCGGCAGGCCGGAGCGGACCTGCCGGAGGAGCGCCGCCAGCGCCTCGAGGTGATCCAGGGCGAGCTCGCCCAGCTGACCCAGAAGTACTCCGAGAACGTCCTCGACGCCACCAATGCCTGGAAGGTGGTCGTCACCGACCCCGCCCGCCTCGCCGGCATTCCCGCCCACGCGCTGCAGTTGGCGCGCCAGCGGGCCGAGGCGAAGGGGCAGGGTACCGCCGAGAAGCCGGCGTGGTGCTTCACGCTCCACCAGCCTTCCCAGGAGCCGGTCATGACCTACGCGGAGGACGAGTCCCTGCGGCAGGAATGCTGGGCCGCGTTCGTCGCCGTCGGGGCCGAGGCCCCGCACGACAACTCGGACCTCGTGAAACGCATCCTCGCGCTGCGCGCTGAGAAGGCCGGGATCCTGCAGCAACCGCACTTCGCCGACCTCGTCCTGCAGCGCCGGATGGCCCGGACCGGCGAGCGTGCCCTGGCCTTCATCACGGATCTCCAGCATCGCGCCACCCCGGCGTTCGCCCGTGAGTGGCGCGAACTTGAGGCCTTCAAGGCCGCCCGCGTCCAGCAGCCCCCCGGCCCGCTCAAGGCCTGGGAGGTCGGCTTCTGGGCGGAAAAGCTCCGCCGCTCCCAATACGATTTCGACGAGGAGGTGCTGCGCGCCTACCTGCCCATGGACCGCGTCATCGCCGGCCTTTTCGAGGTCGCGAAGCGGGTCTTCGGACTCGAGATCACGGAGCGCACCGCCGTCTGCCTCGCCGGCGGCAGCGGGACCTCCGCCCCGGACGGGGCGATCGAGACGTGGCATCCCGAGGTCCGGTTCTACGAGGTGCGCGACGCCCGCCGGCGGCATGTCGGCTCGTTCTACGCCGACTGGCACCCGCGTGAGTCCAAACGCGGCGGCGCTTGGATGGGCTACCTGGTGACCGGCGGCCCGCGGCCGGACGGCACCCGGGCGCCGCACCTTGGCTACATCTGCGGCAACCTGACGCCGCCGGTCGACGGCAAGCCGGCCCGGCTGACGCACCGCGAGGTCGAAACGATTTTCCACGAGTTCGGCCACCTCCTGCATCACCTCCTGGGCGAGGTGGAGATCAAGTCGCTCAACGGCGTCAATGTCGCCTGGGATTTTGTCGAGCTTCCGTCCCAGATCCTGGAGAACTGGACGTGGGAGCGCGAGGGGCTCGATCTGTTCGCCCGCCACCATGAGACGGGCGCGGTGATTCCCGAGGAGATCTTTCAGAAGATGACCGCTGCTCGGAATTTTCGCTCCGCCTGCGCCATGCTGCGCCAGGTTCAGTTCGCCAAGATGGACCTCCTGCTGCACACGCGCACCGCCGACTTCCTCGCCGGTGACCTCGAGACGAAGATTCGCGCCGCGGTCGAGGACTGCATGATCCCGACCGTGCCGCCCGGGAGGTCCTTGGTGAAGCGCTTTGGGCACCTCTTCTCGGACCCTGTCGGCTACGCCGCGGGTTACTATTCCTACAAGTGGGCGGAGGTACTCGATGCGGATGCCTTCAGCCGTTTCAAGCGCGAGGGCATCTTCAATGCCCGCACGGGGGCGGACTTTGTCACCCACATTCTCAGCCGCGGCAACTCCGAGGAGCCGGCCGAGCTTTTCCGCCGCTTCATGGGCCGAGATCCCGATCTGCAGGCCCTGCTCGTGCGGGCCGGCCTGGCGGCGTGACCGGTCCACCGGGCTGGAACCGCCCGGCGACGATTCCAGCCGGGCATTTTTCACTGGAAAATGGCTCCCATTGAGTAACGTCTGGGTCATTCAAACCAGTCCGCTCCGACCACCTTAACATTTCCTCCCATGCTCATCTGGATCATCCTGATCATCGTTCCCATGCTCTTCGGTCTCTACGCGCAGATGAAGGTGCACAGCGCGTACAACAAGAACGTGCAGATCCCCTCCCGGGGCCGCCTCACCGGCCGTGAGGCCGCCGAGGCGGTCATGCGCTCTGCCGGCATCAACAACGTCGAGATCGTCGAGGTCCCGGGCCAACTCACCGACCACTACGATCCCGTGCACCGCCGGCTGGCACTGTCGGAGCACAATTACAGCGGCACCAGCTTGGCCGCGCTGGGCGTCGCTGCCCATGAGGCCGGCCATGCCATCCAGCACAAGGTCGGCTACAGCATGATGAAGTTCCGCCAGACGATGGTGCCGATGACGCAGATTGCGTCGGGCGTCGCCAATTTCGTGCTGATCTTCGGCATGTGGTTCGCCTTTTACATGAGGGGTGGCCTGACCTTCCTGACGATCGGCGCCGTCGCCCTCGCCGTGGTGTGCCTCTTCCAGCTGGTGACGCTGCCCGTCGAGTTTGACGCCAGCCGGCGGGCCAAGGCCCAGCTGGTCAACCTCGGCATTGTCGACCGCGACGAGATGGAGGGCGTGAACGAGACCCTCGACGCCGCGGGCCTGACCTACGTGGCGGCGTTGGTTGCCTCCCTGGGTACGCTCCTGCACCTGCTGCTCATCATCTCCGGCAACCGCCGGAACGACTGAGGCCGGCCCGAACTTCCCGCTTCCGTTCCGCGGGGTTTCGGGGATTGGCTATCCCCCTGATGGCCAAGATCCGCATCCTCCCCGACCGCGTGGCGAACCAGATCGCCGCCGGCGAGGTGATCGAGCGGCCCGCGGCGGTGGTGAAGGAGCTGGTGGAGAACGCCCTCGATGCCGGCGCCACCCGCATCGAGGTCGAGTTCCGCCACGGCGGCCGGTCGCTCATGCGGGTCGAGGACAACGGCCAGGGTATGGGGCGGGACGACGCCCTGCTTTCCCTCGAACGCCATGCCACGAGCAAGATCAACGTGGCGGCCGACCTCGACAGCCTTGGCACCTTTGGCTTCCGCGGCGAGGCCCTGCCCTCGATCGCCAGCGTGTCGCGTTTCCTGCTGCAGACCCGGGAGGCTGGCGCCGAATCCGGCACGGAGATCCTCGTCGACGGCGGCAAGTTCCGGCACGTGCGCGAGTGCGGTCGACCGGTGGGCACGCGGATCGAGGTGACGCAGCTCTTCAACTCGGTCCCGGCCCGACGCAAGTTCCTCAAGACCGACCAGACCGAGGCTGCCCACATCGTGCAGTGCGTGCGGCTCTACGCGCTGGCCTGCCCGCGGACGGCGTTCAGCCTGATCGAGGACGGACGCGTCGTCTTCCGCTCGCCGGAATGTGTCACGCTCGGGGACCGGGTTGCCGAAATCTTCGGCCGCCAGATCGGGGGCGAGCTGGTGCCGATCGAGGCCGAGGAACCCGGCTTGCGGCTCTCGGGCCTGGTGGGCCGTCCCGGCGCGGGCCGGGCCACGCGGCATGAAATGATCACTTTCGTGAACCGGCGCCCGGTCGACAGCCGTACGCTCAACTACGCGTTGATCGAGAGTTATCACCAGTCGCTGCCGAAGGGCCGCTATCCGCTGGCTTTCGTCTTCCTCGAGCTCGACCCGGCGGCGGTGGACGTGAACGTGCACCCGGCCAAGCGCGAGGTGCGCTTCCGCAGCGAGCCGGCCGTGCGTGGTTTCGTCATCCGCGCCGTGCTTCAGCGCCTGCGTGAGCTCGGCGCCACCGCCGTGCCGGCGCCGGTGCCCCCGGTGGACGGCGCACCCTGGCCCATTGGCGGAGCCACCCCTGTCCCGGCTCCCGTCATTTCAAATTTCAAATCTCAAATCCCCGCTCCGCCCAGCGCCCCGCCCATCCATCGGGCCGACCTGGCCAGTCTTTCCGCTCCGCCCGCGGTCCCCGCCCCGTTGCCCACTGTGGCAGCGCCCGCGGTGCTGCCCTGGCGCTTCCTCGGCCTCGCGCATGGGGCCTATGCCTTGTTCGAGACGCCCGCGGGAATCGTCCTGCTGGACCGGCGCGCCGCCCATGAACGCGTGTGGTTCGAGCGGTTGCAGGAGCAATTCCGCGCTGGCACCGTGGCGTCGCAGCGGCTCCTGCTGCCGGTGCCGGTGGAGCTCGATCCGGTGGCCAGCAGCCTGCTGACCGACGGCCGCAAGTTCCTGCTCGCGTATGGCCTCGAGGTGGCGGAGTTCGGGCGCAACTTCTTCCGGATCGAGGCCGTGCCCTCGTGGATGGAGCCGTCCGATGCCGAGGGCTTCCTGCGCGACGTGCTCGGTGCGATGCGCGAGGGCCGGCTGCCGGAACGAAATCCCGATCTCGCCCGGGACGAACTCGCCCGCCTTGCCGCCACGAAAGCGGTGCGCCTGCCGGCCTCCGCCGGGGCCGAGGAGAATCTCGGGCTGGTCCGCCAGCTTTTTGCCACGCACTCTCCCCTGACCAGTCCCGCGGGCCGGCCGACCTACCTCGAGCTGGGCCAGGCGGAGCTGGACCGGCGCTTCCAGCGCTAGGATTGATCCCCCAAACCGTTTTAACCGCGGATTACACGGATTACACGGATGGGAACCGTACCTTGGTTTATCGGGGTAATCCGTGAATTCCGTGGTTAAAAACTCCCGCGTCGGTGTTTCGGGCTGGGGATCAAGATCGTGACTTTCCGTCGACAAATTTGTCGTGACCAAGCCGATGCCAGTGGCACGGTTCCTGTTACGTCCGGCGGCGGTTTCACCGGAATTTCCTTCACATGCCTACTGCGTCCAAGTCCAAGAAGCCCGCGTCGCGGGCCCCCGCCAAGACCCGGCCCGCCCCGGCCTCCGCCGCTCCGCACCGCCGGTCTTCCGATGACCCGGTTGCCACCATGCGGCAGGCGATCACGCGGCACCTGACTTCCACCTTGGCCCGCGACACCGGCTCGGCCTCGGCCCGTGACTGGTGGATCGCCACGGCACTCGCCGTGCGGGAGCACATCCATGAGCGGATGATCCGCACCCAGGCGGTGCACAACGAGAAGAACGTCCGCCGCCTCTACTACTTCTCCCTCGAGTACCTCATGGGCCGGCTGTTCCGGAACAACCTGCTCGCCACCGGGCTCGATGACACCGTGCACCAGGCGCTGGCCGGCCTCGGGCAGGATTTCGACCGGGTCCGCGAGTGCGAGGTCGACATGGGCCTCGGCAACGGCGGCCTTGGCCGCCTCGCGGCCTGCTTCCTCGATTCGCTCGCCACCCTCGACTACCCGGCCCTCGGGTACGGGATCTATTACGAGTACGGTCTCTTCAAGCAGGCCTTCCTCGACGGCAGCCAGGTCGAGTCCCCGGACAACTGGATCATCTTCGGTTGCCCTTGGGAGGTCGTGCGGGCCGAGTACACCCAGGAGGTGAAGCTCTATGGCCGGGTTGAGAATGTCTTCGACGACCGTGGCAACTACCGGCCGCGCTGGGTCGACACCAAGACCATCATTGGCGTGCCGCACGATATCCCCACCGCGGGCTACGGCACCGCCACCGTGAACCTCCTCCGGCTCTGGGCTTCGAAGTCCACCGAGGACTTCAACCTCGCCGCCTTTAACCAGGGCGGCTACGTCGAGGCCGTGCACGAGAAGGCGGTCGGCGAGACCGTCTCGAAGGTCCTTTACCCGAACGACAAGACGGAGAACGGCAAGGAGCTGCGCCTCGTGCAGCAGTACTTCTTCGTCGCGTGTTCGCTGCGCGACATCATCCGGCGCCATTTCCGCAACCCCGGGAACTCCTGGGACAATTTTGCCGACAAGGTCGCCGTCCAGCTCAACGACACGCATCCCGCCATCTCCGTCGTGGAGCTCCTGCGCATCCTGACCGA
>OMJT01000065.1 GCA_900299415.1 Opitutales bacterium
GCGGCTTCGCCCGCGGCGGGCGCGGCGGCCGGATGGGCGGCAACGGGGCCGGGCGCTCCCCACAGCCCACCGCCACGCTCGAGGTCGACGGCGCGAAGTGGGGCGACCTGCATGTGCGCTTCAAGGGGAACTCGAGTTTCAACTTCGCGGGAAACTCGCTGAAACATTCGCTCAAGCTCGACTTCAATGACCTGGATGCGAAGGCGTCGCTCTCCGGACTCGACAAGCTCAACCTGAACAACGACGCGATGGATTCCTCGGGCCTGCGCGAGACGCTCGCCTACGACGTCTTCCACGTCGCCGGCGTCGCCGCCCCGCGCACCGCCCTCGCCAAGGTGTACCTCACGGTCCCGGGGCAGTACGAGCGGACCTACCTTGGCGCGTACACGGCGATCGAGCAGGTCGACAAGGATTTCCTCAAGGACCGGTTTGGCGAGAAAGGCGGCCTCCTCATCAAGCCCGAGCAGAACGCCACCCTCGGCTACCTCGGTGAGAGCTGGTCCACGTACGAGTCGCGGATGGGCGAGAAGGTCGATGCCACCGCCGCGGAGGGCCGGCGTTTCGTGGACTTCGTCCGCCTGCTGAACCAGGCAAACGACGAGGAGTTCGCGCGGCGGATCGGCGACTACGTCGACGTCGACCAGTTCCTGAAGTTCGTCGCCGTTCAGGCCGCGCTCGTGAACTACGACAGCCCGCTGATGTCGGGGCACAATTACTACCTTTACCTCAACCCGAAGGACCACCGCTTCGTCTGGATCCCGTGGGACCAGAACGAGGCGTTTGGCAGCTTCGGGGTGAACGGGGCCAACGCCGCCAACATGAGCATCCTCGAGCCCTCGGCTCCCAACTCGTTCCGGATGGCCGACCGTGTGCTCGCCATGCCCGGCGCCCGCGCGAAGTACGAGGCGGTGGTGCGCGATCTCCTCGCCGGGCCCTTCAAGCCGGAGCGTCTCGATGCGCGCGTGGCGGAACTGGCCCCGGTGGTGCGCGGAACCGTCGCCGCCGATCCGCTGATCAACGCCCGGACCTTCGAACGCCAACTGGCCCGGGACCCGAGCACGATCCAGCCGCCGGTGCGCAACGGTCCAAACGGTCCTCCCCAGGCTCCGCCGAATGGCGGTCCCGGTGGACCCGGCGGGCGCGGGGGCGTTATGCCCGGTCCCGGCGGCGACAAACCGCCGCTGGTCTTTTTCTACCACGAACGCGCCCAGGCGATCGCCGACCAGCTGGCCGGCCGTACCGAAGGCATCCGCCCGCAGGGCGGGCCCATGGGCGGCCGCGGCGGTCCGGGAGGCGGGCCGCAACCGGGACGTGGACCCGGCGGAGGGCAACCCGGCTTCGGCCCGGGAGTAGGGCCGGGCGGTCAGGGACCGAACGGACCGCCCCGCGGTGGACAATGATTGCGTCGGGCGGGCCTGACGACTCACCCGTCAGGCGGTCCACTTAAGTTCCGCGCATTCCAAGCTCAGGTCAGCTGGCAAAACCAAACCGAATCTCTGCACTAGCACCTCGCGCAGCTCGGCCGGGGAGGCGAGAGTGCGTGACTCCAGCCGGTCGCCGGTAAAGCGCACGTGGTACTCGCGGTTGAGCAGGGTATGGCGGCGGTCGGGCTCGAGGCGCACGGCGATCAGGTTGCGGACGAAGCGCGACTCCGGGTAGGTCGATGTGTACCAATTGCCGATCTCGAAATCCATCGCCGGCGCCTCATGCGGGCTGAAGGCGTAGATATCGGTCCACACGCTCTTGATCTCCGCCTGTTGCACCAGCAGCGGCCCTTCCGCGATGAGGCGGCGCGGCTCGAGGGCGGCGTGGTGCAGGCGCTCACCCGGCTTGAGTTCGAGCGGCTCGAGCAGCGAAAGGTTGCCGTAGCCGGTGTCGGCGAAGAACACGCGGCCCTCGCACTCGACCCGCATCAGCATGTGGGTGAGGCCCAGGATGCCCGTGACGCCGGCTGGGCGCACGCGTCCGATCAGCGGCACGGCGATGAAGCCGAGCGCCCGCAGCATGTGCAGGAGCAGATACCCTTGCTCGAAGCAGTAGCCGCCACGTCCTCCGTGGACCAGCTTGGCCAGCAGGGCGGGCAGCGTGTAGTCGACCTTCGCGCCCCGGAGCGCCCCGAGATTCTCGAACGGGATGGCGAGGGCGTGGTGTCGGTGGACGGCGTGCAGCACGGCGACGGTCGGCGCGCGCGGCCCGGTGTAGCCGATGCGGCGGAGGTAGGCGTCGAGATCCGTCATGGCCCGGTTCAGCGCTCCAGCGCCAGCAGGCGCCGTTTGGTCGTCTCCCCGAACGCGAAGCCTGTGAGCGAGCCGTCGGCGCCGATCACGCGGTGGCAGGGGACGACGACACAAACCGGATTCGTGCCGTTGGCGCGGCCGACCGCCCGGGCGGCACCGGGCCGGCCGATCGCCGCCGCGATTTCACCGTAGCTCCGGGTCTCGCCGAATGGGATCCGCCGCAGTGCGGTCCAGACCGCCTGCTGGAAGGGCGTGCCCTTGGCCTCGACACGCAGGGTGAAGTCCGTGCGCCGGCCCGCGAGGAATTCGCCGATCTCGCGGCGCACGGCGGCCAGCGCCGCCCGGTCGCGGAC
>OMJT01000066.1 GCA_900299415.1 Opitutales bacterium
GGATCAGGCAGAGTACGAGACGCTCGTCGCCGCCGGCTTGAGTGCCGTGCTCGTCTACCAGGAGACCTACGACCCGGCGGTTTATCCGAAGCACCACCTGAAGGGTCCGAAGTCCGACATCGCCTACCGGCTCGACACCCCGGATCGGCTCGGCCGCGCGGGGGGGAAGAAGATCGGTCTCGGCGCGCTCTTCGGGCTTTCCGACTGGCGCGCGGAGGCGTGGTTCACCGGTCTGCACCTCAACTACCTCGAGCGGCACTACTGGCGGACGCGCTACAGTATCTCGTTCCCCCGGTTGCGGCCGCACGAGGGCAAGGACATCGCGGTCACGCCGTTCGGTGAGCGCGACCTCGTTCAGGCGGCGTGCGCGTTCCGGCTCTTCACCCAGGAGCTGGAGCTCTCGCTCTCGACCCGCGAGAGCCAGGCCTTCCGCAATCACGCGTTCAAGCTGGGCTTCACCTCGATGAGCGCGGGCTCGAAGACGAACCCCGGCGGCTACGCCAATGCGGAGGGGTCGCTTGAGCAGTTCGAGATCAGCGACGAGCGCAGCGCGGAGGACGTGGCCGCCTTCCTGCGGGCGAACGGGTACGAGCCGGTCTGGAAGGACTGGGATCCGACCTATGATGGGCAGGCGCCGGCCAGCGCTATGGCGGCCGCGGGCCACTAGCGCATCAGGCGAATTGGCCCGGCATGAAGAACCCGTCCTGCGTGCTCACCATCGCCGGCTCCGACAGCGGTGGCGGGGCCGGGGTGCAGGCCGATGCGCGGACGATCCACGCGCTGGGTGGATTTGCCGCGATGGCGATCACGGCGATCACGGCACAGAACACCCGGGGCGTGTCCGCTTGGCGGGCCGTGCCGGCCGATTTGCTGACGGCGCAAATCCAGGCGGTGCTCGACGACCTGCCGGTGGCAGCGATCAAGACCGGCCTGCTGCCCGGCGCGGCGGCGGTGCGCGCGGTGGCGAAGGCGCTGCGGCGCCGGCCCGGGATTCCGTTGGTCATCGATCCCGTGCTCGGCTCGACGAGCGGCACGCGCTTCCTTCCGCCGGCCGGGCTGCGGGCGCTGCGGCGGGAGCTCCTGCCGCGCGCGGCGCTGGTCACGCCGAACCGGCCCGAGGCCGAGGCACTGACGGGGCTGCGGATTCGAACCGACGCGGAGGTCGAGGCGGCCGGGCGTCGGCTGCTGTCCGAAGGTTGCCAGGCAGTCTTGATCAAGGGAGGCCACGCCGCGGGTCCAGTGTGCCGGGACTGTCTAGTTGTTCCGGGGCGGAAACCGGTCTGGTTCAAGGGCCGGCGCATCCGGACCCGGAACAGCCATGGCACGGGCTGCGTGCTCTCCGCGGCGATCGCGTGGCACCTGGCCCGGGGGGATCCTCTGGTGGCGGCGATCCGGAAGGCGCGGGCGTTCCTCATGCGTGGCCTGGCCGGAGGCCGACGGGCGCGTTTAGGGCATGGGGCGGGACCGGCTTTCTTGGGATAATTCCCCATTCTTTTGGTTGCAGAGGCCGGACGGCTTCTGGCATCCCATGACCTTTCGGGTCCCCGCCCGGAATCCTCGCTCACCGTTCAACTGTTACCCTGATTCCTCTGACCATGCGCAAAGGCCTCATTTCCGGCGGCAACTGGATTGTTGACCACGTCAAGATCATCGACACCTGGCCGTCGCAGGACGCCCTCGCGTCGATCAAGAGCCAGGCCGACGGCACCGGCGGCTCGCCGTACAACATCCTCGTGGACCTCGCGATCCTCGGCGCGCCGTTCCCGCTCTTTGCGGCCGGCCTGGTGGGCGACGACAACGACGGTCGCTCGATTCTCGCCGACTGTCGCACGCGCGGCATCGACACGAAGCAGCTGCTGACCACGCATGCCGCCGCGACAAGCTACACGGACGTCATGACGGTCGAGTCGACTGGCCGCCGGACCTTCTTCCACCAGCGCGGCGCCAACGCGCTGCTCGACGTGGGCCATTTCGACTTCTCCGGGACGCAGGCAAAGATGTTCCACTTCGGCTACCTGCTGCTCCTCGACAAGCTCGACACCCTCGAAAACGGTGCGCCGCGCTGCTGCGAGGTGCTGAAGCAGGCCCGCGCCGCCGGGCTGCGGACATCGGTGGACTGCGTGAGTGAGGACAGCCAGCGCTTCAAGGCGATCGTCGGGCCGACGCTCCCGCTGGTCGACGTGCTTTTCATCAACGACTTTGAGGCGGAGCGCCTGACCGGTCTCTCGCTCGGCCGCGGTGCCGGCCTGAAGCGCAAGGAAGTCGCCGAGGCCGGCCGCCGGCTGATTGCCGACGGCGTGAAGCAGTGGGTCGTGATCCACTTCCCGGAGGGTTCCTATGCCCGCGACGCGAAGGGCAACGACATCTGGCAGCCGAGCCTGAAGCTCCCGAAGGATTGGATCGCCGGTGCCGCCGGCGCGGGCGACGCCTTCGCCGCGGGCACGATCTACGGCATCCACGAGGAGTGGCCGATGAACAAGAGCCTCGAGCTTGGCGTCGCCACCGCCGCCGCCTCGCTCGCCGACCCGAGCTGCACCGCCGGCGTGAAGTCCCGCCAGGAGTGCCTCGCGCTAGCGGAGAAATTTGGGTTCCAGACGCTGCCTGCCTAAGATTCAGGCGAGAAGCGCTCCACGTTCAAGTTGGGTGTCTGACTTGAACGTTGAGAGTTGCGCGTTGCACGTTGAGCGTTCCCTCCACCGATGCTGATCCACACCGTCTTCTTCTGGCTCAAGCCTGAGCTCACCGAGGCGCAGCGCGCCGACTTCCGCCGCGCGGTCGAGGGCCTCAAGGCCATCGAAACCATCCGCCACATCTGGGTTGGCACGCCCTCGGCGACCGAGCGGCGGTCGACGGTGGACCACAGCTTCTCGCTGGCGCTGACGACGACCTTCGACGACGTCGCGGGGCAGACGGTGTATCAGACGCACCCGGTTCACCTGGAGTTTTTGAAGCACTACAAGCCGTACTGGACCCGGATCCAGATCTACGACGCGGATTGAGCTCGGAGACTCGATCCGTTTTGAACCACGGATTTCACGGATTACACGAATAAGGCAGGGATCCGTATCCCACATCCGTGTAATCCGTGTGATCCGTGGTTAAAGTCTCCGGGTGCTTGGCTGGTTTGGCGGGCTTGCCCGGCCGCGGACGCCTGAGGCAGGATCGCGCCATGAAAATCCGCGAGATCGCCTTCACCGGGTATTCGGTCACCGACATGAAGCGAGCCAAGGCCTTCTACGAGGGCGTGCTGGGCCTCGTGCGGGCCCGCGGGTTTGGTCAGTTGGACGGCGACGAGCAGTGGGTGGAGTACGACATCGGCAGCGGCTGCCTGGCCCTGATCAATGCGAAGGGCGCCGACTGGCCGCCTTCATCGCACGGCACCTCGGCGGCGCTGGAAGTGGAGGACTTCGACGCCGCGCTGGCCGAGCTGCGGGCGAAGCAGGTGCCCTTTGTCTGGGAGCCACAGGAATTTCCCGGCTGCCGGATGGTGGTGGTGTCGGACCCGGATGGGAACCGCGTGGTGCTGCACCGGCGGAATGCGACCTGAAGACGGGGGACAGAGGGCCGAGGGCAGAAGACGGCTGGGAAGCCCTTATTTTTTCTGCCATCCTCCTCTGCGGTCCCTGCGGCCTCTGCGTGCAACACGATCCGGCCGCCTCGTCGAGGCAGCCCTACCTTTTGACGGCGAAGGGGGCGAAGAAGCCGGCTTGGCCGGGGGGGATGCGGGCGGTGAGGCGGACGCCGCGGTCCTCGTGTTCCTGGGACTGGATTTGGCCGGACTTGTGCAGGCGGGCGATGACGTCGTAGCGGTCGTGGGGCACAAGCAGCTCGGTCGAGCCGAACTGGTCGGCGACGAGGTCGCGGCAGGCGGCGCCGAGCTCCTTCAGGCCGGTGCCGGTCTTGGCGCTCACGAGGATGCTGTCGGGCACCATGCGCTGGGCCATGCGCTTGGTGACGATGTCGGCGAGGTCCGACTTGTTGAAGACCGTGATGATGGTGCGGTCGGTCGCCCCGAGTTCCTCAAGCACCGCTAGCGTGGTGGCGTGGTGGTGGGCGACGTTGGGGTTGGCGATGTCGAGGACGTGGATGAGGAAGTCGGCGATGACGACCTCCTCCAGCGTGGCCTTGAACGCCTCGACCAGGCCGTGCGGCAGACGGCGGATGAAGCCCACGGTGTCGGTGACAAGCAGCTTCTGGTTGCCCGGCAGCACGAGCTGGCGCGTGGTCGGATCGAGGGTGGCGAAGAGTTTGTCCTCGGCAAGGACCTGGGCGCCGGTGAGGGCGTTGAGGAGGGAGGACTTGCCGGCGTTGGTGTAACCGACGATCGCGGCGGTGGGCACGGGCACGCGCTGCCGGCGGGCGCGCTGGACGTGGCGCTGCTTCACGACGCTGGCGAGCTCGGCCTTGAGGTGGGTGATGCGGTCGCGGACGACGCGGCGGTCCTGCTCGAGCTGGGTCTCGCCCTCACCGCCCATGGAGCCCTTGCCGCGCTGCCGGGAAAGGTGGGTCCAGGCGCGGGTGAGGCGGGGCAGGGAGTACTCCATCCGGGCGAGGGCGACCTGGAGGATGGCTTCCCGGGTGCGAGCGCGGTCGGCGAAGATCTCGAGGATCACCTCCTGGCGGTCGATCACGGCGAGTCCGGAAAGCTCCTCCCAGTTGCGCTGTTGGCCGGGCGTGAGGGCCTCGTCGAAGACGATTACGTGGGCGCCGTCGGCCTTGGCCTGCTCGACCAGCTCCTGGGCCTTTCCGCTGCCGAGGAGGAACTTGGGCGTGGGGGTGCGGAGATTGACGAGGGTGGAGCGGGTGACGGTCAGCCGCAGGTTCTCGACCAACTCCTGAAGCTCCAGCAGCAGTTCCGCGCCCTCACCGTCCGCCATGTCCGCTGTTTGCACCCCAACGAGAAAGGCCCGCTCAAGCTTTTCGGGGCGTTTGTCTTCGAGAAAATCGGCCATGCGGTGGTAGCCGGGAATTGGTAGCGGGTAGTTAGGGCGCGTCAAACGGGGATCGCGGCCATGTGGCACGCCCACGCCGCAAACGGCGCAGAGCAAACCTTCGAACCTTTTTGACCACGGATTTCACGGATTACACGGATGGAGGCGGTTTGGATACCCAATCCGTGAAATCCGTGGTGAAAAAGGATTGGATGAAGACCCCTGATGACACATGGGCAAAAAGGCGCCAACTTGCCCGGGTGAAAATCGGCGGCCTGCTTTTGGGAGGGTTGATCGCGGTCGCGATGCTGTCCGCCGCTGAGGCGCCGCCCCTCGCGCATCCGGCGATGGGCGTGCCGAACGGTTGCTTCGTTGAGACGGTGGCTTTGCTCGACGATTTTGGCGATTCGGCCGGGTCGTCGGCCTGGGCGCGGATGCTGCAGTGGGGCGCGACGGAGCAGGACGAGGTCGTGGCCGGGCATGCGGTGGCGGTGGTGGAGTCACGGGGCAAGCTCTGGTGCTGGGACGTGAACTTCGGTTGGTCGGCTCTGACGATTCCACCGGGCCAGCGCGAGGACCCGGCGATTGTGGCGGTGCCGCTCACGGTGCGTTATCCGACCATTTCGCCGAAGTGGCCTTCGTACCGGTTCGACTTCCCGCAGGCACCCGGGACGGAAACGAAGCCGGCCACGCTGGCCGCCGAGAGTCCGGCCAAGACGGTCGCGGCGCGGCTGTCCCGGCACCGGCCGGTCAACCTGGTGGAATTTTCCTACGTCGAGAACGGCACGGCCCGGCAGGGCGCGCCGGTGGTGTTCAATTTCCACGGTCGCTACTGCATCTACACGCCGGAAAAGGGCACCGTACCGTTTCAGCCGGTCCAGGGCGGCATCATGGCGCTCCCGCGGATTACGGAACGCCTGCGCCGGATGTACACCGGCGGGGTGACGGGGGTGACGCCGGTGGGGTGGTGATCGAGGCGGATTTGAAATGTGAGATTTTGGGGCTGGGTGGCGGCCCCGGAGGCCATCCAGCAAAAAGGCCCGCGAGTACGCGGGCCTTGGGGATCCACATCGCGGCCGGCTCGGCGAGCCGGCCCTACCTTTGGGTCAGCGCAGCCGGGCGAAGGTCGCCTGGAGGAGCGCGAGATCCGGGGCGTTCTTGGTCTTCTCGCGGGTCTTGGCGATGAGGTTGGCCTCGAGCTGGTTCTTCGTGACGGCGTTCTTGTTCTGGTAGAACACACCGAAGCTGCCGGGCCAGGCCTCGTTCGCGAGCTTGAAGGCCGCCTCGAGGCTGGACGGGTCGTGGCGCTGGGCGTCCTCGGGGGAGCCGTCGCCCTTCTTCAGGTCGATGGTCTTGAAGGTGCCGCCCTTGCGGGGCACGGAGGAGTCGAACGCGCCCTCGTAGAACTCGACGCACTCGGAGAGGATCTCGACCACGGAAAAGCCGTCGTGCTTGGCGGCCTGCAGCATCGTGTCGATCATGTGGTTGACCTGCGTGGCATGGCTGCGGGCGACGAAGGTGGCGCCGCTGTTGACCAGGGTGCGCATCGGGTTGATCGGCTGGTCGATCGCGCCCCACGGGTCGGTCTTGGACTTGAAGCCGACGGGCGAGGTGGGGGAGGTCTGCTTCTTCGTCAGGCCATAGACGGAGTTGTCCATGATGACGTAGGTGAGCTTGAAGTTCTTGCGCGCGGTGTGGACGAGGTGGTTGCCGCCGATGGAGAAGCCGTCGCCGTCGCCGCCGAACACGAAAACATGGAGGTCATCGCGCCCGAGGCTGATGCCCGCGGCGAAGGGAAGGGCGCGACCGTGAATGAAGTGGCCGCCGTGGGTGTTGACGAAGTAGGGGAAGCGCGAGGAGCAGCCGATGCCGGCGAAGGTGACGATCTTCTCCTGCGGGTAGTTCAGCTTCTCAAGGACCTTGTAGAAGGCGGCCAGCACGGCGAAGTCGCCGCAGCCGGGGCACCACGTCGGGTGGTCGGCGGTGAGAGCCTTTTTGGTGAGGGGTGCGCCCGGGGCGGGCGGCGGGGTAGCGACGGCGGGAGCGGACATGGCGGGGGATTTGAGATTTAAATTTGAGATTTGAGATCGGCGGGTTATCGCGTGGCCAGAGTGCTCTGGGAGGCGGCGCCGACGGTGGCGGAGAGCGCCTGGCTCTCGATGTGGCGGGCGACGCCGGCGACGATTTCGCTGACCTTGAAGGTGAGGCCGTCGGTCTTGGTGACGCTGACGATCGCCGGGTTGGCGTAGGCGGCGCGCAGCATCATGGTGAGCTGGCCGTAGCCGTACATGCCCTCGTCATTGAGCTCGGCGACGACGACGCGGTGGTATTTCGCGAAGGTCTTCTCCAGCCCGAGCGGGAGCGGGTGGATGTGGCGGAGGTGGAGGTGGCCAGCCTTGAAGCCGGCCTTGCGGATGCGGCCGAGGGCCTCGCGGGCGGGGCCGTAGCAGCCGCCCCAGGTGACGATGAGGGCCTCGCCGGACTCGTCGCCGAAGAGCTCGGGGGCGGGTAGGGTGGCGGCGAGAGCCTTGTACTTCTCGCGGCGCTTGGCGGTCATCTTCTGGTGCAGCACCGGGCTGCCCGTCGGGTGGCCGTGCTCGTCGTGCTCGAGGCCCGTGACGGTCGGGTACTTGCCCGAGCCGATGCGGGCGCCCGGGGGCGCGTGCTGGGTGATGGCATCGAGCGGGTAGGGCTTGAAGGTGGCGGGGCGCTCGGAGAGGTCGAGCTTCGGGGCGACCATGACCTTCGCGAGGTCGGGCTCGGCGAACACCTCGATGCGGGAAGAGAGACCCTGATCGGTCAGGATGATGACCGGCGTGCTGTAGGTCCGGGCGATGCGGGCGGCCTCGAGCGCGATGTAGAAGCAGTCCTCGACGTTCTTCGGGGCGAGGACGACGCGCGGGGTGTCGCCGTGGCTGCCGTAGATCGCCTGCATGAGGTCGGACTGCTCGACATTGGTCGGCATGCCGGTGGACGGGCCCCCGCGCTGCACGTTGATGACGATGAGGGGCATCTCGGCCATGGTGGCCCAGCCGAGGGCCTCCATCTTGAGGGAGAGGCCGGGGCCGGAGCTGCCGGTGATGGCGAGCTGGCCGGTGTACGAGAAGCCGATGGCGGTGGAGATCGAGGCGATCTCGTCCTCGCACTGCACGAACACGCCGCCGTACTTGGGTAGCTCGGTGCGGAGGATCTCCATGATCGAGGACCACGGGGTGATCGGGTAGCCCGCGCCGTGGCGGACGCCGGCGGCGAGGAGGCCGTAGGCCATGGCGGTGTTGCCATCGATCGTGATCTGGGGGCGGCCGGTGGTCTCGGCGGCGGCGTGCACCGCGTCGAAGCGGTAGAAGAGATCGCGAATGTTGTTCTGCGGCCAAGCGTAGCCGGCATCGAAGGCCAGCATGGCGTTGCGCACGATGTCCTCGTTCTTGCCGCCGAAGCGCTCCTTCACGAGGCCGGTGAGCTTGGCGACATCGAGGTCGAAGATGCGGGCGAGGAGGCCGAGGACGAAGATGTTCTTGCCCTTGTCCTTCGAGGTGCCGCCGACGGCCTCGACGGTGCCGGTGGTGATTGGCACGGCGACGCTGGTGAAGCGGTTGTCGCCCGCGGGCGGCGCGACGTGGTCGCTGTCGTAGATCAGGATACCACCCGGACGGAGGGAGCCGATGTGGGCATCGTAGCTGTGCTGGTAGAACGCCACGAGCATGTCGGCGCGGTCGCCGGCGGAGAGAATGTCGCCGTTGCCCATGCGCACTTGGAAGATCGAGGGGCCGCCCGAGATGGTGGACGGGATCGTCATGTAGGTCATGACGTCCTGGTCGGACCGGCCGGCGAGGCGGGCGAGGAAGCCGCCGATGGACTGGATGCCGTCCTGCGAATTGCCGGCGAGGCGGATAACGACGTCGCTCAGGGAGCGGGGCTGTTGGCCGGGGCGGGCGCCACCGGACTGTTCAGGAGAATTTGGGCTGACCATGATGGGGAAAGGGAAAGGAAGGGGTGCCACCCGACAGTGGGGGTGTCAATGAGTGCCAACCGGAACCGCCAAGGCCAGCAGAAAGCTATCGTCACAGGCAGGAGGGGCAGAAGAGATATTTATGGAATCCCGGCCCAACGGGGTTAAAAGCCGGGGGTTTCCGAGGGAAAACGCCGCCGGCGATTCACCGGATTAATACCCTGCGGTCAGCCTACCTGACTCAGTTTCCCGTGGAAACCGCGGATTTTGGCGGGGGCGGCGGCTCGAGTCCCCAGTCCGCCCCGGGCACAAAAAGGTAGATTACCCCGAGCGTGATGAGAGTGCCGACCGCAAGGAAGGCGATGCCTGCCCGGCGCCGGCGGGGGAGGGCCAGCCAAAGGAAAAAGCCGGTCACGCAGGCGAGCACGATCAGGAGGGCGCTGACATCGATCACCCAGCGCCAGGACTCGCCGGCATAGCGCCCGCGGTGCAGGTTGTTGACGAGGGCGGCAAAATTGAACGTCTCGTGGTGCACGTCGACCTTGGCCGTGGCTTTGGCGACGCGGATTTCCCAGATTTGTCCGGGCTCCTTGAACGCGATTGAGAGCTCGTCATCGAGGTCGTCGTAGGCGGTGACGGCGCCGGTGATGCGGTAATTGGCGCGCAACTGTTCGACCACGGCCAGGCGGTCACCCTTGGTGACCGGGTCCTTGGCGATCGAGCCTTGAAACTCGACCACAACGGGGTGTGTCGCGCCGAACCAGTCCTCGTGGTTGATGGTGTAGCCGGTGGCGCCGAACAGGACCATCGCGAGCAGTCCCATCATCGTGAGGTAGATGTGAATCGTGCGGCTCCACCCGATAAACTGCGTCCACAGCCGCTTCTTGTGCATGAGTGCAGGTGCCGGGGCGTGGGGCCCTCGGGTGTGCGGCGCTCGGCTATGCGGATGCTGCGTGCCCGACTGCGGATGCGGGTCGCGGGAGTGGCTGTCTTGGCTCATGGAGGAACGGTAAGGCGGCCGTCGGTCGGTTCGATGAAAATATCCCACCGGCCGACCGCGGTCGGTGGTGAATGCCCGGGTGGTGGTCCACCCGGGTTACGGGTGAACCGGCTTCAGGGCGCCGCCGGGGGGTTCTTGGGACCGTAGGTGACGTTCGACGCGAGCGACTCGGAGGTCGCCTTAAGTTCCACAGTGGCCGCTTCCTTACCGGCGGTGATCGCAGCCTTCTGCGTGGTGTGGCCGCCGTGCTCGCGGTTGATCTCAACGTTCACGACGTAGTCGCCTTGCGCCACCGGCTTGCCGGCGTCGTTCAGGCCATCCCAGTTAATCGTATAGGTGCCGGGGGCGCGGGTGGCGCGGGAGAGCGACGCGATGAGGTCCCAGTCCCCGTTGATCTTCCGGAAATACGAGGTCATCTCGGGAATGTACTTCTGCTCGCGCATCGGCGCCCAGAGGGCGACGGAGCGGACGACCTTACCGGCACTGTCCTCGATCCAGACGGCGACGAAGGGGCGCTTGGCGCCGCCGGGGCCACCCTCGCGCCCGCCGGGTCCGCCGCGCCCGCCCGGTCCACCCGGAAAACCACGGCCACCGGGACCACCCCGGCCGCCCGGGAATCCGCGCCCGCCAAATTCGCCGGGGTCGGACAGCTGCTGGCTGTTGGCGGCCTGTTGTTCGGCCGTCGGCTGGGCACCGTTGGGATTCTTGAGTGTGAGGCTGATTGCGACCTGATAGTCCTGCGGCCAGGCGTTCGCGGCTGGGACGGCCGCGGCATTGTTCGACGCGGTCGGCGTCGGCGTGGCGGCGGCGAAAATCCCGGTGCGGGAGACGACACCCGACAGGTCTGCGAGCAGGCTGCCGGTGTTCAACCCGACAAATTGCGCGGTCGCCTTTTGTCCGCCGATGGCAAAAGCGGTTGAGAGGGCGTTGGCGGTCAGGGCGTCAGGTGCCACGACGCTCGCGGCGAGGCGCGTGTCGGCCGCCCACTGCGTGCGCGGGTCGATGAGGTGGGAATAGTTTTGGCCGGCGATGCGCGCGAAGCGAGCGTACCCGCCGCTGGTGGCGATGGCGGACTCGCGGAGCTTGACGGTGGCGAGCGGCGCGGCGTTCTCGGCGGGCTGGCCGGGGTGGGCGACGCCGACGAGCCAGTCGCGGTCGCCCCAAACGCGGATATCGCCGCCGATGTTGAGCAGGCCGGCGGGGACGTAGCGGCGGGCGGTCTGCACGGCGCGGTCAATCACGAAGCCTTTGCCGAGCGCGTCGACATTCCAGGCGCGCGGAGTGCGGGCGGCGGCGGCGAGGGCGCCGCGGTCGGGCAGTAAACCGGTGCGGGCAGCGTCCTTCCAGAGTGCGATCACGCCGGCCATGTTGGAATCGATCAGGCCGCCGGTACGGGCTGACCAAGTCTGGTAGGCGGCGAGGACCTCGGCGAGCTCGGGGGACTCGATCGCGGCGCCGGAGCGCGCGCGGCTGATTTCTGAGTCGGTGAGATAGGTGCTGAGGATCCCGTTCAGACGTCCGATCTCGGCCATCACGGCGGCCTCGGCGCGGATCGCATCGGCCGGCCGCGCGGCATCGATCACGAGATCGAGCGAGGTCCCGAGCACGTGGTCATAGCTGAACCCGTAGCGCTCCAGGTCGGCCTGGCGCTCGAGCGAAAGGTCGCCGAGGTGCGTCACCGGCGCGGCGGCGAGCTTTTCGCCTCCGGAGAAGGTGACCAGGCCGGCGGCAGCACCGGTCAGCCAAGGAGCGTAACGGGAACGTGAGAGTTTCTTCATGTTGGGGTTATGTTAGTGGATTCCGATTCCCGAGACGCGAACACGAGTCAAAGGTTTCATGCCTTTATCCGGCACCGGCAGGGAGAACTACTTAATCCCGTGCGTTTTTTGTCACGGTGATCAGCAGATCTTATTAAGTTCCCGTCTGCTCGGGGTAGGTGATGACCCGGCGAACCCAGGACAGGAAATCGCCGCCCTTAATCGACCGATTTTTGAGCCAGAGCCTTGGCGATGGTGGGCTCGACCCCCAGAGTGCCCTGAAGCTGCGCGACGTAGCCTGGCTTGCGGGCCTCGCGGCCGGCGGCGATGACAGCCGTGAGCCGATCCTGGACATTCAGGCGGCGCGCAATGTCGGCGTAGTTTGAGCGGGTCAGGAATTTTTCCAGGTAACGAGCCTGCCGTTCGGCGAGGCGGACGTCGACGGTCTGCTGCGCGGTGAGGCGTGCCTGGTACCAGTCGCTGGCGAGCATCGCTTCGCGGGTGAAGAGTGCCCGGAAGGTCGGGTCGTCGGGGCCCTTTCCCTCCCAAGCACCGTCCTTCATGATATGGAGGAGGGCGCGGAGAGGTGGCACGGCGAGTTCGACCGAGCCGTCGGCGAAGTAGCGGGCGGCGGTCTCCCGCATCGCCGTGACAACGTTGTCGATGCCATCGGCATAGACGTCCATGTTCTGTTCTTCGGGCCGGAGGAAATCCTCGTCAAAGAGCGTGGCCGGGTTGCCGAGCACGCGCCCGCAGTAGGTCTGCACGAAACGGGCGGTAATGCGCCAGCCGAGGCGGCTCGCGAGGACCTTCTTCCCCTTGTGCTCGAAGTCCGTGCAGCGTTCGAGGTAACCACCGGCGATCAATGCGGCCGGGAGGCGCTCGGCGGCGGACATGCGGCACCAGATTTCCGGCACGATCAGGCTGATGTCATGGTCCACGCGGTGATGCGGTCCGACCCATCCGGCCGCCGTGGAGAAGATCGGCAGGCCGGTGACGATGTACGAAACGAGCGCCGCGTTGAGATCATAGATCGGCGGTAGCGCGTTGAACGGACCTTTGGTCAACGCACCTTCGGAGCCGGTGCCGGTAGTCGAGGGTGACTTGCCGGTGAGGCTGGCGATGAGGTCCATGAACGCCTCAGGCAACTCCTGATAGTGGATTGGACTGTAGACGCAGAGCGGTCGGATGCCCGGCTCAGGCGGATTGAGGCGGCGCCCCATGAGCACGGCGCCGACATTGAAGGGCGCGGGCTGTCCCACCGGGGCGCGCCGGTAGAGATTGGCGCCGGTCTGGGCCAGGTAGGTGGCGCGTGGGTCCTCGAGATCGAGTCGGTCTTGCAGATAGCGCGGGTTCTTCGAGGGCTTGCCGTCGACGATGCGCGGGTGGGCGGGCGAGACGAGGTAATCCGGTCGGCCGGATCCAACGAACTCGCGGAAAATCGCGCGGATTGGATCGGTGAACGCCTCGAAGCCGAGCGTGTCATCGACCACAGTCTGGGCGTCGTCGCGGTCCAACGGCTCGTAGTTCGAGAAGAAATGCCCCGGCAGGGCGAAGTCGCGCTCGGTGCGCTTGTCGTAGCCGCGCACGATGGCGTCGTCCGGCCGCTGAAAGAGTCGGCGCTCGCAATTGTGGACGAATTTCACCGATGGCTCGGTGAGACGGTCGGACACGCCGCTAACCTGGGCGCGCGGCACGACGACGGACGAGGTGATGTCGTCCTCGACCTGGATTTTCTCCGCCGGGAGGAAGTCGGACCGTAGCGTGAATGTGCGCCAGGCGCCGTCGCGGGTGTAGCCGGCGCGGAGGTAATGGGTGAGCAGCTTCTCGGTATGGAACTTGAGCTCGTTGCCCGGGCGGGCATTGACGACGTCGGCGCTGAAATGACTGCGCCAGTCATTGCCCCACTCGGGCTTGTAGAGGCGCTTGAGCGTGAGAACGATGTCCCGAATCGGTCGCGGGATGGAGCCAAGCCAGGCGTTGTACTCGTCGGTGTAGTCGGTGCTGCGGCTGAGCAGCTTAACGACCGAGCCAAGGGAACGCTCGGGCGAAAGGATGGGGCGACTCGGCTTGCCGGCGCGGGGGTTGCCGTTGCGGAAGCGGTTGGTGAAGTCGCGCTTCAAGATGGACTCGACGACGTCGAGGTCCGCTTGGAGATCGGTCACGAACACGGGGCCGGCGAACATCGCGTCGGAGATCGGCTTCGAGATCTCGGACTTGCCGCCGCCGGAGACAGTGCAGGGCTTATGGCAGAGCAGTCCCTCGGCGGTGGTGCCGCGGAGGCGCCAGCGGCGGTTCTCGTCGGGCCCGTCCATCGTGACCTTGTAACCCGAGGGCAGCACGTAAGTGAAGCCGGGCAGGAGCTTGAGGCCTTTTGATCCGCTCCAGCTGATGTGCTGGCTGCGCAAATCAAAGCGGGCGTCGGCCGGTACGTAGTGGACGGTCGGGTAAAGTTGGTCGCGGGCCCAGCCGTCGGGCTGCGGATTGGCGCGGTCGCCGAGGAGGGCGAGGGCGTCGGCGTACGAATGGTTAACGTCGGGCAGGTTGGCGCCGAGCTGGAAACTGTCGCCGAGGTCGTAACTCGGGAACACGATCGCGCCGCCGGCATGCTCCTCCTCGGCGCGGCCGAGCAGGTTGGCCGCGTAGCTGAGGTGGGTCTTTACCTCCTTCTTGCAGTAGCCGAAGTAGTTGTCGGAGATCAGCGTGACGATCACGCCCGAGGCATCGCGGGCGGTGAGCTTGAAGGCCACGCCGTCGTTGTAGGGTTCAGCGGCTTCCTTCCAGCACATGCCGTCGCGGCGCTGGCGCGGGGTGGCGTCGTCCCATTTGGGCAGCCCGAGTTCCTTTTTGGTGAGGCCGTTGAGGTGCGGCGCGAGGATGATGCAGCCGGTGTGCCCGCTCCAGTGGAGCGGATCCAGGGCGGCATCGTTCTCGGGCAGGCCGGGGTCGCCGGCGTTGCCGAAAATACTCTCGACGAAGTCGAGGTTGGCAACGAGGGCGCCAGGCACGAAGAAGCGGGTCTCCATGGCTCGGGCCGGGCTGACGCCAGGTACTTCGGGCACCACGACTGGACGGAGATGGAGGGTGACAAACACCTGTGCCGGCGCGGCGTCGGCGGCCGTGAAGGGCAGGGCGAGCAGCTCGGGCGGAGGTTGCAGGGCCTTCGTGAGCAAAAGTCCGAAGACGGCGACGGGCACGGCCTTTTTGTCATCCGGAATGGGCAGGCCGCCCTCGGTGACATGGAAGATTCCCTGCGTGGTCCGGCGGTCGCTGCGCGGATTGTGCAGCACACCCTGGCGCACCCGGTAAGAGGTCAGAATCGGGCTGGTGTGGATGTCGCGGGACGGCGGCAGCGAAAGGGCACGGGCCAGTCCGGGCCGATCGAGGACCAGGGTGGTGGCGGGCAGGCGCGGGGTACTGACGGACTCCTCAAGCAAGTCGTAGAGGAAGTTCTGGATGCGTTGGTCAACCGGGCTGAGGCGGGCGCCGAGCGCCCGGTCCTTCTCACGGCCGAGGGCAAGAAAGTGCCCCGCGAAGGAGGCCAGGTCGTTTTCGCCCTGCAGGGCCACACCGGGCTGGCCGATTTCGCGCAGTTTCAGGTTGAGATAGGCGAGAAGACGCGGGTCGGTGGGATCGAGGCTCGGTGTTTGGTCAGCAGGTGGCATGGCGGATGAGAGGCCGTCAAAAGGACAATAGCGCACTCATCGTAAGCGAATTCCGGACCAAAGGCGCGGAGAATGCCGCCCTTTTTTAGGACGGAGCCGCCACGGGGCTGCCGTGGGGTGTACCGGCCATGGCCCCGAAACTATTCCAAGCCCGACACCACCACGTCCGCCGGATGCTCGATACTGAACTTCAGCGTGATGTCGCGTTTGCCGCCAGGCTGGAGGGTGAACTCCCACGCAAGTCCGCCGTTGGCCTCGCGAACGATGTCTTTCTTCACTTCGGGAGTGCCGATGTCCTTTTCGACCGGCGTGAGCATCTTGACCACGATTTGCTCGTTGCGTGAGGCCGGGACCGGCTCGCGGACGGTAATCTTCTCCGCAGTCTTCTTGTTGTTCGTGACGGTGATCACCTGCTCGTAGGTGATGAGCCGCTTGCCGTTGGTGAGGCCGGTGTTCTCGGTGAAGCGGTTCACGACGCGGCGCTTGATCGCGACGCCGTCGTCGGATCCGAGGGCGAGGTCAAACTTCTCGCCGGGGAGGACGGTCTTGAGGCTGCCGGTGGCAACAAACGTGTCGTCGAGGAAGGTGTTGAGCGTGCCGGCCAGGAGGGGGAAATCGGTCGTGTTGACGGCCTTGGCGGCAAGGTAGGCGGCCTCGCGCAGCTTGGGCGTGCTGTTGTACTGCAGATCCGCGGCAAGGCCGGTGCTGTTGATGGCGACTTTCTGGATCGTATTGTTCGCCGGTACGGTCGCCGGTGTGGCGATCTTGAAGATGGCGCTGGTCGCACCCTGCTCGACGGCGGCCTGGGCGAAGAGCGCGTTTTGCTGGCGCGATTCAAGATCGGCGACGTCCATGGCGACACCGCGGCCACCACCACCTCGCCCGCCGGCGGCGGCTGCCGTCGGAGCTACGGCCATTTCCATCCTCATCATGCTGCTCTGGGCTAACGCCGCCGCCTGCTGTACATCGACCCACCACTGCGCATACTCCGGCGCGGCGCCGCCGAGTGACGGGCGGGCGGTGGAAAGGGTGAGGGCGACGTTGGTCCAGTCTTCGCCGGTGTTTTGGCGGACGACGCCGAAATAGGTGAGCTCCACGGTGCGTGCCGCGCTGCGAAGGCGGGCGTCGTAAGACGGCATCCACGAGGCATTGGGCACGGTGTAGCTGACGGCGAGCTGGAGGTTGCCACCGCCGGTGGCGTCGACGCGGACGGTGACGTTTTTCTGGGAACGCCCGCCAGCGCCGCGGAGCTCGTTGAGCTGGCGCTCGATGGCGGTCTTGCCGGCGTTCAGCTCCTCGCGCTGCTTGTCGAGTTCCTGGATCTCCTTGGCCCACTTCGTCGTGGCCTCCTCGGAGTAGGCCTGGAGCTGCCGCCACTCGTCGAGCGACGGGCGGGCCGGGCTGGTGCCGCCGGGGCCCGGGGCCGGGGCGGTGGTCGCGGCGGTGAGCATGCGCCCAACGAAGTTCCGCTGGTCGTTCACGATCGCGGCGCGGTCATCGAGCACGCGGATCTGGCGCTGGACGGTCTTGAGGTCGTCCTCGAGCGCGCGGATGCGCTCGTTGGGCGTGTTTGCCACGAAAAGCTGGCGGGCGGCCAGGTCGAGAATGGTGGCGGTGGCGGTGCCGCGGCCGGAGGCCTGGAGCGAGTTGTCAGCCAACGTGGCGGGCAGGCCCTCGAACACGACCTCGTGGGTGCCGGCAGGGAGGTCGACCGTGGCGGTACGGGTCACAACGGCCCGGTCGGTATAAACCGTCACCGCCGTGATGGCGGACCGGGCCGGAATCGTGGCGGCGAAGGCGGGCAGGGCCGCGAGGCAAGCAAGGCAGGGCAGGGCGAGGCGTTTCATGAAGATAAGGGGACAGGATGTCCGGCGAGGGCCGGATAGAGTGACAACGCACGAGATCGGGATTTCTTAGGCCCGTTCCATTGAGGCAGGATTTCGACCGTTCGCACAGGTTGAAAACCGCCTGTCGTTTCACGCTTCTCTTACCGGAGGGCATCCGGCATTCCCCAAAGGGTGAAGCCTTCGCTCCGTTCCCCCCGCCGGCTGGCGGTCATTGCCGCCGTACTCCTGGTCCTTGGCGGCTTGTATTACTTCTTCGGCCGAAATCCGGGGCTCGAACTCACGGGCGTCGTCGCAACTGATACCGTCATCGTGAGCTCGGAGATCCCGGGTCGCATCGAGCAGTTGCTGGTGCGCGAGGGCGACGCTGTGCAGGCCGGCCAGCTCGTCGCCACCATCCAGGCGGCGGAGCCGCAGGCGGATCTTTCCTTCTACGAGAGTAGCGCGAGCCAGTCGGCCGCGCTCGCCGCACAGGCCGCGGCCGACCTGAAGTATCAGGAGCAGTTCACCGAGAGCCAGATCCGCCTCGCCACGGCCAACCTCGAGTCCGCCCGCGCCCAGGCGGCGGCCGCCGGCGCCGACCTCGAGCAGGCTGCGTCCACCTTCCGCCGCACCGATGAACTGCGCCGCACGGGCGCGGTCTCCGGCGAGACCTTCGACCTCGCCAAGAACACTCTCGCCGCCGCCACCGCCCGACGCGACGCCGCTGTCACCCAGGCCGCCGCCGCCGAGGCCGCACTGGGCTCGGCCACCGCCGGCCGGAACCAGGTGGAGGCCCGCCGCGCGAGCGTGAAGGCGGCGCA
>OMJT01000067.1 GCA_900299415.1 Opitutales bacterium
CCAGGCGCCGTGGAGCGCGCCGTGCCGGCGCACGGCCTCGGCGGCGTAGTGCGAGCAGGTCGGCGCGAAGCGGCAGCCGCAGCTGGGCCCGAGCAGCGCCGGCAGCACGGGCGAGAGCGTCGCCTGGTACAGGCGGATCGCTCCCAGCAGGGCGCGGGCGGGCAGGCTCGGGTTGGGCATGGCGGATGGGTTAAGGGCGGTTTCGGGGCGGAGGACGACGGGAAACACCGGGGAATGGCCGGGGGCTGTTTCCACGGCGGCGGGAATCAGGACTCTTTCGCGGGTGCCAGCCGGCGACAAGCCCCGATGAACTTCTCGGTAAGCTCACGGCTTTCCCAGCGATTGACCGCGGCGCGGGCGACAAGGAGGAGGTCGGTGCCGCGGGGCACCTCACCCTGGTTCTCGCGGAAGATGGCCCGGAGCCGGCGTTTGGCGCGGTTGCGCTGGACGGCGGGGCCGACGGCGGCGGTGGAGGCGACCACACCGACGCGGATGCCGGGTTCGGCGCGGGTCAGGTGCCAGAGCGTGAACGCCCCGCAGTCGATGCGGCGGCCTTGCTCGCGCACGGCCCGGAAATCGTCCTGCCGGCGCAGGTGCTGTTCCCGGCGGAAACGCATGGGGCCGGGCCGCGGAGGCGGTCGCTCAGACGACCGTCAGGCGCTTGCGGCCCTTGAGGCGGCGGGAGCGGATGACCTTGCGGCCGCCCTTGGTGGCCATACGGGCGCGGTAACCGATCTTGCGGGCGCGCTTTTTGCGGTGCGGACGGAATGTGGGTTGCATGGCTTTAGGCGATTAAGAGGTAACGGAATGCCCTGCCGCCCCCGGGGGTGTCAAGGGCCGTGATCAGGGGGCAATCCCGGCCGACTCAGCGGGTCGGCCCTACCTCATGAGCGCGGCGGCGGTCCAGAGGATCGGCGCCTGGCCGTGGAGGTCGCCCGTGGCGCGGCCGCGGTCGAGGTAGTACTTCAGCTGGGCGGCGGGCTCGGTGACGCGCTGGTTGACGGCGGTGTTCGTGCCGATGCAGACGTCGGCCACGTTGGCCTTGGCGTCGAGCTTGGCCACGAGGGCGAGCCAGGCCTTGCGGGCGGCCGGGCCGTAGGTGTCGGCCTCGAGCCAGCCGTGCTTTACGCCGGCGACCATCGCGAAGGCGAACATGCCGGTGCCGGAGGTTTCGAGCCAGGCCTCGGGCTTGTCGACCAGCTGGCGCCAGAGCCCGTCCGGGCCCTGGGTGGTGAGGAGCGTCGCCATCATCTTCCGGAAACCGGCGAGGATGCGCGCCCGCTGTGGGTGGTTCTCCGGGAGCTCGGTGAGCAGCTCGGCAATGCCGGCCGCGAACCAGCCGTTGCCACGGCTCCAGAAGAAGGGTGTGTCCTCGGCGTGGAAGAAGAGTCCGTTCGGCTGCTGCAGCCGGTTCAGGTACAGCACCGCGGTCAGCGCGGCATGATCGAGGTACTTCGGGTCGCGGGTGGCGCGGAAGGCCTGCACCTGCACGAGCGAGATCATGTAGATGTCGTCGACCCAGTAGCGTGCCTCGGCGGCCATGCCGTCCGGCGTCGTTTTTGCCCACTGCCGGTCGGCGAAGCCCTGCCCGAGCTCGAGGTACTTCTTGTCCTTGGTCAGCAGGCTGATTTCCAGCGGCACTGCGCCGAAAACGTGGTAGTCCACGTGGTCTGCCGGCGAGATGTGCTTCGCGCCGTCGGGCGTGAGGAACTTGTCGAACTTCCGCACAAACTTCTCCTGCAGCGCGGCCTGCCGGGTGAGCCGGGCAACCTCGAGCGAGCCGTACCAGCTGATCACCTCCGGGTAGATCACGTAGGGCCGGCTGCCGTCCTCGTAGTCCAGCTCGCGCGCGAGGAAGTTCTCTGCGACGCGCGGGCCGACCTCCGCCGGCGACGCGCCGGCCGGCCAGTTCGAGAAATACGCGGAGCCCCCGCGCGGGGCGGAGGCGCAGCCGGAGAGGAGCAGGGCGAGGGACGGGAGCAGGAAGGGGAGTTTCATCAGCGGGGACGGGGCAGGGGGTCTGCCGCGGCGAGAGAGATTTATTCCGCCGTCACCTTCACGGAGACCGGCGCCTGCAGTCCCTGGGCGAACTGGTCGACATAGGCCTGGAACGCCTGGAGGCTGGGGAACTGGCCGCTCTTGTCCCAGAAGAAGCCGGCCCAGTACGACACGGTGTTGGCCGGTGAGGCCTTCACGAGGAGCAGGTTGTTCAGCGAATCCTCGGCGGCCTTGTCGAAGGTCTTGGGATCGACGACGAGCGCGATGCCCTGCATGCCTTGGTTCTTCTCGACCTTTTCCCAGAGGGTGAGGACGCCGCGGGCGGCGTTGAGCGACTTCTCGGCGCCGGCGACCTTCTTCAGCCCGACGCCGACGGTGAGGGCGCCGGGCGCCGCGGGCCGGTAGGTGCTCTGGTAGTGGTCGAGGTTCGAGCCGGCATCGAGCGAGATGCGCTTGGTCTCGGTGACCTTCACGCCGTTCACGTCGAAGGCGTCGTAGTCGAGTTCGAACAGCACGCGCACCGGGCCGTTGGCGAGGACTCGTGACGCGACGAAATTGTTCGAAACCCAGAGCTTGTCCGCCGCCCAAAGCCCGCTGCCGCCATTGCCGCGGGAGCGGCCGGCCGAATAGAAGTCCGCGCCCTCGCCGTGGTCGACATGGTAGTCGTCGGCGAGGTACCAGTCGTTCACCACCATCCGCGGGGTGCGCTTACTCCAGATGTCGATCGTGCTGCTGGTGAGCGGCTCGCCCTCCCAGGTTTCGAGCGCCTTGCCGTACATGCGGTGGGCAATGCGGTCGTTTTCCCAGACAAAGTCGTCGAAGCGCTCCCGCACGAAGCGGCCGAAGGCCTTGAACTGCTCCTTCAGGTAGGTCTGCTTGGCGCCTACCGTGGCGGTGAAGCGCTTGGTCTCGCCCGCCGCGAAGTCGGCCTGGAAAATCACGAGGTCGGGCAGGTGCAGGCTGTCGAAGTCGAGGTCCACCGCCTGCGCGAGCACCTCGCGGCCCGTGGCGTCGAGGATGTGGACCTTGGCAAGGTCCTTCTCACCGAGCGGCGCGAGGTCCTTGGCCGAGAGCTCGATGGTCTGGCTGGCGCGGGAGAACGTGAGCGGGTTCGCCGCGGTGATGGCGAGCTTGGGGGTGGCCTTGTCCATGGCCGGGGCGGCGGCGAAGGCGGCGCACGGGAGCGCAAGCCAGGTCAGGAGTGCGGGGGAGAGGGGGGACTTCATGGGAATTTGATATTTGAAATTTGAGATTTGAGATGGGGCATCAGGGGCCGAGCGGACTCAGGCGGATGGCTCGGAGCTCGAAGGGATGCCCCTCAAGTTGGAAGCCGATCCGGCCGGCGGCGGGTGTCACCTGGGTGACCTTGTTCTGCAGGACGCCATTGATCGTGCACTCGAGGGTGTTGCCGCGGACGACGATGTCAGCCGCGTTCCACTCGCCGGCGGGCTTCTCGCTCGCGTCCTTCTGCCGGTTCGCGGTCTGGCCGGCCGGGGCCTCGGCGGCGGCGGCGGTGGCCATGGCGATGATGTCACCAGCGCGGGTGGCCTTGAGCTGGAGCTGGAAGCACACCGGCCACAGCCCCTGCTGGAGCGTGCCGGGAACGACATGGAGCAGGATGCCGCCGTTGGTGCTGGCGGTGACGGCGGCGGTCCAGCGCCACTCGACGTGCAGCCGGTAATTCTCTCGGACCTCAGGCAGCATCAGAAACCCGGTGGCCTTGCCGGGGGTGCCGGTCACGGCGATCACGCCGTCCTTCACCGCCGCGGCGCCGGCGATGTCGGCCGGCTGGCCTGCCGCGACGTAGGTCCAGCCGGTGAGATCCCGGCCGTTGAACAGCTCGACGGGGGCGGTAACGGCCGCGGCACGCGCGGCGGGGAGCTTCAGCTCGATCACCGGTGCGGGTGCGGGGGCGTCTGCGGCCGCGGCCGAGCCGGCCAGAGTGAGGCAGGAAAAGGCGGCAAGCCGGCGAAGGACGGAAAAAGCGGCGGGCGAGGACATGCGGGGTGGGGTGCGGCGGCCCTAGTCGGGGCTTTCGGTGAACGGGGGAGCTTGGTTAAACGTTGAGCCTGCAACAATCGCAATTATTTCGCCAGCGGTACACTATTTCATAAGTGAAACATTCTCGCCACCCCCGTCCGACGCTTTTCTGGGCCCTGTTTGTCCTGCGGGCGAGTCAGCCGTGGCTGCCGGCCCAGGCCCCCGCGGCGCTGACAGTGACTCCCAACCTCGCGGACCGGATGGAGCGCCCGCTGCGCTACCGGCCCGAGGGGGCGGACTTCGTGATCGAAAACGGCGGGGAATTCTTCAACCGCCCGCTCTACGGCGGGAACACCGGCTTCCGCGTCGACGCAGGCGACAAGCCCGAATTCACGCTCTACCTGCCCGGGCGCGGCGGCAACCTGCGGCTCGGATTCAAAACGACCGCCGGCACCAAATGGCTTTTTGAGGCGGCGCAGGTCACGACGCGCTACCGGCCGGGCGAGATGCTGTACGCGGTGCGCGACCCCCTGCTCGGCGCCGAGGGAATCCTGAACGTCACGTTGCTCGCCCTGTCCGACTCGGAAGGCCTGATCGTGCGCACGGAGCTGACCGGCGGGACGGTCCCGGTCGAGCTGGTGTGGGCCTATGGCGGCGTGACCGGCCAACGCGGCGTGCGCGATGGCGACATCGGCACCGAGAGCGTGCCGATCAGCGAGTATTTCCAGCTCAAGCCGGAGTTCTGTCGCAACAACACTTTCACGCTGGCGGATCGAGTGTTCACGCTCCGTTCCACCGCCGCGACCATCGCCGGGCTCGCGCCGGCGGGGACGACCCTGGCCGTCGCCGATGCGAATCGCTGGGCCTCGTGGGACGCGCTGCTCGCGTCTGCGTCGGGCGGCATGCCGGAACTCCCGGTGGTCATCGGCCGGGTGGCGCTGCCGGCGGGCCAGCCGCTTTTCCTCGCGCTGGAGCGGGCGCCGGCTGGAACCGGTGCGACGGCCCAGCCATTCCCCGCGGATCAACTTCCGGCGGTTTTCGCCGCGACGGAGCTTCACTTCAAGCAGCTCCGCGAGAGCGTACAGGTCGAGACGCCCGACCCGTTCCTCAATGCGGCGGTCGGCGCGCTGAACGTCGCAGTTGACGCCGTCTGGGACGAGTCGCAGGGCGCCGTGATGCACGGCGCGGTGGCGTGGCGCCAGCGGTTGCTCGGCTGGCGCGGGCCGTACGCGCAGGATGCGCTGGGCTGGCACGACCGCGCGCGGCGCAACTTCGAGACCTGGGCGCCGCGGCAGAACACGAGCCCGGTGCCCGACACGCTGGCCCCGCCCGAGGAGGCCACGAACCTGGCCCGCTCCGAGACGGCGCTGCACAGCAACGGCGACCTCTCGAACTCCCATTACGACATGAACGCGGTCTTCATCGACGCGCTGTTCCGTCACCTGCAGTGGACGGGCGACCTCGAGTTCGCGCGCAAGATGTGGCCGGTGATCGAGCGGCACCTCGCGTGGGAGCAGCGCCTGTTCCGGCGGCCCTTCGGCCCGGAGAAGGAGCCGCTCTATGAGGCCTACGCCCAGATCTGGGCGAGCGACGACCTCGGCTACAACGGCGGCGGCGTGACGACCGCCTCGGCCTACAACTTTGCGCACCAAGCGGGCGCCGGCCTCCTCGCGCGGCGGCTGGGCCTCGACCCGAAGCCCTTTTTCCGGGAGGCCGAGGCCATTGCCCAGGCGATGATGAACCACCTCTGGCTTCCCGACCAGGGCTGGTTCGCCGAGTACAAGGATCTCCTCGGGAACCAGGCCCTGCATCCGGCCGCGGGGCTGTGGACCTTTTATCACCCGATCGATTCCGGCGTGCCTACGCCCATGGAGGCGTGGCAACTGACGCGCTATGTCGACACCCAGATCCCGCACCTGCCGGTGCGCGGCCCCGGCGTGCCGGCCGACCAGCCCTACGAGGTGCTGGGAACGACCAACTGGCTGCCGTACTCGTGGTCGATCAACAACGTCGTGATGGGCGAGAACTTCCACACCGCCCTCGGCTACTGGCAGGCGGGGCGCAGCGAGGAGGCCTACCGGCTGATGAAGTCTGCCCTGCTGGCCAGCATGTACCTGGGCGTCAGCCCGGGGAACGTGGGCTCGATGAACTACCTCGACGTCTACCGGCGCGAGTCGCAGCGCGACTTCGCCGACGGCGGCGGCGTGCTGGCGCGGGCGGTGGTCGAAGGCCTCTTCGGGCTCGCGCCCAACCTATTCACCGGCGACCTGCGAGTCTCCCCGGCCTTCCCCGAAACTTGGAACAAGGCCAAGCTGCACCATCCCGACCTGGACTTCGAGTTCACGCGCGAGGGCGACTTCGACACTTACTACATCGAGCCCCACTTCGAGCGCCCCGTGTCTTTGACGCTAGTCCTGCCGGCGCGCCAAGAGGGAATCTCGAACGTGCGGATCAACGGGCGGGATGAAAGCTGGAACTCGCCATTAAACGCGGTTGGCGCGCCACGTGTGGTGTTCACCACGTCCTTCGCGGACAGCTTCGAGGTCGTGATCCGCTGGAACGGCAAGGCGCCCGCGCGGCCCCCGGCGTCGCAACGGGTGGTGCAAGGCACTCCGGCGACCGTCACCCTGCCCGGTGTCCAGGTCCTTGGTGTCGCGGACACGCAGGGCGTGTTTGAGAACGCGGCCCTCGTGCCTGGTGGCTTCCGGGGTGATGTTGTAGGTACGCCGGGGGCGCGGACGGTCTTCGCCCAGGTGAAGCAGGACACGCTTGAGTGGTGGCTTCCGGTGGCGTTGGAAGTGCAGCCGGCACCGGCGCCCGCGCCTGCGGCAACCGATTGGTCACGCCCGCTTGCGGCGGGGACGCGGCTCGAACCGGTCGACCTCGCGGCGGCGTTCAACGACCGCGTCACGCAAATCTTCCGGAACGAGTACCGCACGCCGCGCTCCCCCTACGTTTCGCTCGCGACCCCGAAGCAGGGGATTGGTGCCTGGGCCGGACACGTAAACGCCACGGCGGAAATCGACGACACCGGCCTGCGCGCCGCGGCCGGCAGCAACGGCGGCCGCCTCGTGCTGCCGAACGGCGTGCCATTCACCACGCCGGGGCCGGGTGACGCGCGTAATGTGCTCTTCACCTCGCAGTGGGACAACTACCCGCACGAGGCCGTGGTGCCGCTCTCCGGCCGCGCCGCGCATGCCTACCTGCTGATGGCGGGCTCGACCGACTGGATGCAGAGCCGGCTCGACAACGGCGAGGTCGTGGTGACCTACACCGACGGCACCGAGGCGCGGCTCGCGCTCAACAATCCCGACAACTGGTGGCCGATCGACCAGGACTACTTCCTCGACGACTACCAGTTCCGCCGGCCCGGGCCGATCCCGCCGCGCGTGGACCTGAAGACTGGCCGCGTCCGCCTGCTCGACCCCTTGGCCTTCAAGGGCCAGGGCCGTTCCGTGCCGGGCGGCGCCGCCACGGTGCTCGACCTGCCGCTCGATCCGGCGAAGACGCTGCAATCACTTACCGTCCGTGCGCTCGCCAACCAGGTCGTGGTCGGCCTGATGGCGGTGACGCTCAAGCGGCCGTAAGCACGGATCTTGGCGGGGGCTGGCGCACGGCGCCGCCAGAATGCGCAAACCCGGCCGGGTCGGCGACCCGGCCCTACCGGGACTATTCCCGCACCCAGATGTTGCGAAAGCTGATCCCGGGGCTTGGGTCGCCGTGGGTCTGCAGCTTGATCGGGGCGGTGTCGTACTTCTTGTAGACCGGCGGGCCGACGAAGAGCGTCTCGCCCTTGAGCTCGACGTTGTTCTGCACGAGCACGCCGTTGAAGTGCACGGTGACGCGTGCCGGGCTCTTCACCGAGCCGTCGTCGTTGAAGCGCGGCGCGGTCCAGGCGATGTCGTAGCTGTTCCATTCGCCGACCGGGCGCGTGGGGTTCACGAGGGGGATGAACTGCTTGTAGATACTGCCGGCCATGCCGTTCACGTAGGTCTTGTTGTCGTTGGCATCGAGGATCTGGATCTCGTACCCGGCGTCGCCGTTGCCGGTCGAGGCGAGGAACACGCCGCTGTTGCCGCGGCTCTGGCCCTCGCCGGTGATGTTGGCGGGGATGCGCCACTCGAGGTGCAGCTGGTAGTCCTTGAACGAGCGCTTGGTCTCGATGTTCGAGCGCACGGCCTTGTTCACGGTGACGATGCCGTCGGCAACGGTCCACGCGGCGGGCTTCTTGTCCTGCGTGGCGACCCACTCGTCGAGGTTCTTGCCGTCGAAGAGCACAATTGCGTCGGACGGCGGCGGGGCGGCCACGAACGCGCCGGGCGTCACTTTTTTCGGGACGGGCTCCCAGACCTCGGTGTCGGCGGCGACCGGGCGCCGCGCGGCGGCCGTGGCGGCGGGAGCAGCGCCGGTTTGCGCCGGGGCGGGGGTCTGGGCCTCGAGGGTGAAGGAGAACAGCAACGGCGCGGCGAGGGCGGCGAGCCGGCGGGGGTGGGTGAGCGTTTTCATTTTCTGGGGAGGGTGGGGCCTTCGGACTCGGCCACGGTGCGCAGGAAGGCGAGGAGGGCGTCCCACTGGGCATGGGCGTCGCCCTCGAGGATGCCGGTCTGCAGGCTGCGGCCGGGGGCGCTGGTGAACTTGGGCATCTTGGTCCGGGGATCGATCCGAGGGGGGTTGTCGAGCCAGCGCTGGAAATACTCATCACGAAGCCGCGCTGGCACCAACGCAAAATTGATCCCGGGCGCGCCGAACGGCGCGAGCGCCGGCGTGGAGCCGGCGGCATGGCAGGCGGTGCAGCCGAAGACTTCCGGCCCGGCGAGCCGCTCGCCGAGGACGGCGAGGTCGGGGTCGGCGGTGGGAGGTGATGTCTCGGACGGAAGCAGCCCGTGCTCGAGGGCGAGGCCGGCGGCGAGGCCGGCGGCGGAATTCTTGAACGACGGCATCCGCGCCTTCAGCCACGGCCGGGCCGCCGCGGGCAAGTCGCCGAGCAGCTGGTGCCGGAGCCACTCCGGGCGGAGCTTTTCGCCGGCCCAGGTGAGGGTGGGCGGCTCCTGGTCGAGCGAGGCGTTATCGGCGTCGGCTTCCGCGGAAGCACCGTAGCGCTGCAGTAGCGCCTGAGCCTCGCTGGCAAAGCGGTCGTACCCGGCGGGCTGGCCGTCGCGGGCATGGCAGGCGTTGCAGCGTAGGGCGGCGACCGTGCGGCGCGTGCTCTCGATTGGCACATCGGCGAACCGGGCGCCGGCCGCGGCAAAGGCCCGAAGGCTGTCGCGCTCACGGGCGGTGAATCCGAAATCCGGCGCCGTGCCTCGGTTTGCAAGGGTCTCGCCGAGACATCCGCGGGTCCAGTCGCGCGTGAGCAGGGTGGACAAGGGTGGAGTGGTCCGATTCCGGTTCGCCGCCACGGGTTCGACCGGGCCATGACAATCATAGCAATGGCTCTCGTAGAGGTTTCGACCGCCCGTGGCATCGCCGGATACGGAAACTGGACCAGGATTGGCTCCGGCGAGCAAGAAAGCGGACAGTTGCCGCGCCTCAACGGCGGAGAGGCGGAAGTTCGGCATCGGCGAGGCCGGATAATCCTTCTGCGGATCTTGAAGGTAGGCGGCGAGGGCGGCGGGGTGCCATTTGGCCGGTACTTGGGCGAGGCTGACGCGGCTGGTGTCGCCGGCGACCGGCGTGGTCCCGGGCGCCGGGTGACAAGCAATGCAGCGGAGCTCCGCAAACAAGCGGCCGCCGCCGTTGACGAGCGCGGCTGCGGCTGGGGGCGCCGCAACCGCAGTTCCGAGCGAGGTGAGATAAGCGGCAAGGTCTTTGGCATCGGCCGGAGACTCCAAATGAAGCTGCGGCATGGGAGCATCGGGCCGCAGCGCGTGCGGGTCCGAGATCCATTGGGCCAGCCAGGCCTCGCGGAAGCGCGTCCCGGACTCCGCCAGCGAAGGCGGTCGGACGCCGAGTTCGTTCATCTGTAAGGCCGAGAGGGATTCCCCGGCATGGCAGTTGACGCAGTGGCGGCGGGCAAAAACCTCCTGGCCGGCACGAAGGCGCTCGGCGGTGCGCAACGGAGTCGCCGCCGCATCCGTTTTCAAGAGTTCGGGTGGCAAGGGCTCGCGGCCGAAGTCCTTGCCGGCCCAGATGAGCCGAAAGGCGGCGTCGCCCGTCGCCGGGCCCGTGTAGGTGACAGCGAGACGGTTGGCGCCCTGCGCCAGGGTCACAGAATTGCCCGCCTTCGCCCCGAGCTTCGCGCCGGTCTCGTTGAGTACGACGCGGCCGTTCACGCTAAGCTCGGCGGTGCCGTTGCCCTCGAAGGAGAATGTGACCTCGGTCCGGAGCGGCATCGCCAGCTCCGATTCGAGCACGGCCCGGAACGGTCCGGCGGGAAGCAATGAACTCGGCGGAGTCCCGGCGGGGACGGCGAGCGCCAGCATGCGATCCCGCCGGACGTCGGTGGCGCCGCCCGCGAGCGAGGTGAAGCTGACGGTGACGCCGGGCTGGAGGTCGGGCGGGGCGGGCGCGAGCGGTGGGGCGACCGGCGCGGCGCCGAGGCACGCAGCGGCCGCGAGCAGCGGGAAAACCTGGGTGATCTTCCGGATCACAACGCCGGGGGCACGTGGGCGATCGTGTTGTGGATCTCGAAGTCGAGCGGCTTGCCCGCGGCGGACTCGAGGTGGAGCCGCACCTTCATCTGCATGACGGGGCGGATGGCGGGGATCTCAAGGATGAGCGAGCGGCGGTCGGCCGAGAGGCGGACGGACTTTATCGCCACGGTGTCGTGGGCCTGCTTCTCGGGGTCGACCACGGAGTACTCGGCGGAACCGTAGTTGGAGGTCCAACGGTAGTTCCACTGCTCGACGGCGAAGTTTTGCAGGTCGCTCGCGGACTTCGGGTCGAGCGGCGTGCTGAAGCCGATCTCGAGGCCGTCGTTGCGCACGTGCAGGGAGGCGGGCAACTCGGGCGCCTTGCCGGTGTAGCGCACGCGCTGGAACGCACCGTCCCGCACCGCCGTGGTCTGCCAGCCCTTGAGGCCGCAGAGGTAGAGCTGGCCGTCGACGGCGTTGAAGCGGGCGCGCATCATGCCGGTGTCGACGCTGATGGGGAGACGCACGACGCCGCCCTGGTTGAGCCCGCCGGAGACCTCGCGCATCACGAGGAAGACGGAGGACTTGCCGTAGGAGGTGTAGACGATGCCGCCGCCAAACGGACCCCAACGGGTGTCGTTGGGGATCCACGCCTGGCCGCCGCCGGAGTTGTCGATCGTGCCGTGCGGCGTCCACATGATCGGGTTGCCATAGTTGTCGGGCGGGGTGGCCTTCTGCGCGAGGTCGACGACCCCGAGAAAGTCGCCCTGCTTCACCAGGGTGAGGCGGTCGGCGGGGGTCCAGGTGCCTTCGTTGTCGGCGACGGTCAGCTCGTCGTTCGGCCCCATGCCGAGGCCGTTGGGCGCGCGAACACCGGTGGCGAAGATGTCGAGCTTCGAGCCATCGGCGGCGACGCGCAGGATCGTGCCGGTGTGCGGCGTGATGACCTGCCAGCCGCGGCCGCCGGGGCTGACGGCGCCGCCCTTGGCGAAGTAGAAGTTGCCGGCGCGGTCGGTCTGCAGGTCGAGGGCGAATTCGTGGAACGAGGACGTGACCATCACGTCGTTGTTGAAGTTCTCGTAGAAGTCCGCCTCGCCGTCGCCGTTCAGGTCGTGCAGCCGGGTGATCTGGTCGCGGCCAAGGACGTAGACCTGATCCTTCACGATGCGGAGGCCGAGCGGCTGGAAAAGTCCGGTGGCGAATCGTTTCCAGGTGACGGCCCCGAGGGTGTCGTCGATGCCCGACACGAGCCACACGTCGCCGCTCCAGGTGGTGATGGCGGCACGGTGGCCGTCGGCAAAGAAGTCGAACCCGCCGAAGCGCAGCCAGGAGCCGTAGGGGTTGTCCTCGGGCGCGGTGATGGTGTCGACGGTGTACGCGCCGTCGGGCGTGGTGCTGGTGTTGAGCGCGCCCTTGGTGACGATCCGTTCCTTCCAGCGTTCCGGCCCGCCCTTCTGCGAGGCCGCGAGGTCGGGCGTGGGCGGGGCGGATTTGAGCCAGTCATTGAAGGCGGGCACGGCCGCGGGCGAGAGCTCGGCGACGGCAAGGGTGAACGTCGCGCCGTCGGGCAGCACCGGCAGGCGCAGCACGAGGCGGCCGCCGGTCTGCACCTCGAAGGTGGAGCCCTCGGGGGCGCCGACCAGGCCGCCGAGGGTGGCGGTCTCGGGAGCGGCGGGGATGCGCACCATGCCGATGACCGGCCCGTCCGGTGCGGCCGCGGGTCCGGCGGCGGGCTCGGTGCGCGGGCCGATGTCGGCCACGAGGAGCGAGCGGCGCACGGTACTGGGGCCGATTTTCAAGGCCCGGGTGAAGACGGCAGTGCCGTCGGGGAGCCGGACGAGGCCGGGCGAATCGAGCACGTCGGTGTCACCGAGCGTGTACGAGACCACCACGCGGTCGCCGTCGAGATAGAGCCCGCGATATTTCCCGATCGTCGAAGCGATCGGCCCCATCGGCCTCGGCCGCGCGTCGGAGAAATCGGGCGTGCCGGTGCCGGAGGTCCAGCCGGGCACGGGGGAGGTGACGAAACCGATCTTGCCGTCGATGGCGGGATTCTGGCCGTGCACGCCGTTGAAGGCGACGCCGGCGAGCGTCACGAATCCTTCCGTCCAGCCGGCTGACCAGCGCAGTAGGTCGGTGTCGAAGAGCATGGTGCCGTCGCGGTTGGCGCCGACTCGGATGGCGATGCCCTTATTGGTGGTGTTGCCGGCTGGGTAGCGCCCGAGCACGGACGCGGAAAGGAACGGCCCGTAGTCGATCATCTGCGCCTTGCCGGTCGCGCGGAGGGTGTCCTGCGACATCGTGCCGACGAGGCCGCGCGAGGCGCGGTCGACGACGGCAGTGACCTGCTCCGGCCCGAGGCGGTCCGCCGAGCGCTGGAGCTTCGCGAACGCATCGGCGCGGGCTTGGGCGAGAGCGAGCTCGGCGGCGCCCAGGGCCGCGGATTTCGCGGCGATCGCCGCCGGGTCGCTGGGCGTCTGCCAGGAAAGCGTGGTCAAGCCGGCGCGCAGGTCGTTGACGGTGAGCAGGCGGGCGGCGACGGCGGTGTCGAGCGCGGCCGACACCGTGCCGATCTGCGCGGTGGTCAGGCCGGGGATGACGCCGCCTCGCCCAGCGAGCTGGGCGCGGGCCGGGCCGGCCGTGGCGAGGACGACGAGACAGGCGGACGCGGCAAGGCAGGAGCGGGATGACTTCACGGGGTTATGGGGGGTCTTGGCGCACCGCATGCGCCGGGGTGAGTGGGGGTAAACGGACGCTGACAGCCGCCGAAGCTGCGGAGCCGCTCCGGGGCTGTCAACGTGCCGCACAGGCTCCCGCCCCGAGTTGAGCCTGTCGCGGTTGCGTTTTTGCGGGATCCGCTCCTGATGGCGCTGCACCCCTGCCATGAGTCCGCTTTCATCCGTGCCGTCTCCGTCCGTCTCCCGGGTTTCCCGCGGATCAGAACTGGCGTGCACGGCCTGCGGCCGGTCCGGCGCGGTAGCATTCATGGGCGCGGTGCTCTGCCCGGAGTGCTACCAGCAGGGGGCATCGTCCTGCGCGGGCGGCCGGGACGCCGCCGAGCCGGAGTCGGAACCCCGGCCCGGCACCGGCGGTTGAAGCGATGGCTGCCATGAAACGTCCGCTGCGAATCTGGCTGGCCGGCGCGGTGCTCGCGCTCGGCGCCGCGACCGGGCTTTGGGCCGGGGCGGGCAAGGCCGCGGCGGAAGCCGAGCGCGTGGCGAACTGGCGGGAGGACCTGCATGCGCTGGTTGCGGGGCTCGCCGCCCCGGGCATGACTGTGTACCTGCGCCGGGGCCTGATCACGCGCGGGCAGAAGGATTTCTCGAAGCTCTATCCGGCGGCGACCTTTCACCCGGCGCTCGAGACGCTCGAGTCGGACCTACCGCGCCTGACCGACGCGGAGATCGTGCTGCGCTTCCGTCAGCTTGTAGCCAGCGGGCACGTGGCCCACAACGGCATCGATGTGCCGGCGGGTCCGGACTTCCGGCGGCTGCCGGTGGTCTTTCACTGGTATGCTGATGGCCTCGCGGTGGATGCCGCGACCGCGGACTATTCCCCGGCGCGGCGCGGCCGGGTCGTGACGATCGGCGGCCGCACGCCGGAGCGGCTGCTCGCGGAGCTGGCGCCCTTCCTCGCCTACGAGAATGACGCCTGGCTACGTTTTCGGGCCGCCGAGGCCCTGCGCGAGGAGGAGACGCTCCGCCAACTCGGGCTGGTCGACAACGCGGGGCAGGTGACGCTGACCATCGAGAAGCCCGGCCAGGGCACATACCCGGTGAAGGTGGCGTTTGCCGCGCCCGGCCAGCCGTTCCCGTTGGTGCCGTTCACGGCGCCGGGGTTCGCCGCCGCAATCAATATCCCGACACCACTTTTCCTCAGCCGGCCGCTGGAGCGTTTCTATTGGGCCGAGTACCTGCCGGAGAAGAATACGGTCTACGTGCAGTACGCCCAGTGCGCGGAGAACCCACAGCAGCCGTTCGACGCCTTCACGACGGAGGTGCTCGCCCTCGTCGACGCGCACCCCGTCTGCCGAGTGATCCTTGATCTCCGGGGCAACGGCGGCGGCGACAGCCGCGTGATCAACCCGCTGCGGCGCGGGCTGGAGTCGCGCCGCAAGAAACTCGGCCCGGTCGCGGTGCTGATCGGCCCGGCAACGTTCTCCTCGGGCGTGGACAACGCGATCGACCTCTGGCGCGGCCTCGACGCAAAGCTAGTGGGCGAGCCGACGGGCGGCTCGCCGCGCGCCTATGGCGAGGTCATGACCTTCACCCTGCCGCACTCCGGCCTGATCGTGAGCTATACGACCAAGCTCGAGGGCCCCGGGCTCGACCTCCTGACCCCCTCGCTCGAGCCGGACGTGCGCGTGCCTTACACCTTCGAGGACGCCCGCGCCGGCCGCGACCCGCTGCTGGAACGTGCGCTGGCGCTCGAGCGCTGAACCCGTTGTCCCATGAAAATCCGGAAAGCCTTCCTCATGCACGTCCATCCCGGCCAGGAGGGCGAGTACGCCCGGCGGCACCAGCCGATCTGGCCGGAGCTCGCGGCGGTGCTGAAGGCCCACGGCGTGCACAACTACTCGATCTTCCGCGAGCCGGGGAGCGGTCGGTGCTTCGCCTGCGTCGAGATCGAGGACGAAACCCGTTGGCAGGCCATCGCACGCACCGAGGTCTGCCAGCGCTGGTGGAAATCGATGGCGCACCTGATGGCGACGAACCCGGATCTGAGCCCCGTGGCGACGGAGCTCACGGAGGTCTTTCATCTCGACTGAATCCGTGCTGTTACGGCGCGCGGCTTGTCCCGCGTCGGCGAAAGCGCTTGGCTGCGCTGCATGAGCACGCTCCTCGGGAAACCTGCCGGCCGGTGGCGCCGGCGGGCCGAATGGGGGCGGAACTTTACCGCGTTGGCGGCCGCCGGACTGCTCGCGGCGTGTGAAAGCGCCGGAGTCGCGATGGGCCCGGTACAACCCGCGCCCGCCGCCATCCCCCCGGAGCAAGCCATGCCGTACCGGCTCCTCGTCGCTGGCCAGGGCGACGCCCTCGCCCGCGAGCAGATCGTCAAGGCGGTGCAGGCGGCCTTTGCGGCGCGGGGCTTGCGCCCGACGGTGGCGGCGGAGGACGCGGAGTTGGTCGTGACACTCGACCTCAAGGTTGGCCCGCTCCACGACGGTCCGGTGGGCGAGAGCGAGCCAATCTACGATGTCACCCCAGGTAAGGAGGAATACGAGAGCGTTACCCTCGGCATTGGGGGGAATGGTGGCACGCTCTACGACACGCGGAAGGTGAAGCAGCCCGACATCGTGATCTACCAGGGCGAGCGCCCGGTCACGGTCATCCGCACCGTCTACGAGAAACGCCTCCGGCTCTCGGCCCGTCTCGCGGACGGCAGCCCCGTGGGGCGGTCTGACCGCGAGGAATGGAGCGTGGAGTTCATTGCCGAGGGACCGGCGCGTGACTGGCGCCGGATTCTCCCGGCGTTGGCCGGGCCGGGCCGGCCGTTCCTTGGCCAAGGGGCGACGGGCGCGGCGGTGCTGCGGGTCGACGAGGCCTCGGGCACGATCGAATCGGTCGAGCGGGCGCTCTGAGCGGCCCCCAAGAACAATTCCGGGTTGCGATGGGCGGGGGCGCTCCGACAATCGCGGAATGTCCCAAGTTATCCGCAACACTGTCAAACCCACGGCCGATGCCCCCAAATGCCCGGATGGTGTCGTCGACCTTTCCAAGCTTACCCCCGGCGGCGAGAACGGCGTCAGCGTTTTCGTCCACTACAACGGCTCGACCGACCAGCTGAAGGCGATGTGCACCGGCATGGCGGTCGTCCAGCCGGGCCGCAGCCCGCACGAGCCGCACCGGCATCCGGAGGAGGAGTTCCTCATCATCGCGGACGGCAACGGCGAGATTGAGTGCGACGGCAAGACGACGCAGGTCGGCCCGGGCGCCGTGATGTACTGTGCCGGCAACATCCTCCACGGCATTACGAACACGGGGAAGGTCCCGCTGACCTTTTACTGGTCGAAATGGATGGCCCGCGGCTTCTGAGCCGCTTCCGCGCCGGCAGGCGGCCGCGCAGATGACGCGGCCGAGATCGAACGGGGCGAGGATGCTCTTGCCAGCCCTCCCGCGAAGGGAAAGATGGCGTCCTTCCCCGCGGGCGGCTTTCCCCCAGTCGCGCCGTTAACTGTAACCCCGTTCGTTCCTGACTGCTCATGAAACTGTCATATATTCGACGTCTTCGTCTGTTCCTTTTGCTTGGCTCGCTCACCGCGGGCCTGTCG
>OMJT01000068.1 GCA_900299415.1 Opitutales bacterium
AACCCGCTGCCGGAGGACATGCGCGTCAGCGAGTACCTCTACTTCCGCGGCCGGCTGAAGGAGGTGCCGCGCCGGATGCTCGGTCCCCGTCTAGACGAGGTGCTCGAGCTCTGCGACTTGAAGCGCGTCCGGCACAAGATCATCGGCAAGCTCTCGAAAGGCTTCCGCCAGCGCGTGGGCATCGCCGAGGCGATCCTTGCCGAGCCGCCTGTGATCATCATGGACGAGCCCACCATCGGCCTTGATCCGCACCAGATCCTGATCGTGCGCGACCTGATTGCCAGCCTCCGCGGCCGTATGACCGTGCTCATCTCGTCGCACATTTTGCCCGAGATCGAGATGACGTGCGACCGCGTGCTCATCATCAACGGCGGCCGTGTCGTGGCCGAGGGCGCCCCCGCCCAGCTGCGCCGCGAGATTCTCGGTCGGTCGACCTACATCGCGGAGCTCGCCGGCGACCCAGGGGCCCTGCCGGCGCTACTCGCCGCGGTCGAGCCGTCACTGAAGATCGCCGAGTTGGGCGATGCCGACGCGGCCGGCTTCCGCCGCTACACCTTGTCCGCCGACCGCCACGACGAACTCGGCGAGGCCCTGCTGCAGGCCCTGACCGCCCGGCCTGGGTTCCGAGTCCGTTCCCTGGCCCGCACCCACGCCTCCCTCGAGGATGTCTTCCTCGCCGCCACCCGACGGAGCTGGGACGTCGTTGACCCCCGGAGGAACCCGGGTCCGAAATGAAGGTCGGCCCCAACCGCCAGCCATGAAGCACTTCCCCACCATCCTCGGGCATGAGATCCGCATGCTGCTCGTGAACCCGGGCACCTACGTCGCGGGCGTGCTTTTCCTCGGGGTGATGGGCTTCGTCTTCACGAGCATGCTGCAGGACTACAGCGAGGGCCCGATCGAGACTCCGCCGGCCGTCCGGTTCTTCCAGGTCTTTTTCATCCCCGTGCTGTTTATGGTGCCCCTGCTCACCATGAAGTGCCTCGCGGAAGAGCGCCGGCTGGGCACGATGGAGACCCTTTTGACGACACCGGTCTCGACCACCGAGGTGGTCCTAGGGAAATACGGCGCCGCCTACGCCCTGTATCTCGGCATGTGGGCCTCGACCGCCGGGCTTTTCTATATCTTCCAACGTTTTGTCGGGAACGGGCAACTGACCGATCCCGGCCCCATCCTCGGCGGCTACCTTTTCATCGCGGTCTCGGGCCTGCTGTTCATTGCGGTCGGTGTGCTCGCCAGTTCGCTCTGCCGGAGCCAGTCGGTCGCCGGCATCCTGTGCTTCACGCTGCTGTTCGGCCTGATCGTCGGCGGCAATTACCTCGCGAGTGCAACCTGGGTAGAACGGATGCAGTCGGTGCCGCTTCGGCCGGCCGTGGAGTACGCGCTGATCTTCGATCATCTCGGCGATTTCACCCGCGGCGTGGTCGACGCCCGCCAACTCCTCTTCTACGGCAGCGGCACCGTGCTCACGCTCATTCTCAGCGTGCTAAGCGTCGAGGCGAAGCTGATCCACAGCTGACCATGGCCGAATCCGCGACCTTCCGTGCCAACCGCTGGCTCCGCACCTGCAACCTGGTGCTCCAGGCGCTGCTGGTCGTCACGTTCACGGCGGGCCTGAATTACGTGGCCATATCGCACCCCTGGCGGTTCGACCTCACCGCCAGTCATCGCTACACGCTCTCGCCCGAGACGCTCGCGTTCCTCGGCAAGCTCAGCCGGCCCGCGCAGATCGTCGTCACTATCCCGGAGGACACCGACAAGGCAATTTATGCCGAGGCCCTCGCCGACCTGCGCGGACTGCTCCGCGAATACGGGATCGCCACCATGGCCAGCCCCGAGCGCCGGATCACGGTGCAATACCTCAACGTCGCCCAGCGCCTCCGGGAGGCGAACGAACTGGGAATCGACGAGCCCAACCAGGTCTATGTCCTCTCCGGCGACCGCCGCCGGGCCATCCCGCTGGAGGAACTCTACGCGGTGAAGAATGGCGCGAAGCAGTCGTTCCTCGGCGAAGCCGCCATCACTCCTGCGCTGCTAGAGGTCTCCAGCCCCGAGAAGAGCCACGTCTATTTTCTCACGGGCGAGGGCGAGATGCCCGTCGACGGCGCCGGCAGCAATGACCGCTACCGCGGGCTTTCCGCGCTCCGGGTGGCGCTGCAGGCGCTGAACTACGAGGTGGCCCCGCTCAACCTGATCGCCGTCGAACGCGTACCTGACGACGCCAGCCTGGTTATCATCGCCCAGCCCGAGGCCGGAGTCTCGCCGGGCGTACAACTGAAGCTGCAAAAGTATGCGAGTGGCGACGGCCGCTCCCGACCCGGCAGCCTCCTCATCGTGCTGCCGCGGGCACCGCTGAACCACGGGCTGGACCGCCTGCTCCGGGAGGACTGGGGCATCGATGCGGGCGACGACGCCATCTTCGACAATTCACCCGGGGCCGTGTCGGAAAACGGTGATCTGATCCTGAGCTTTTTTCAGGACCACCCGGTCATGCAGAAGTTGAACGACTACAAGCTGCCGCTGCAGATCGGCCAGACCCGTAGCCTCTTCCCCGAGGGCCAGCGCACCCTCCGTGGCGATCTCGTCGTCTCCGTGCTCGCCTACTCCGGCGAATCGGCCTGGGGCGAGCGCACCCTCGGCCGCGCCGGGCGGGCGACCTACGACCCGGGCTTCGACTCCAAGGGAAACCCCAGCAGCAAAGGCCGCCTCGGGGCCATCATGCTCTCCGAGCGAATCGGGGCCGGTGCCAACCTGAACTTCAGCCTGCCGCAGGGCCGCGTGCTCGTGTTCGGCGGCGACACGATTAGCAACGACCGGATCGTCAACCCCGCGAACCAGACCTTGATCCTGAGCGCCATCAACTGGATCATCAACCGCGACACTCAGCTCAACGTGCCGCCGCGTCCCATCGATCGTTACCAGCTCACGCTCAGCCAGGCCGAACTCCGCCGCCTGCGCCTGAGCCTGCTGTTCATCGCGCCCGGCGTTGCCGCCGCCCTCGGGCTGCTCGTCTACTGGACCCGGCGCAACTGAACCCGCCCGCGACCCGCCGCCATGCGTACCAAAGTCACGCTCTTCCTCGTTTTCCTGAACGTCGCGCTGTTCTTCTACATCTTCAAGTTCGAGCAGAACTGGCAGACCGAGCGGGAGCGCGTGGAAAAGGGCCTGCTCGTCCTCGGGGCCGCAGCCACCAACCTCCAGTCGATTCAGATTTCCGGCCCCGCCCTTCGCGCCCCGGTTGATCTCCGGCGCCACGGCAACGAGGGCTGGTTCGTCACCAAGCCTTTCGAATGGCCGGCCAACGTCTTCGCCGTGAACGATCTGCTCAACTCCCTCGCGCGGCTGGAGCACGAGACGAGCTTCACCGCCACCGATTCCGATCTCGCCCGCAACGGACTTACCCTCGCCAGCTACGGCCTCGCCCAACCCCGGCTCAGTGTCACGTTCAGCGCCAAGGATGACGGATCCGAAGCCCAGACCGTGCAGGTCGGCGACACCACAAAGGACGGCAGGCGCCTCTACATCCTTTCGCCCGACCGGAAGTGGATCCATGTTGTCGGCAGCCGCCTCGCCGAAGTCCTCACCAAGCCCGCCGATGCGCTTCGCAGCGACGCTCTGTTCAGCATCCCTGCCGCTGAGGTCGTGAGCCTCAACGTGCGGCCCGTTTCCGCCCAAGCCAGCCGCATCGAGCGCGACGGCTCGAACCGCTGGCAGCTGCGCGCGCCCATCAGCGCGCGCGCCAACGACCGGGCTGCGCTCCGCGCCGTCACTGGCCTGACCAGCCTCCGAGTAAAATCGTTCCCGGTGAATCCACCGGCCGACGCCAGCAACGTCGGCCTGTACATCAATCTCACCGGCAACAACCGCACCGAGAAGCTCAACCTCGGCGGCCGCGTCCCGCGCCCAGCCGGCTCACCGGAAATCGCCGGCGAGTCCGAGTACTACGCCTCGCTCGAGACCACGCGAAACAACCAGCCTTTCACTAGTGCCATTTTCACCGTCGTCGTGCCCGCCACCCTCGAGAGTCTGCTTCAGCAACCGACCCAGGAGCTGCGCGAGCCCCGCCTCTACCCCGATCTCGATTCCCGCGCGGTGACGGCCATCAACCTCAGCGGCCCCGGGGCCGCCCCCCTCACCCTTCAACGCCTCGAGGCCGGCGCCGGGGCCCCGCCGGCGTGGCACGTCGTTCGCAGCCAGACCGCGGCCGATGCCGGCACTCCGTCAGCCGACGCCGCCGTCATCGACCGCCTCCTCGCGCGTCTCACCGAACTCGCGGCCGTTTCATTCATTACCGAGGCCCCGATCGCCGCCGATCTCGAGAACTGGGGTTTCAGCCAGCCCGAGCGGGTCATCGCCCTTACCACCGGCAGCACCCCGTCGCCCGCCAAGCTCGAACTGGGGTTTGATCGCGACCGTCGCGTTCTGCGGGCCCGCTTCGTGGGCGGCGATGCCACCACGATCTTCGAGGTGCGGCCCGAAATCGTCACTGATGCCTCCCTCCAGCCGCTCGCCTACCGCAACCGCGTCCTCCGCGAACTGCCGGCCGGGGCCCGCATCACCCGCCTTCGGCTCATCGACGAGACCGTTCCGGACAAGCCCCTGCTCGATCAGAACCTCGCCGACGCTTCGGCCGTGCCCGCGGCTGGGAATGTGGCCGACCTGCTCCGCCAGCTGCAAACTTTGCGCGCCGACACCTTCGTCACCGAGTCGTTCGACCCGAAGGCGGTGCGCATCGACAACACCGACCGGCCCTGGCGCTATCGCCTTGAGGCCGACATCACCCTCGCGTCCGGCGTCGGCTCCAGCAGCACCACGACCACCACCCTCTTCCTTAGCGAGCGGACCGGCGGTACGGTCCAGTACGCCGGCGCGGAGGAGTTCCGGGCCGTCTGGCGCGTCGAGCAGCCCCTGATTGATGTGCTTTGGCGGATTGTCAGCCCGCCTGCGTCCCCCGCGGCGTCCGGCCGCGGCAACTGAGCCTGTCCCGCAATGAAGGCGGCCCTCAAGCACGGCTGGCGTGCCACCCGCTGGGTGGGCGCGGGCGTCTGGTCCTTTGCGGTCTGGGGCTTTTGGCTCGCACTGCTCGGCCTGCTCGGCCTGCAGCTCTGGTGGTTCCGTTCCAGCGAACTCGCCGTTCCGGACTTCGTCCTGCGAGCGCTCGAAACCCGCCTGGCTGCCTCAAACCTGCACGCCACGTTCGGGCGCACGGTGTTCGACCCGACCGGCCGCGTGCTCCTCGAGGATCTCAAGCTCTCCACCCCGGCCTTCCGCGAGCCAATCGCCACCGCCCGCCTGATCTACGTCCACCTCGACCCGTGGGCGCTGGCAACCGGTGACTTCGAGCCCGAGGAGATCCAACTGAGCGGCGTCTCTCTCTACGAGCCCGCCATGCTCTCTGCCTCGGGCCGGGCCGAGCCCGTGGTCCGCAACCTCGAGGCCACCTTCGTGCTGCGGCCCCGCGAACTCGTGCTCCGCCAGCTCGACACCCGGATCGGTAACGTCGGCGTCGCCGCCACCGGCGTCATCCCGATCCCCGCCTGGCAGGAAAAGCGCAACGCCCCGCTGCCGGTCGCCGATTTTCTCGCTCGCGACTACCCCCGCCTCAGTCACGAGATCTCGAACCAGCTCGCCCAGCTGCAGGGTCTGGAGGACGCCGAGGTGCGCCTCACCCTTACTCCCTCCGACGCCCAAGGCGTAATCGTCGAGGCAGACGTGCTCGCCGGCAAGGTCCAGCTGACGCAGCCCTATGCGCTGACCGCGAGCCGCGTGAATGTGTCCACCCGCTTTCCCGTCGGCGGCGCGAGCGTCGCCAAGGTGCAACTCGCCGTCCAAGCCGAGCAACTGCTCCTCGCGGACGGCACCACCATCGCCTTCCCGCGCGGCCGCATCCGCGGCACCGCCAAACTCACGCCCGGCGCCTGGAACTACACGCCCGAGGAATTCGAGGCTGCCGCCCAGTCTGTCACGACAGAACTCCTGTCCCAGCCGCTCGGCTGCACCTACGCGCTCAGCCGTTCTCTCACCCCCCGGCTTAGCGGCACCCTTTCGACTGAACTCGCCGGTACCGCTGTGTTCGCTGACGTGTCGGTGGACCTAGCCGAGAAGTCCGCCGAGGCGGAACTCAATTCCTGGGTAGGCCCAGCGATCCTCAAGCCGGTGTCCGACGCCCTCGGACGCGACCTCAGCCGCTGGGTCAGCGTGACGCGACCAGTCGCCCTTGCCGGCCGAGTTCGATTCGATCCCGGATGGAAGCTCGCCTCCGCCACCGCCTGGGTCGACGGCGAGGGCGTGACCGCCTACGGTGTGTCGCTCGACGAGGCGCGCGGTCGCGTCACGCTGGAGGGCACCAAGTTGGCGGCCACCGACGTCGTGTTGCGGACCGGACCGAGCCGGGCCGCTGGAACCTACACGATGGACACCGCGAATCTAGATTTCCGCTTTCTCCTCGAGGGTCGGCTGATGCCGGCGGCGATCAGCACGTGGTTCCGCAGCGGCTGGTGGGATCGCCTTTTTTCCCACTTCGATTTCACGGCCGCTGCGCCCGCAGCCAACGTCGATGTGACGGGCCGCTGGGGCCTGCCGGATTGGACCACGGTGTTTGTTTCTGTCCTGGCCGACCGACCCGCCATCGAAAGCGTGCCGCTGGACCGGGTTCAGACTGTAGTCTTCGTGCGCTCGCTGTACTACGAAGCCCGGGAACTTGCCGTCCGCCATCGCGGCGGCAGCGGCTCCGGCACCTTCTCCCACTGGTCGGACCCGGTCACCCGCCAATCCTCCCGGCTGGATTTCCAGGGCGACACCGTGGGTCTCGACCCAGCCGAGCTGCTGGCGATGCTCGGAGACACGGGCCGGCGCATCACGTCGCCGTTTCGTTTTCGAGACGCGCCAGAGCTCAAAGTACAGGGGCGCCTCGATTACGAGCCCGGCGCTGTGGCGGTCCATCCGGACATCCACGTGCAGGGCAGCAGCCCGGGAGTGGTCGAGCTGTATGAATTCCCGGTCAGCAACCTCCGCTTCACCGCTGAGGTAAAGGACGACGCGATTACAGTGGTGCCTGAGGTGGACTTCGGCGGCGGCAAGGGCACGGGCAAGGTCTGGCTGACCGGGCGGGACGGCCAGCAGACCCTGCGGTTCGACTACGCTCTCAAGAACGCAAAACTAGGCCCGCTCGCGGAAGCGATCGAGGATTACTCCGCGCGGCGCAGCGGTACCACACGCGCCGAGAAGAGCGCGTACATGGCCAAAGCTTCCGACGTGACGGTGAACCTTACCCTGGCCGCCGAGGGCCCGGCCGCCAACCGCTATGGCCTCAAGGGTCGAGGCCAAGCCGACCTCGAGGGTGCCAAGCTTGGCGACGTGCCCCTACTCGGTCCGCTATCGGAATTGATCCCCGTGCTCACCCTGAGGTTCACCCGGATGCAGGCGGGCTTTGAACTCGACGGTCCCGCGCTGCGGCTGCCGGATGCGAAGATGGCCGGGGCGAACTCCGGCATCGAGGCCCGCGGCGTCTACAACCTCCAGACCGGGATCCTCGATTTTAACGCCCGCGTGGCGCCATTCAGCGAAAGTTCCAATCCGCTCCAAGCCTTGGCGAATCTCCTCACACAGCCCCTTTCAGACATCCTGCAGGTACACCTCTCGGGAACCCTGCGCAAGCCGGCCTGGGCCCTGGCGCTCGGGGGGACCCGCGACCCGTTGCAGACAAATGCATCGGCCAACGGCGGCAGCGCCCCCGTGTCGACGGCTCCCACGGGCTCGCCCTAGACGTTTTCGGTCTATTGGGTAGTTCCACGAACCGGGAGAAAACCTGAGGTGACCGCCGAGAATTGATCCGCTGGCGGCGTCAGTCTGGGGCCGATAGAAAGGAACCCAGACGATGAAAGGCAAACGACAC
>OMJT01000069.1 GCA_900299415.1 Opitutales bacterium
CCGCCGCCGGCGCCGCCGGCGCCGGCCCTCGCTGCACCGCCGCGGGCCGGGGCTACCGAGCTGAAGTCACCGGCAAGGCCATCAAGGAGGGCGAGCTGCCGCCACGCGACGCCGCCAGTCTGGCGGGCCGCAAGGTCGAGGAGGCGACTGATGCGCGCGCCGTTGCCCTCTAGGAAAACGGCGCGGGAAAGTTGCAGAAGCACGTCGGTGGCCGGGTTGCCCTGCACCTGCCAAGCGGCGTCCCCCGTGATGCGCTCCAGCATCTCGAGTTCACGCCCGGCGAGGCTCGTGAAAACGGCGTCGCGAACGAGGGCATTCTCGCGATATTGGAACAGGATCGAGGCGAGCGCCGGCAGACGGTCATCGTTCTCCGAGAGTGAGAACGCGAGCTGCCTTTGGACGTTAAGGTCCGGATCATTCGCCAGGGGCAGCAGGGTGGCGAGCATGGCGGGCGCGGCATTGCGGGACTTCAGGAGGGACTCGCTGACGCGGATGGCGTTGGCGCGCACCTGCGGGTCCTTGGACTTCAGGGCCGAGACGATTGTGACCGGATCGGAGTGACCAAGGCCGTCAAGCGTCCAGAGGGCGTGGATCTGTCCCAGCGGAGAGGGACCGGAAGCGGCCAGCTTGCGCAGGGCGGGCAGTACCGACAGGTCGGCGCGCTCGACGAGCAGGCGTTGGGCGGTGTCGCGCCACCAGCCGTTGGCATGGGAGAGCTGGCCAACCAGGTCCGCGGAGGCGGCGTTGGTGAGATTTGGCCGCGGGGCAGTGGCGACATTCGCGGTAGCGGGCACGACGCGGTAGATGCGTCCTTGGTTCACCGGCGTCTGCAGCTCGCGGGAGAGAATCTGCTCCCGCAGGTAGCTGGTGACGTAGACACGGTGCTGGAGGATGCCGCGATAGAGATCGACGACGTACATGGCGCCGTCCGGCCCGGTGGCGAGGTTGACGGGGCGGAAACGTTCGTCGGTCGAGACGAGGAATTCGGTATCCTTGTAGGGCATCGTGGCGGTGATGCCGCCGTCCTTTTCGACCAGCACGTTGCGGCGCACGAGATTGCCCGCCGGCTCGCAGAGGAAGGCGTTGCCGCGGTAGGCGGCAGGGAAAAGGTTGCCACGGTAGATCATCGGGGCGCAGGCCGCGGTGAACGTGGCGAGGGTGAAGTCGTCGCGGAGCTGGCCGGCCTGGTAACCGCGGTTGACGCCGGGATTCATGCGGCCCGGCCAGACATCCTGGGTGAGACCGACCCGGAAGTTCGCGCCCTGGGCGCTCGTGAAGTTGGGATTGCGGCTGAGGTACTCGGCGGGGACGACGTCGGCACGGAGCTGGTCGCTGTTACTGTTATAGAAGAGGCGGCCGTAGTCGTCCTGGCTGAGGCCCCACTGGCCACGTGCAACGGTGGCGCCCCGCTCCCAGAGCCCACCCGTGTTGCGGAAACGGACGTTGTAGTTGGCGCTGTAGATCCAGTTGTCGAGGGCCCAGGTCAGGCTGTTGGCGGAGTGCTCGAGGTTGGCGCGGTTGCCGAGTAGGGGATTGGCCTCTACGGCATAGCTGTCGGAAACGAGCGTCTTCGTGTCGGCCACCCCATCGCCGTTGGTGTCGCGGTGGAACCAAAGCATCGGCGGTTCGGCCACGAGTACGCCATCGCGGAGCAGCATGAAGGCGCGGGGCAACACCAGTTGGTCAAGGAAGACGGTGCTCTTGTCCATCCGGCCGTCGCCGTTGGTATCCTCGAGCACGGAGATGCGGCCGACCTGCGCGGCCTCGCCCTCCCCATCGACGTTGGGCATGAACCCGCGCATCTCGAGCACCCAGAGGCGGCCGTCGGGACCGAACTGGATGGCCACGGGGCTCTGGACGAGGGGCTCGCTGGCGACGAGTTCGATCCGGAAGCCGTCCTGCACCTTGAAGGTTTTCAGCGCCTGCTCGGGGCTGAGGGCCGGGGCGGGCGGGATCATCGCGGCTGGGACCCGGGAGACTTGGGTCTCGCCGGCACGGTCGCCCGCCTGGCCCCAGGTGCATGGGGCCAGGGCGAGGAGCGGAAGCACCGCGCAGGCGGCTATACGGATGGGGCGGCGCAGAGGGAGGAAAACAATGGCCATGGGGTGGACGCGGGTCGGAGTTGGGGTCGAAGGGAAATGGGAGCGATCCGGGTGGATGCGCCGGGTTCGCCGGGGTACAAGTGCCTGCTTAAATACGGTCGTCGTCAGACGAAGTCAGGTGGCGTGGGGTCGGCAACGTCCGAATACCTTTACCGTAAAGAGGAGACCCATTCGCCGTCGACCATGATGCTGAGCGGTCGCTCCGGAATGCCGCGTTCGCCGCGCGAGACCATGCCCGCGAGGATCTCGATTGCCACCGAGCCGATCTCCTCCGGGCGCTGATCCATGCCACGCGTCGCGCGAGCGCTCGGCCAGTCGAGCGCGAAGACGGCCGGCCGCCGGCGGCCCGCCACCGCGGCCAGCGCCCGGTTCAGCAAGGTGGCGTCGATCTCCTCGACAAGGATCACATCCGGCCGGTGGGAATCGAGCCAGGCCGCAAAGCCTGGGTCGGCGAGACGTGGCCCGACGCCCGCCCCGAGGAAGGGCGGCACCGACTCAGTGCGGCCAAAGGCGTTTTGCCAAGCCACGCCGCCCGCCCAGCGGTGGCGGACGCGCTCGTCCCAGTCGCGGGAGATCGCCAGGCCGATGCGACGGTAACCCTCTTCGGTCAAGCGCCGGCAGGCGCGGATGATGTTGTCGAAGTGGTTGGGTGTGACGGTGTGGACGCGCGGGGCAGTCACCGATGACGTGACGGACACAACCGAGTAGTACTCCCAGTCGAGGAGCGCACTGAGATCGCGCTGCCGAGGCATCGGGAGGATGACGACGCCTTCGACGCCACGGCTGCGCAGCACGCGCTGGAGGCCGGCCCGATGGGCCTCGGCCGGCAGCTCCATCGTACTGAACGCGAAGCCGAGCGACTCAGCCCGCTTCTTCAGTCCCGACTGCACCCGAATGGCGAACTCGTGGCGCCCACCGTCGTCGCTGCCACCAGCCTCGATCAGGCCGCAGATGTTCGCCTGGCCTCGGGCCTGCGAGCTCAGGCGGAGGTGCTGCATCAGCTTGGCGATCGTCGGGTCGGGTTGGTAGCCGCGGAGCCGGGCCAATCGCTGGAGACGGCGCCGTGTGGCAGCGGAGATCTCGGGCCGGTTCCGCAGCGCGAGCGAGAAGGTCATCGCACTGACTCCGGCCTCAGCGGCGAGGGTGCGGAGGGTCGGGCGGGTGGACTTCATTTCACTTTACCGTAAATCCACCGCGGTTTTGCAGGCAACGCCGAAGTGTCCCTTCGTGGGGTCTGCCGGCGCATCCCGATTCCGCGCCCCGGCAACCTCCCCAACCCAGCCGGCTTCGGACCCAGTTCCGTGGCGGCATTCCCATCCATGCCCCCCCAATACACGCGGCGAGAAATCGCCAAGCTGGCGCTGCTCGCCTTCCCGGCGGCCGGCGCGTTTTCCATCATCAATTCGCTCGGCGCGGCCGAGCCCGCCGCCTCGGGCGCCCCAGCGCCCCGTGCTGCCAAGCCGAACTCCAAGGTCAACGGCGTGCAGATCGGCCTCAATGTCCCCTATAGTTTCGGGAACAATAATCTGCCGGGCGACGAGACTTTGGCCCGTTGCCTGCAGCTGGGCGTCAGCGCGCTCGAGCTCCGGTCGCAGCCGATTGAGGCCTTCATGGGCGCGCCAGCCCCGGCGGCGGCCCGCGGTGGGCGCGGGTCGGCGGC
>OMJT01000070.1 GCA_900299415.1 Opitutales bacterium
ACTATGGGCTGGGGGTCAGACGGTGGCCTTTTCAGCTGGGGGGGGGAAACGCGGACCGCCCCCCCCTTTCCGTTCCCCTTTCGCCACCGGTTCGGGTTGGCCCCGCCCCGGGGGGCAAAAAAGGGCGCCCCGCCCCCCCCCCCCCCCCCCCCCATGAAACGCCTTCTGCTTTGCCTCGCCCTGGTCCTTCCGCTGCTGCCCTTGGTCCGCGCCGCCGAGCCCGCGGGGCCGGCGATCCCGCCGCGTGAGCGGGCGCCAAACGACCGCTCGGAGTTCCGCCGACTCGTGCTGCCGAACGGGATGAAGGTGATCCTCCTCTCCGACCCGGGACTGAACAAGTCCTCCGCCTCGGTCGCCGTCGGCGCCGGCTCGCTCCAGGACCCGGCCGGCCGTCAGGGCCTCGCCCACTTTCTCGAACACATGCTCTTCCTCGGCACGGAGAAATACCCGGACGAGGCCGAGTACTCGAAATTCCTCACGGGCAACGGCGGCTACAGCAACGCCTACACGCAGCAGGACCACACCAACTACCACTTCGAGATCCGCCACGAGGCCTTCGAGGGCGCGCTCGACCGTTTCTCCCAGTTCTTCATCGCCCCGCTCTTCGATGCGCGCTTCACCGAGCGCGAGATGAACGCGGTGAACTCCGAGTTCCAGAAGAACTCCGAGAACGACGCCTGGCGCCTCAACCAGCTCGAGACCGAGTTCTACCGCGCCGGCCACCCCCTGAAGAACTTCGCCATCGGCAACCGCGCCACCCTCGCCGGCACCACCCGCGAGGAGCTGCTCGCGTTCTACCGCGCCCACTACAGCGCCAACCTCATGACCCTCGCCCTCACCGGCAACGCCAGCCTCGACCAGCTCGAGCAGTGGGCCCGGAAGTATTTCGCCGCGGTGGAGAACCGGAACCTGCCCGAGCCGAAATGGCCGTCCGACTACCTCCCGCCCAAGGCCGCCCTCCGCCTCATCCGCTCGGAGCCGGTGCAGGACGCGCGCAGCCTCAGCCTCAGCTTCCCGCTGCCCGCCACGCGCCAGTACGCGCTCGCCAAGCCGGGCGAGCTGCTCGGGTTCATCCTCGGCTACGAGGGCGAGGGCAGCCTGCTCTCCGAGCTCAAGGCCGAGGGCCTCGCCACCGGGCTCTCCGCCGGGGCGGGCGACTACGCCGCCGACTTCGGAGAGTTCAACCTCCGCGTGGCCCTCACGCCGGCCGGCTTCGCCAACTACTCCCGCGTGCTCGCCCTCGTGTTCACGGCGATCAACGACCTGAAGCGCGCCGGCCTGCCCAAGGGGCTGTTCGAGGAGCGCCAGACCATGGCCCAGCTCGACGAGCTGTTCAGCGACAAGGGCGAGGGCGCCGCCCGGGCCGTCGAGCTCGCCGTGCTCGCCCGCGAGTACCCGCTCGAGCTCGCCGAGCGCATGCCCTACCTCTGGGCCGACGACCGCCCCGCCGGCTACCAGGCGATCCTCAACCAGCTCCGACCCGACAACCTGCTCGTGCAGCTTGTCGCCAAGGGCCAGCCCGCCGACCGCACCGAACCCCGCTACGGCGCGCGCTACAGCTACACCGAGGACACCGGTGCCGCCTACACCGCCCTGCTCAATCCGCCCGCCCTGCCCGCGATCCACGTGCCGGCCCCGAATCCGTTTGTGCCGAAGCAGGTCGACCAGGTCGCGCTGCAGCCCGTGCGCCTGATCAACGAGCCCGGCCTCAGCCTCTATCACCTGCAGGACGACCACTTCCAGCGGCCGCATGTCGCGGAGGTCTTCCGCTTCCGCCTGCCGCGGACCATGGGCACGCTCGAGAATGCCGTGCTGCTCTCGTTCTACGCGGCCTGCGTGAACGAGTCCCTCAACGAGACCAACTACACCGCGTCCACCGCCGGCCTCGCCTTCAGCCTCAGCGCCTCCCTCGAGGGCGTGTACCTCTCGGTCGACGGCTACAACGAGTCCGCCGGCGTGCTCCTCGACAAGGCCGTGGGCAGCCTCATCGATTTCAAACTCTCCGAGGAACGCTTCGCCGCACTCAAGGACGCAATCGTCCGCGGCCTCGCCAACGCGCCCAAGGGCGAGGCGTGGCAGGTCCTGCTCGAGAGCCGCCGGGCCGCGATGCGCGAGTTCTACTTCCGCCCGCAGGAACAGCTGCCCGTCGCGCAGAAGCTAACCCTCGCCGACGTCCGCGCCTTCGCGAAAAAGCTCTACGCCCGCGGCCGCCTCGAGGCCCTGATCCACGGCAACATTTCCGCGGCCGACGCCGTCGCCAGCGCCCGCAAGGTCGCCGCCACCCTGAAATCGAAATCCATCACCGACAGCGAGCTCCTCCGCCGGCGCCTGCTCAGCCAGCCCCGCGCCGAGGTGCTGCTCGGGAGCGAGACCCTCGAGGTCAACAACTCCGCCTTCCGCCAGGAATTCGTCATTCCGGGTAATTCCGCCGAGACCCGTGCGGCCACCATGCTGCTGTCGAACTTCATCGCCGAGCCGTTCTACTCCGAGCTCCGCACGCGCCAGCAGCTCGGCTACATCGTCAACGGGGCGGCCGGCGAGGACGAGAACACGTTCTTCAGCTACTTCATCATCCAGTCGGGCGAGCACCCCGCCGACGAGCTCCAGCAGAAGGCCGAGGCCTTCATCGCCCAACTGCCCGACCTCTTCCGCAAGCTCCCGGCCGAGGAATGGAACAACCTCGTCGGCGGCGCCCTCGCCGCGCTCCAGGAGGAGGACAAGACCATCGGCGAACGCGCCGGCCGGCTCTTCCGGCTGGCCTACGACTACAATGGGGACTGGTCCCGCAAGGAGGACACCATCGCGGCCCTGCTGAAGATCGACCGCGAGCGCGTTCTGGCCATCCTCACCGAGATGCTCGACCCCGCCAAGATGCGGAAGCGCACCTTCCTCGGCTTCGCCAAGCAGCACAAGCCGGCCGCCCCGGTGAAGCCCTCGTTCACCGACACCTACTCCTGGAAGAAAACCCGGAAATACGAGTGAGGCTCAGCCGGTGTAGCCCCGGCAGACCTCTGCCGGGGGTTCGCATCGGGCAGAGGTCTGCCCGATCCCCAGGACGATTCCGCGGGGGACGCCGCCCGGTGCAAATTCAGCGTTAATCGCGACCGCCTTGCCCAGCACCGCCACGAGGTTCGGGAACCACTCCCGCGGCAACGGGTAGAACGGGTTGCATCCTGCGCATCGCATTTGCCCTCACGGGGCCCTCGTTTCGTTAGGCGCCTAACTACCAGCCAGCCGCGTCCTTAGTCCGCAATCAGCCTGCAGTTGAATCGGCGGCCGCATCGGGCCAGTCTTAACCTTCCGATTGTCTCCATGTCCTTCCGCAAGCTCTCCCTGTGCCTCGGCGCGGCCCTGCTCGCCGCCGGCGCCGCCCCGGCCCATGAAGCCGAGCGGGAGAGAAACGCCTGGCCGATCCGGGTCGATCAGCGGGACGCCGACGGCCGTCCGCTGGCGTGGCAGGGCGCCGGACCGCTTTTCTTCTCACGACCGCTGGCTGAGGGAGGGCGGGTGCACGGCTTCCGCCCGTTCTGGGTGGCGCGCGAGGACGCGACCGGGCGCCGGACGTCGGCCACGTTTCTCTATCCGATCTACTTCACGCGGTCCGACGGGGCCGTCCGGACCTGGAGCGTGCTCAACCTGATCAACCACCGCGAGCCGGCGGCCGGGGCGATCTCGGAAAACGCCGCCCAAGGCTTCGACGTGTGGCCGTTCTACTTCTCGCGGGACACCGGCGCGGCGGAGACCTCGTACCGCGCGCTCTTCCCCATCGCCGGCGAGGTGAAGAACCGGTTCTACCGCGAGCGCGTCTCGTGGCTGCTTTTCCCGCTCTACCTCCGGACCGAGGCCCGCGGCGTGGTCGCCAAGTCCTACGTCTGGCCCTTCGTGCGCACCGCCTCGGGCGGCGGCGTGGAGCGCTTCGCCCTCTGGCCGCTGCTCGGCTGGCGCAACCAGGAGGGTGTCTCGCACCAGAGTTATTACCTCTGGCCGTTCATCTACAAGAAGACCACCGGCCTCGACACCCCGGCCCCCCTCGAGACGGGCGGCGTGCTGCCGTTCTACTCGTACGAGCGCGGGCCCGAGCTGCAGTCCGAGACCTGGGCCTGGCCATTCTTCGGCTACCTCGACCGCACGGCGCCGTACCGCTACAGCGAGGTCCGGTATTTCTGGCCGCTGTTTGTGCAGGGCGCGGGGACCGACCGCGAGCGCTCGCGCTGGGCGCCCTTCTACACCCGCTCGATCATCCAGGGCTACGACAAGCAGTGGGTGCTCTGGCCGCTCTACCGGCGCGACCAGTGGGTGGACGGCGGGCTCGCCCGGCGGCAGACCCGCGTGCTCTATTTCCTCTATCGCAGCGAGACCCAGCGCCGCACCGGCCAGGCCGACGGCCCGGTGGCGATCAAGGACCACCTCTGGCCGCTCTACAGCCGCTGGGACAACGGCGCCGGCCGGCGGCAGTTCCAGCTGCTGAGCCCTTTCGGTTCGTTTTTCCCCAACAACGAGGACGTGAAGGAAACCTGGGGCCCGCTGCTCGCCCTGTACCGGCGCGACGCGCAGGGTACTGACGAACTGCGCGAGTCGTACCTCTTCGACCTCGTCACCCGCCGGCGTTCCGCGACGGAGACGGAGTTCCACCTTGGCCCCCTGTACGGTTCCGTCCACTCTCCCGCCGGCGACCAGGTCGAGATCGCGCGGGGGCTGCTGAAATTCCAGCGCCCCGCGGGCGGTCCCTGGCGCGCCACGTGGTTCAACTTCCGGTCGCAGCACCCGCCGGCAGCCGCCTCCCGCTGAGTCCTCCTCCATGCAACAGCTCATCAACGTCTTCGAAGGCATTGGCAGCACCCTCCAGCTGCTGGTCCGGGCGTTGTCGTTTTCCAGCACGCTGTGGCGGCAAAGGCAGCGCTTCATCGAGCAGTGCTACCTGGTCGGCTACACCACCCTGCCGATCGTCACCATCCTTTGCAGCTTCATCGGCGGCGTGCTCGCCCTCCAGGCCGGCTACTCGATGGAGAACTTCGGCGCCAAGCAGTTCATCGGCACCCTCGTCGGCCTCTCCATGGCCCGCGAACTCGGCCCGGTGATGGTCGCGATCCTCGTCGCCGGCCGCGTCGGATCCGCCATCGCCGCCGAACTCGCCTCGATGCGCGTCTACCAGGAGGTCGACGCCCTCGAGACCATGAACATCCCCGCCGCACGCATCCTCGTGCTCCCGCGGCTCGCGGCCATCGCCGTGATGATGCCCATCCTCTGCATCATCGGCGACCTTGTCGGCTGGTTCGGCGGCTCGCTCACCTCCAAATTCTTTATCGGGATCGAATCCGAGGCCTACTTCTCCGCGCTGCGCCGCTTCATGGAGTTCAAGGACGTGATGAACGGCCTCTTCAAGGGCGAGGTCTTCGGCATCGTCGTCGTCCTCGTCTGCTGCAACATCGGCCTCAACACCCGCGGCGGCCCCCGCGAGATCGGCGCCTCCGTCACCCGCGCCGTGGTCGTCTCGCTCATCCTCATCCTCGTCCTGGATTTCTTCGTCACCCGCGCACTGACCTGACCCATGCCCGACACCGGCACCACATCCACAGTCTCGCCGTTCTCCGGCTCGGAGAACCCGGCGGTCAGCGTCACGTTCGAGAACCTCTCGAAGAGCTTCGGCGATTTCGCCGTGCTCAAGGACATCAGCTTCCGGGTCGACCGCGGGGAGATCTTCGTGCTCATGGGCCCCAGCGGCTCGGGCAAGAGCGTGCTCCTCAAGCATGTCGTCGGCCTCGAGCTGCCCAGCGCCGGCCGGGTGTTCATCGACAAGTACGACGCGAGCGAGGAGACCACCCGCGAGAAGGTCCGCCTGGCCCTCGTCTTCCAGGCCGGCGCGCTCTTCAACTCGCTCACCGTCTACGACAACCTCGCCCTCTATCCCCGCGAGCACCAGCTCGCCGACGAGGCCGGCATCCGCGAGAAGGTCATGCGCGCCCTCCAGATCCTCTCGCTGGAGAACGCCGCGGCCAAGTACCCCTCCGAGCTCTCCGGCGGCATGAAGAAGCGCGTCGCCATCGCCCGCGCCCTCGTGATGGAGCCCCAGCTCATGCTCTACGACGAGCCGACCAGCGAGCTCGACCCGGTGATGAGCGCGACGATCAGCGAGATCATCGCCACCCTGAAGGAACAATACCACGTCACCAGCATCGTCGTCTCCCACGACCGCGACCTCGCCCTCAGCATCGCCGACCGCGTCGGCATCCTCATGGGCGGCCAGCTCGTCCACCTCAGCCCGCCCGCCGGCCTGCGCGACCCCGGGGACCCGCGCATCGCCGACTTCCTCCATCCGCAGATCGACCTGAAGAACCCCCGCTTCCGCAAGCTGGAATCCTGAGCCCGCCTCCCGCACCCTTTAACCGGAGATCGTCACCATGAACAACGCACAGCAAACGGCCCGCGTCGGCCTCTTCTTCATCCTCGGCCTCGCCCTCACCTGGGTGACGTTCGAGACCCTGCACGGCGGCAAGATTTTCAAGGACAACGGCTACACGATCACCGCCGGCTTCCCCGACCTGAAGGAGCTCAAGCCCGGCGACGAGGTGCGGATGGCCGGCGTGAAGATCGGCTACGTCGAGTCGACCGACTTCACGGGCCGCCGCGCCGAGGCCGTGCTGCGCATCGACAAGGTCGGACCCAACCAGAAGGTCATCGAGATCCCCGACGACGCCACCGCCAGCATCATCATGTCCGGCCTCATCGGCACCAACTACCTTGGCATCGACCTCGGCTCGTCCAACCGCCCCGCTCTCAAGCCCGGCGCCGAGATCCGCACCAAGGTCGTGCCCGACCTCAACAGCGTGATGAACGACCTCGGCAACCTCGGGCAAAAGCTCGACGGCGCCCTCGGCTCCATCAGCGAGGCCATGAAGGGCAAGGACGGCCAGCCGGGCCTCTTCCAGCGGCTCAACACGCTCGTGGGCGACACCGGCGACAAGTTCACCGTCACCATGACCAACCTCCAGGAGCTCTCCGCGAAGCTCAACCGCGGCGACGGCACGCTCGGCAAGCTCATCAACAACCCGAAGCTCCACGACGCCCTGCTCGTCGCCGTCGACGACATCAAGGACACCGCCAACGAGGCGAAGAAGTTCATGACCGACGCCCAGGCCGTGGTCGACCAGGTGAAGTCCGGCAAGGGCACGCTCGGCTCGCTGATCTACGACGACACCACCGGCAACGAGCTCAAGGCCACCGCCCGCGACCTGCGCGAGATCTCCGCGAAGCTCAACAGCGGCGAGGGCACACTCGGCAAGCTGATCAACGACGACACCCTCTTCCGCGACGCCCAGAGCGCGATCAAGAAAGCCGACCGCGCCCTCGACGGCCTGAACGACTCGGGCCCGATCAGCGCCGTCGGCACCGTCGCCGGCTCGCTCTTCTGACGGTAGGGCGGAGACGCCGCCCCTCGGCTTTGCTAAACTGTAGGCCGGGCAGACCTCTGCCCGGCGGATCCTCCGGCAGGGGTCTGCCGGAGCTACATCTGGTCCAATGATGTAGGCCGGGTGACCTCACCCGGCTATGCCCCCGCCATCGCCCGCCCCGCCAACCAGGCCGTCGTCCACGCCGCCTGGAAGTTGAAGCCGCCCGTCACGCCATCGATGTCGAGCACCTCGCCGGCGAAGTGCAGGCCCGGGCAGAGCCGGCTCTCCATCGTTTTGAAATCGACCTCGCTGAGCCGCACGCCGCCGCAAGTCACGAACTCCTCATTGTTCATGCTCTTGCCCACGACGCGGAACTCGGCGGCCACGACCTGCGTCGCCAGACTCCCGAGGGCGTCGTTCGACAGGCCCGTCCAGGTGGCGGTCGGGCTGACCTTCGCGGCCGCCAGCAACTTTTCCCACAGACGCAGCGGCAGCCCGAGCGGGCACCAGGTCCCCAGCTGCTTTTTCGGATGGGCGGTCCGCAGCGTCCCCAGCTCCTTCAGCAGCGACTCCCGCGTGTGCGGCGGGGCGAAGTTCACCCCGAGCGTGAACTCGTAGTTCCGGGCCGCGAGCTCGCGCGCGCCCCAGGCCGACAGCTTCAGGATCGCCGGCCCGCTCATGCCCCAGTGTGTCACCAGCAGCGGGCCGGATTCGCGCAGCTTGGTGCCGGGCACAGTCGTCACCACGTCCGGCGCCGCCACCCCCGAGATCCCCTCCACGCGCGGATCGTCGATGTGGAAGGTGAATAGCGAGGGCACCGGCGGCTCGATCGCATGGCCCAGCGACTCCGCGATGGCCAACCCCGCCGAGCCCCGGCCGCCGCCCGTCGCCAGCAACAGGCGGTCGCAGCCGAGCGTCTCGCCGTTCGACAGCGTCAGGGCAAAATGCGGGGACAGCGGGGCGGCCCCGGCTCGCGGCGGCGGACGCCCGGTCACGGTCCGGACCCCGCACACCGTCCGCAATTCCACGCCGGCCTGCCGCGCCGCGGCCTGCAGGCATTCGACGATCGTGGCCGAGTCGTCCGTGACCGGGAACATCCGCCCGTCGGCCTCCGTCTTCAGCTCCACTCCGCGCGCCGCAAACCACTCCACCATGTCGCGCGGCTGCCACCGGTGAAACGCCCCGAGCAGTTCGCGCGCGCCGCGCGGGTAGCGCTTCACCAGTTCCTTCGGCTCGAAGCAGGCGTGCGTGACATTGCACCGGCCGCCCCCCGACACCCGCACTTTCGCCAGCGGATGCGCCGTGGCCTCGAGCAGGATCACCTTGGCCGCGGGGTCGGCTTCCGCGCACGTGATCGCCCCGAAGAAGCCCGCCGCTCCCCCGCCCACCACGATGACCTGCCGCGTGTCCGCCATGCACGCACGCTGCACGGTTTGACCGAATGTGGAACCCAGGAATTCGTCCCGCCTATTTCCCGGCCGGCACGGGCCCGAGGCGCCCCCAGCCGACAGCCAGCTCGTCGATCCAGAGCTTCTGGGGGTGCGGGAGCAGGCCGGCGCCGAAGTACGGGGCGAGCAGGAGCTGGTTGATCTGCATCGCCGGGTAGTCGGTGGTGCGCAGGACGACGTCGGTGTGCTCGACCACCAGCTTCCCGTCAAACCAGCCGCGGACGACCCCATCGGCGTTCGGGCGGTCATTCTTCAGGTCGAGGGTGTTGAGGCGGAAGCTCGCCTCGATGCAGTGCCATTTGTCGTCGGTGAAAAGGACGTCCGCGCTGTCCCACTCGACGCCGTTGTAGCCGCCCCGCAGCGGACCCTGCGTCAGGCCATGGGGCGCCGTCTCGTTCTGCATGTCCGTGGCCGCGAGGCGCAGCCGTCCGGCCACGGGCTCGATGTAGAGCGTGAGATGGCTGGAGGCGGGCCCGTGGTACGCGGGGTTCTCGGTCGTGAGCAGGTTCACGAGGTGCGGGTGATAGGTCCGCCCGGTCCAGCCCCAGCCGGCCGAGAGCCGGAGGTAGAAGCGCACGAACACCTCCTGGCCCGGCTCGAAGAGGTGGCGCATCGGGGCGGAGCCCTTGACGGCGGAATCCGGCCCGGGCCACTCGTACTCAAGGCAGTTGGCTCCCGCCCAGGCGCCGCCGGCGAGACGGATCGCACTAAGGTCGTACCAGTCGCGTCCGGCAAAGTCGGCGTCATCGAAGCCCTCGCGAACCAGCACCGCCGAAGGCCCCGTATCGCCGGCCAATCCTCCGGTCGCGAGGATTCCAAGGGTCACGAGACCGGCCAGCACGCGGGCGGGGTTCATGCCTCTGATGATGGGCGATTGGACCAGATGCGGAAACTCGGAAATGGATCGGCCGACGGAGTATAATAATTCTACCAAAACAAATCCTGTTTGAACTAGATCGCCGAGTGAAAACGCGGCTATGCTGCAAATGATGGCGTGAGTTTTTTCCCAATCGCCCGCCGGCGCTCCTGCCGCCCCGCGGGCCAGTCTCAGCTTCGTTCTAACATTTTCTCCCCGGTTGGTTGTTCTCCCTCGATGCAGCCAACCTCATAACCAGTCGGTACCCGGATCCTCCCCAATCCGGACAGACCAAGCAAAATGCGGCCGGCACCCCAGGTGCCGGCCGCACTGTTTTCCGTCGGGCCTGCCGCCGCCCTATTTCCGGAAACGCTTCCGGTAGCCGCGGGGAGTCTCCTTCATCATCCGGCGGAATTCCTTCGTGAAATGGCTCTGGTCGGAGAAGCCGTGTTCCTCGGCGATGGCCGCCAGCGACTGGCCGGAATGCACGAGGGCCTGGCAACTGAGGCGCACCCGCAGGCCGCGGACATAGGAATGAGGGGAACAATGGTAGTGCGCGCGAAACTGGCGTTGGAAATTGCCGAGCGACATGCCGCAGATCCGGGCCAGGGTCGTGTTCTTGATCGGCTCGTTGAAATGCTGGTCGATGTGCTGGATGGCCGCCACGAGATTGGGCTCCTCACCCGACTCCTGATCCGGCGGCGGGATCGGGATCGCCAATCCCGCCGTGCCGACCACGCGCCCGCCCCGCCCGCGCAGCGGCCCCTTCGAGGTCGAATACCACCGGCTCACGTGGTTGATGCGCAGAAATTCGACGCGGCCATGGATCGGATTCCCCGCCAGCACATAGAGATCGTCGGCCAGGAACTGGTTGGCCCGGGCCGGATCATTTATGTCCAGGTCGGTCTTGCCGATCAGATCCGCCCGGCTGCGGACCCCGCGCAGCAGGACCGCGGCGGTGTTCACCCAGCAAAACCGCCCCTGCACGTCCTTGATCCAAAACAGGGCGCCAGGCAACGCGTCCAACAGGTCAATGACCGGGTCGATCCTCGCCCCCAGCCGACGCAGCGCGTGCGACAACGAGGCGTTATCGCTGGATCGTGGAGCGGCCATGGGACCGTGGTAACGCCCGGGCCATCGGGATAAGCGTCTCCCGCTTCAACTCGCGGTTCATCAGGTCGGACAGCGCGGCCGCGGGCTTCTTCCCGGCGAAGAGGATCGCGTGGACCTCGCGCAGGATCGGGGCGTCGATCCGACGCTCCGCGCAGAGGCCGGCGAAGGACCGGGCGGTGGCGTGGCCCTCGACGACGGTGCGGCGGTTGGCGATCAACTCCGCGGCGGTGCGCCCCTCGCCCAGCTGCTGGCCAAACTCGCGGTTGCGGCTCCAGCCGCCGTGGCAGGTGGCGACGAGGTCACCGAACCCGCTCAGGCCGTAGAAGGTCTCGGGCTTGGCCCCGAGCGACGCGCCGACGCGCACCATCTCGGCGAGGGCCCGCGTCATCAGGGCGGCGCGGGCGTTGTCGCCGAGCTTCAACCCGTCGCAGCACCCGGCGGCGATCGCATAAATGTTCTTCAGGCAGCCGCCATACTCGACGCCGACGAGGTCGTCGCTCGTGTACAGGCGCAGCGTGGCGCCGCTCATCGCCGACTGGGCGGACGTCACGACTTCCGCGAGGCTGGGCGCCGCGAGGACCATGGCGCCGGGCAATCCGCGGGCGATCTCACCGGCGTTGGTGGGACCCGTGAGCGCACCGGAGATCGAGGTCGGGAGAAGCTCCGCGATGAGCTGCGAGGGTCGCAGGTGCGTCTCGAGTTCGAGGCCCTTCGCCAGGCTGAGCACGAGCGCCGGGGCGAGACCGCCGCCCAAGGCCGCGCGGACCCGTTGGCAGGTGTCGCGCATGGCCTGCGACGGGCAGGCCAGGAGCACCACGTCGACCCCGGCCAGGCCTTGCGCGAGGTCGGAGGTGATGGTCAGGCCCGGGGGCAGGACAACCCCCGGCAGGTAGTCGAGGTTCTCGCGCACGGCGTTGAGCGCCTTGGCCTGTTCGGGGCGACGCGGGACGAGCACCACCGGGCGACCAAGTCGCGCGAGGTGGATCGCAAAGGCGGTGCCCCATGCACCGGCGCCCACAACACAGAAGTTCATGGGCTGTGGTTAACCCCGAAATCCCCGAAAAGGCACGAAAAAGTTGGGGGACCGGGCCCTATCGCAGGAAGGCGGGGATGCGCTCCTGGGCAGTCATCTGCTCAAACGTCTCGCGGGCGTTCACCAGGTCGAAGCTCGACCCGTGCACCATGACCTCAGCCGGCAGCGCGCGGGTGTTGTAGCGGCTGGCCATCGTGTAGCCGTAGGCGCCGGCGCTCATCAGCGCGAGGAATTCGCCCTCCCCGAGTTCCTGGATCTGGCGGTCCTTGGCGAAACAATCGCCGCTCTCGCAGATGGGACCGACGATGTCGGCCACGAGCGCGCGGCGGGAGGTGTCGCGGTGGAGCGGCACGATCTCATGGTAGCTCTCGTACATCGCCGGCCGCACCAGGTCGTTCATCGCGGCGTCGACGACGAGGAAGTTCTTCCCGGCGCCGCGCTTGAGGTGCTCGACGCGGGTCAGGAGCACGCCGGCGTTGCCGACCATGAAGCGGCCGTGCTCGAGGAGGATCGTCAACCCGAGCGGCTGGAGCAGCGGCGTGAGCGCGGCGCCGTAGGCCTCGGGGGTGAGCGGGCGCTGGTCCGCCGGCTGGGCGTCCCACCACGCCGCCTGTCCGCTGGCCAAGGCGTCGCGGTAGACAATGCCCATGCCCCCGCCGATGGAGAAGTACTGGATGCCGTGCCGGGCCTTCAGCTCGGCGACGAACGGGGCGACCTTGCGCACGGCCTCGACGAACGGCGCCGCGGAGGTGAGCTGGGAGCCGATGTGCATCTGCACGCCCTTGAGCTCAAGGTGCGGGTAGCGGGCCGCGGCCTCGTAGGCCGCCGCCGCGGCGGCTAGCGGGATGCCGAACTTGTTGTCGCTCTTGCCCGTGGTGATCTTGGCGTGGGTGTGGGCGTCGACGTCCGGGTTGACGCGGATGGCGACCGGGGCCTTCAGGCCGAGCCGGCCGGCGACGTGGCTGAGGCGCTTGAGCTCGGGCTCGCTCTCAACGTGGAATGCGAAGATACCGTTCTCCAGGGCAAGGGCGATCTCGGCCTCGGACTTGCCGACCCCGGCAAACACACTGCGCTTCACATCCGCCCCGGCGGCAATCACGCGCCGGATCTCGCCACCGCTCACCAGGTCGAAGCCGGCCCCGAGGTTCGCGAAGTGCCGCACCACCGCGAGGTTGGAGTTGGCCTTCATCGCGTAGCAGACCTGCAGGTCGAGCCCGGCGAGGCCGCGCTGGAGGCGGGCGTAGTTGTCGGCCATCGTGGCCGCGCTGTAGACGTAGGTCGGGGTGCCGTGAAGGGAGGCGACCGCCGCGAGGTCCACGGACTCGCAGTGCAGGTTGGGGCCGACGTAGCGGAAGTGGTGCATGGCCGGGACGGTAAAAAGCCGTGAAAGGCGGCGAACCTGCGGGTTTCGCCTTGAAAAAACGACCCCAAATTTGCGTCTTACCCTCGTGCTGCGCGCGCTGAAGAACCTCCTCCCCCACCGGGCCCTCCGCTTCGGCCTGCGGGACGACCATGCGCACGGCCGGCTCCGCGACCCGCGGTTCGTGAGCTTTGTGGCCCAGGGCAACCGGAAGACGCTGAACACGGATCTCCGGGATGCGGTGCTGCGCGGCCGGGTGCTCGTTCGCCGGGTCCTGGTCGCCGCGGCTATCCTCGGCGTCGCGTGGATCGCGATCGAGAGCGCGCAGGCGCTGTCGGTGTTCTGAGGCGGCCGGCTCGGCGAGCCAGCCCTACCATCGGGATAGCGCGGCCGGGTCATAGACCCAGCCCTACCCGGGGATCGATCCGTGGAATCCGTGCAATCCGTGGTTAAAAAAGGATCGGGGGATCGCGATCGCGGCCGGGTCAGCCCTACCCTTTCAACTCGAGGTCGGTCGGCTTCACTTCCTTTACCGCCCACTTGGTGATGGTCAGACCCTTGGAGGTGCGCGTGGAGACGGACAGGGGTGTCAGGTCGAAGTCGATCTCGCGCACCCGGGCGCCGGAGCGGCCGTCGAGCGAGACGTGGATGGACTTCGGCATGTCCTTCTCCTTCTCCGCGACGTGGAGCCAGATAATCTTTGAGCCCTCCGCCTTCGCGAGGGGGTAAAGCTTGTCGCGGCTGAGGCCGCCGATCTGGAACTTCTTGGCGAAGGTCTTCCCCTCGGGGCCCTCGCGGTAAACCATGGTGTAGAACTTCGTGTCTCCGTCCTTGGGCCAGATGGCGACATGGCGAATGTCGAGCCCCATGAAGGTCTTGTCGGCGACCTTGGAAACCTTGAGCGCGCAGTCGCCCATGATCGTGAGGACGCTGTCGAGGATCGTGCACTCGGTGACGAACTCGTGCTGGCGCCAGTTCAGGCCGATGAAGCCCTCCTCGCGGTTGACGTAGAGGCGCTGGTTGGCGGACACGACCGCCGAGGCGTCGATCTGCTCGATCTCGTCGTAGCTCGTGCGGCGCTTGATGCCCTTGCCATACTTCTCGGCGAGCATCTCGAACCACGCCACGGCGTACTCGGTCAGCTTCCGCAGGTTTCCCTTCGTCTCCTTGATGCCCTCCTCGATCTTCTTCATGGCCTCGTCGGCCTGGAAGCGGTTGTAGGCGGAGATGCGCTTGATGCGGATCTCGGTGAGGCGGACGATGTCCTCGTCCGTCACCTCGCGGCGGAGCTGCTTGAGGAAGGGCTTCAACCCGGCGCGGATCTCGGCGAGCACGCTTTCCCAGGTCTTCGACTTCTCGATGTTCCGGTAGATGCGCTCCTCGATGAAGATCCGCTCGAGGGAATCCCAGTGCCACTGCTGCTCGAGCTCGCCGAGCCGGATCTCCAGCTCGCGGCGCAGCAGCTCGCGCGTCGCCTCGACGCTGCGCTTCAGGATCTCGCGCACGCCGAGGAACTGCGGCTTGTCCTCGCCCGTCTTCGGGTCGCGCACAATCACGCAGGCGGCCGGGTTCAGCTGGATCTGGCAGCTGGTGAAGACGTAGAGCTGCTGGATGACCTTGTCGGCCTCCGCGCCCTGCGGGAGGTGGATCAGGATCTCGACCTGGTCGGCGGTGTTGTCGTCGACGTGCTTGATCTTGATCTTCCCCTTCGCGTTGGCGGCGAGGATCGACTCGATGAGCGCCTCGGTGGTCACGCCGTAGGGCAGCTCGGTGACGGCGAGGAGGTACTTGGAGCGTTCCTCGATCTTGGCGCGGACCTTCACCTTCCCGCCCCGCTCGCCATCGTTGTACTCGGCGAAGTCGGCGGTGCCGCCGGTGGGGAAGTCGGGCAGGATCCGGAAGGTTTTTCCCTGGAGATGGTTCACCGCCGCACGGCAGAGGTCGTTGAAATTGTGCGGCAGGATCTTGGTCGAGAGGCCGACCGCGATGCCGTCGGCGCCCTCGAGGAGGACGATGGGGAACTTGGCCGGGAGGGTGATCGGTTCCCGGTTGCGGCCGTCGTAGCTGATCTGCCAGGCGGTGGTCTTCGGGTTGAAGAGGACGTCCTTCGCGAAGTTGGTCAGGCGCGCCTCGATGTAGCGGGGCGCGGCGGCCTCGTCGCCCGTGAGGAGGTTGCCGAAGTTGCCCTGGGGCTCGACGAGCCAGGCGCGCTGCCCGATCGCCACGAGCGCGGCGCCGATCGAGGCGTCGCCGTGGGGATGCAGCTTCATCGTCGCACCGACGACGTTGGCCACCTTGTGGAAGCGGCCATCGTCCATGTCCCAGAGCGTGTGCAGCACCCGGCGCTGCACGGGCTTCAGGCCGTCGTCGAGGTGCGGCACGGCGCGGTCGAGGATGACGTAGCTGGCGTAGTCGAGGAACCAGTTGCGGTAGCTCTGGACGATCGGGGCGGCATCGTCGTGGACCTTGGCGCCCTTCTTCCGCGGCGGCGCGGGCTCGGGAGCGGGGACCGCGGGCGCCTCCGGGGCGGCCGCGGCTGGCTTCGCCTCCGGGGTGTCAACCGGCCGGGAGCCCTTGGGCGCGGGCGTCGCCCCGGCTTCACCGAGCGGAAGCTCGGGCTGGTCGCTGTTCCTGGAGGTCTTTTTCTTTGGCATTACGCTGCGGGAAAAGGGGCTTCAGGCCGGCTCAGGCCTCCACGAGGTCTTTCTCGACCTTGAGGTTGTCGATGATGAAGTCCTGCCGCTCGGGCGTGTTCTTGCCCATGAAGAACGCGAGCAGCTCGTCGGAGCTGTGGAGGTGGTTCAGGGAGACGGGCTCGAGCCGGATGTTCTCGCCGATGAAGTCCTTGAACTCGCCCGCGGAGATCTCGCCGAGGCCCTTGAAGCGCGTGATCTCATGGCTGGCGCCGAGCTGGACCATGGCGGCCTGCTTCTCGGCCTCGGAGTAGCAATAGATCGTCTGCTTCTTGTTGCGCACGCGGAAGAGCGGCGTCTCGAGGATGTGCAGGTGCCCGCGGGCGATGAGGTCTGGGAAGAACTGCAGGAAAAACGAGATCAGGAGCAGGCGGATGTGCATGCCGTCCACGTCGGCGTCGGTCGCGATGATGACCTTCCCGTAGCGGAGGCCGTCGAGGCCCTCCTCGATG
>OMJT01000071.1 GCA_900299415.1 Opitutales bacterium
CTCAACGGACATCAGGAAGGGCTTGTCCATCTCGCGGACCGGCTCGGCGATCTCGCTGTCGATCGCGTCCATCAGCTCGCCGATGGCCTTCTCGCCCTCGGGCTTGCCCTCGAGGGCGGCGGTGGCGGAGCCACGGACGATCTTGGCGTTCTTGCCATCGAACTGATACTTGGTCAGCAGGTCGCGGATCTCCTCCTCGACAAGCTCGAGCAGGTCCTTGTCCTCGATGAGGTCGACCTTATTGAGGAACACAACGATCTTCGGCACGCCAACCTGGCGGGCGAGCAGCACGTGCTCCTTGGTCTGCGGCATCGGGCCGTCAGCGGCGGAGACGACGAGGATCGCGCCGTCCATCTGGGCAGCGCCGGTGATCATGTTCTTGACGAAGTCGGCGTGGCCCGGGCAATCGACGTGGGCATAGTGGCGCTTGGCGGTCTCGTACTCGACGTGGGCGACAGCAATGGTCACCGTCTTGGTGGCATCGCGCACGGTGCCGCCCTTGGCGATGTCGGAGTAGGCCTTGACCTCGGCCAAACCCTTGCGGGCCTGCACGGCGAGGATGGAGGCGGTCGTGGTCGTCTTGCCGTGGTCAATGTGGCCGATGGTGCCAACGTTGACGTGCGGTTTCTTGCGTTCGAATGAGGCTTTAGCCATGGGAGACGGTGGTTTGGGTGATGTGGAAAGGATGACCTCGGGGTTTAGCGTCGGGAAGTCGCCGACGTTGTCTTTTGACCTGGAGCCCAGAACCGGATTTGAACCGGCGACCTCGTCCTTACCAAGGACGTGCTCTGCCAACTGAGCTATCTGGGCAGACCAAGACTGGGATCAAAAAACGAAAAGAGGGGAGAAAGTGCTCTCCGCGTTTTTGCCCGTCAACAGCAAATTCGGCTTTTTCGAAAAAACTACCGGCCGATGGTCACGACATAACTTCCCGGCCCCAAGCGCTCGCCGAGATGGAACCCCTTTTCGAGGAAGGTGCGAAAGAAGCCGTCCACGTTGTCGTCATTCGAGGTCCGAGACACGGTCGGAGGTGCCCCCAAGCCAATCCGATCAATCACCGCCAGCATCTCAAGTGGTTGCCAATCGTTGGCACTAGGCACTTTGGCGTTAGGAACTGCCTCGGTCATTACGGTCGTGCCCGTATCGGCCGCCTTCACCTCAATGTAGGCCGAACGCGCAGGCAACGCGGTGACCGCACGATCCTTTCGCCCCATTCCCAAAAATGGCAGCTCGGGATCTCCCAGCCCGATGACATCAACCGGGCGGGACGGCGCCGGGGTCCGCAGCGGGAACTCCACGGATGCGGATTCGTCGGCATAGGCCAGTTTGCCGGGAAACGAGCGCGCAAGTTCCAGCCCTAGGTCGACTTCGGAAGCGTCCGCTTGGGGTATCGTGGCGCGGTTGGCTCGGGTCACCGGCAAGAATAGCGTCATCGGATCGCGCAAGGCCGCCTGCTCGGCCAGCAGTCTGTTGCCCTGTAGTGGCTGTACCCCCAGACCCCCACCAGTCTTGGCCTTGGGTGGCTGCCGCCGGGGAATGGGCTTCACCAAGAGAAGCGCCCCCGCCACCACGAGCAGACCCACTGCACCCGAAATGACCCAGACCAGAAGATTGCCCTGCGGCCGCGTTCCCATGGCTCAGTGCTTGGCTGCCGGGTCCTCCGCTTTGGACTGAGCCGCCGTCTCAACCCGGAAGCCCGCCTCCTCCGCCGCAGCATAAATATCGGTCCAATCGCCGAATGGCACTCGACGGTCCACCCGCATGAAGAGAACGGGGTCTTTGACCGTGCGGGCATACTCCTTAAGCCGCGCCTTGAACTGAGTCATGTTGTGGAGTCCGTTGACCACATAGATGGCGGGCGAACCCGGCGCCGCCCCCACGGTGACCGTGATGGAAAGGGTCGGGTTCGGCCCCCCCACCCCAGCCTTCGCGGCCACGGGTAACTCGAAACCGCCGACCTCAAGCGTCGGCGAGATCACATACGGTGAGTCAAACAACGTGAAGAAAAGCGCGATCAGCCCGACGTTGATCAGGAAGACGTGATCAAAATTGCGCGGAGCCGGGCGAAGCCGCGAAGCGAGGTCAAGCGGACGGGTCAGCATGGTTGCCTCCTTGTGCGGCTCCGGGTTCGGCGGGCCCGATCCCACGATAGTCGGTCAGCAGGTAGCGCATGATCTCGTTCCCCGCCCACTCCATGTCGCGCACGATGGCCCGCACGCGGCCGGAGAGTAAATGGTATGCGAGGTGCGCCGGGACCGCGATAGCGAGGCCGCCCGCGGTGCTGATCAGTGCCTGCCACATCCCGTCGGCCAAGGCCGTCGCCTTCGTGTAGTCGGATTGGAAAGCGACAAAGGTGGTGATCATCCCGAGTACCGTGCCCAGCAGGCCAACCAACGGCGCCACCTGTGCGATCGCCGCAAGGAACCCAAGCCGGCGCTCCAGCGCGGGGAGTTCTACCACCGCGGCTTCCTGCACGTGGAAGCGCATGGCCTCCGCCTCGTCGCCGGCGTGCAATAGGGCGGCCTTGGTGATCACCGCCACCGGGCCCGGGGTTTCCTCGCAGACCGTGAGCGCCTCCACCAGCCGGCGCTTGGCGAGGATGTTCTTGATGCCGCCGATGAAGTCCCGCGCACGGATCTGCCCGCGGTGCAGGTAAAGCGTGCGCTCGACGCTGAGCGTAATGCCGATCAGTCCGATGACGAGGAGCACCCAGATCATCGGTCCGCCCGCCGTGAGGTAGCTGAATTCAATGGCTGCCATTCGTCGTATCGTTTGAGCGGCTCGTCAGCGATGGTCAAACGCGGTCACCGCGCGCCCGCCGGGGCAGCCAGCTTGAGCTTGGCGTCCTCCTTGCCGGGTAGATCCTTCTCGACGAGCAGCCGCCGGGCTTCACGCGCCTCCGCCAGACGGTTCTGGCCGTCGAACAGCTCCGCCAACAGGGTCAGGGTGCTGCCCATCCACTGGCGACCCCAACTGCCGAGTTTCGCCGCCTGATCCTCCTTGCCCAGGAAGGGCGTGACCACATCTCGCCACCACACGTTGGCCGCCTCCTCGGGTTTTCCCCGCAGCCGGCGGATGTTGCCAAGCTTGAAGCCCGCCTCGACCCGCAGATCGATGGGCGCGTCGACCAGGTCGAGCAGGCGCTCGTATCTTTCGGCCGCGCGCTCCGCCGAGCTAGGATCGTCGGTCGCCAGCGCGTTGTAGCAGTCGGCCAGTCCCATCTCCGCCTCGTACACCCGCGGGTTTTTCGGGTAATCCTTCACCAGCCGGTCATAGATTTGCTGCGCGGGACCGAAGGAGTTCAGGTCCCGGTAAAGGTCCGCCTGCTTAAGCCGGGCGGTGAACACCAGCGGGCTCCGGGGATAATCCTTGGCCAGCCGGTCAAGGCGGTCCGCCGCCTCGTTCTTGTCGCCCTTGAGCTCGTCGATCTGCGCCGCCTTGAATAGCGCCTGCGGCACGAACTCGCTGTCGGGAAAGTCGTCCGGCATCTTCCGGAGCAGGCGCTGGGCCTCAACCAGCTGGTTATTGTCCTGGTAATAGGCGGCTTGGAGCAGGACCGACTTGGCGGCAGCGGCGCTCGTCTTGAATTCGCGGCGCAAACGGTCAAAGGTCGCAAACGCAGCGCTTTCCCGGTTGAGTTTCAGTTCCGCCTGGCCCTGGAGCAGCGTGGCCGAGCTGCGGATGTCCGCTGCCAGCGCCGGGGCCACATTCGGAAGCGCCCCGCCAAGTGCCGTCGCCAGCCGGATGGTAACTTCCGACTGCTCGGCCTCGAGCGAAAGCTGAGCTTGGAGCCAAGCCATGTAGGCCCGCAGCTCTGCCGGCAGGGTGCCCGCGGCGGGCGCGGCCGTTAAGAGCGTGTTGACGCGCCGGTAGGCGGTCGCGAACTGATTGGCCCCGCGCAGCCGGCGCGCGAGGTTCCACTCAGCCTGCCAGCGATTCACCACGTCGAAGTCTTTGTCCGCGGCCAGTCCATCGAGCACTGCGATCGTATGGCTCACCTGCTCCGGCACCGCGAAATCCGTCGCCCCAATCTCCGCCTGCAGGCGCTGGAACAACAGGTCGCCCGCCGGCACATCCGCCGGACGGTCGCCCAGCACCGCGTCGTAAGCGGTCGCGGCGCGACGATACTCTCCCGCTCGAATGAGGGCCTCGGCCTCAAGCAGGCCTAACCGGGCCCGCGCTGCTCGGTCGGACGCGGCCGCACGGGCCTCCGCCGCGTTGCTCGCCGCCCCGAGGTAGCGCCGCTGCTCCCACTCGACCGTGGCGAGCAGCGCCCAGGCCTGGGACTTGAGCTCCGAACCGGGATAGGCGGTGAGCAGTTCCTTCACATCGGCCGTGGCCCGCAGATAGTTCTTCGCCACCGCCATCAGCTGGGCGCGTTTCATTAGGAGGTCTTCGCGGATGGGATGCGGCGGCGTGTGGTCGATTAGGGTGTCGAGGCGGCGCCGGAATTCCGTCGTCTCGGGCTCGTTCGCGAGCAGCACCAGCGCCCTACGCATTGAGTCGGCGGTCGATCCGTCGCTCAGCAGCTGGAGCAGCGCGTTGCGGCCGGCCTCGCTTCTGGCCGGGGCGATCAGACCCAGTTCCAGCAGGGTACGGTCGCGGATCAGCAGCTGGTTCGGGGAAAGCAACTGGTTCGTGGGGAGCGCATTCAGCTGCTGCTGCAGGACGTTGATGGCCGCGGCCGACTGTCCCGTCATGCTCAGGGCGACGGCGTAGTCGAGGTTGAACGAAAGGCCGATGTCGGTCCCGCGGTTGTTCTGCGCGTTCTCGCGCACCTTGTCGACGTCCGCCGGGGTGACGTTGCCGGACCGCAGGTAGGCCTGCTCCTTTGCCAGCTGGAAACGCGTCCGCTGCACCCGGGACACCGCCTTGCTCTCGGCCTGCTGGTAGTGATCCTCCGCCTTGGGGTCGTTCGCGGCGTCGGCAATCCGCCCCTGCAGGAAATACCACCAGCCCAGGTCCTCCGGCGCCAGTTCCTCGCTCTTGATCAGACCCAGGTGGGTGCCCGCGTCGCCCTGCCGGCGCTGCTGGACCGCGACGAGTCCCGCCCGGAGGTTCCACGCGCTGTCGCGCAGCGTTAGGGTGAGGAGCGCCTTCTCCGCCTCCGCCACGTCGCCGTTGTCGAGCAGCGCGGTCGTCAGCGCCAGCGTGAGACGATTGCGATCGGCCTGGGTCGGTGACTGCGCCACGGCCTGGCGGTAGAGCGGAACAGCGATCGAGGGCATTCCCTGGTCATGCGCGTATTGCGCCGCCACGTTCGTTTCCACCACTGCACCGGGACTCGCCGGCGCCGGCCCGGACAGGAGCGGGGCGAGTTGCACGACATTGTCCTCCTGCGCAACGAGGCCGACCGGGGCCAGGGCCACGGCGATTATCATCAGGGAAAACAGGGGACGCATGCGGGCACGAAAAAACTGCGGCGACAGTGGAAAACAATCAACCGCGTTGTACACAGTTCCGCCTCGCGCGCTTTTGTTCCCGCGGCAGGATCGCTCTCGTCCGCTTCCAACCAACTGCCATGAACATCACCCTGATTGTCCTCGGAGTCCTGCTCCTGATCGTCCTCGCCGCCGGCGCCTGGGTCGCCGGCATCTACAACGCGCTCGTCGCCCTCCGCAACCGCTTCAAGAACGCCTTCGCCCAGATCGACGTCCAGCTGAAGCGCCGCTACGACCTCATCCCCAACCTCGTCGAGACCGCGAAGGGCTACCTCAAGCATGAGCGCGAGACCCTCGAGGCCGTGATCAAGGCCCGCAACGTTGCCTACACCGCCGCGCAGGGCGCCGCCGCCAACCCGGCCGACGCCGCCGCAATGAAGAACCTCGTCTCCGCCGAGAGCGGCCTCACCGGCGCCCTCAGCCGCCTCATGGTCGTCTCGGAGCAGTACCCCGATCTCAAGGCCAACCAGAACATGATGCAGCTCACCGAGGAGCTCACCTCGACCGAGAACAAGATCTCGTTCGCCCGGCAGGCCTACAACGACAGCGTCATGACCTACAACACGACGCGCGAAACCTTCCCGAACGTCATCTTCGCGGGCATGTTCGGCTTCACCGCCGCGCAGCTTTTCCAGATCGAGGACGCCACCGAGCGCAACGCCCCGAAGGTCAGCTTCAGCTGAGGACCCCGCCATGACTACAGAATTTCCCGTCCACGCCGTCCCGCGCGGCAACGACAAGATCTGGGCCATCCTCAGCCATCTCTCCACGTTCCTCGGCATCGGCTTCATCCTCATCCCGCTGGTCGTGTACCTGGCGATGAAGGACGAGTCGGCCTACGTCCGGGACAATGCCCGCGAGGCCCTGAACTTCCATCTCTCGATCCTGATCTACGGCCTGCTCTGCATCCCGCTCGTCCTCGTGTTTGGCCTCGGCTTCGTGCTGTACCTCGCCGTCTGGGGACTGCTGCTGGTCTGTTCGGTCATCGCCGCCATCAAGGCTTCCGACAACGCCTGCTACCGTTATCCGCTGACCCTGCGGATGGTGTAACCGCGCTGCATTCCTCGCCCATGTCCGCGTCGCCCCGGCGCCTGGGATCATTTCAACCGGCCCCTTCCCATGTGTGCTCTCTTTTCCTCTGCCCCGGCCAAGTCCTTCCGCGTCGAGGGTAAGCAGATCGTCTGCCCTCACTGCGACAACGTCCTCTTCCATGATCGCAAGGCGTCGCTGAACACCGCGGCGTCGGAACTGTTCAATGTGGCCTGGGCCGACCGCCAGGCCCGCGTGCTGATCTGCGCGAATTGCTCGCGGATGGAGTGGTTCCACGATTCCGACCTGGTCGTGGCGCAGGATTCGTGACCCGGATTGCGGGGCCGCCATGGACTTCTTCGAGGCGCAGGCCCGCGCCAAGCAGCGCACCTCGCGGCTGCTGGTGCTCTTTATCCTGGCCGTGCTCGGCACAATCCTCGCCGGTTACGGCGCGGCCCTACTGCTTGTGGGCCGGGGCGAAGGTCGTCTCGCGCTCTGGCAGCCGGGGCTCTTCGCGGCGGTCGCCACCGGCACCGTCATCGTCGTCGGCCTGGCCTCGTTGACCAAGTGGTCGCAGTTCAGCGCCGGCGGCGCGGCCGTGGCCGAGAGCGTTGGCGGCCGCCGCGTCGACCCACACACGACCGACCTCGCCGAGCGCCGCCTGCTCAACGTAGTCGAGGAGATGGCCATCGCCTCGGGCGTCGCCATGCCTGGCGTGTACGTACTCGACGACGAACCGGGCATCAACGCCTTCGCCGCCGGGCTCACCACGAGCGACGCCGTCGTCGCCGTCAACCGCGGCACTCTCGACAAGCTCACGCGGGACGAACTGCAGGGCGTGATCGGCCACGAGTTCAGCCACATCCTCAACGGCGACATGCGGCTCAACGTGAAGCTGACCGCCATCGTCTTTGGTATCCTCGTCATCGGCCTCGCCGGCCGCGGGATCCTCGAGACCCTCGGCCGCGGCCGGATCCGGCTCAGCGGCGGAAAGAACAAGGGCGGGGCCGCCGCCGGCATTCTCGCCGTCGGCGTCGCGCTGATGGTCGTCGGCTACGTCGGCTATTTCTTCGGCCGCCTGATCCAGGCCGCGGTCTCGCGCCAGCGCGAGTTCCTCGCCGACGCCTCCAGCGTGCAATTCACGCGCAATCCCGGCGGCCTGACCGGCGCGCTCCGGAAGATCGGCGGCTACGGGCTCGGCTCGTCGATGCAATCCACCAAGAGCACGGCCCTCGGGCACTTCTTCTTCGCGCAGGGCTTCCAGTCGATGTTCGGCGGCGCCTGGGCCACCCATCCGCCGCTCGACGAGCGCATCCGCGCCATCGACCCGCAGTTCGACGGACTGTTCATCGAGCCGCCCGAGGTCGTCGACGTTGCCCGCGAGCCTTGGGCCAGGCCTGGCCGGCCGCGCGACATCGCCGGTTTCGCACCGGGAGCCCTCTCGGCCCGCCCCACCCCGGCCCGGGCCGTCGAGGCCATCGGTATGCTCACGGCCGGGGCGGTCGCCAGCGCGCAGGACCTGCTGGCCGAGGTGCCGGCTACGCTGCGGGAAACGGCGCATCATCCCCAAAGCGCGCCCATCCTCCTCTATGGGCTGCTACTGGACACCGACCCCGCGGTTCGTGGCCGCCAGCAGATGCTCGTCGGTCAGCACGCCGGCGCTCCGGCGGCGGCGGCCCTCGCATCCCTCGGGCCCGCGCTCAACTCGCTGCAGCCCGGCCAGAAACTGCCCCTGCTTCAGCTGACGTTGCCGGCCCTGCGCCAGCTCACATCGCAGGAGCTCGACGCCTTCTTCACGACGCTCGACGAACTCGTCCATGCCGACGGCCGGGTGACCGTGTTCGAATTCGCCCTGCAGAAGGTCCTGCTCCGCCACCTCGCCTTGGGCGGACAGCCCACCGCGCAGATCGTGCAGATCTATTCCTTCCAGGCCGTGGCCAGCGAGATCAGCCACGTGCTCTCGGTTCTGGCCCGTACGGCGCATACGGCCGACGGCGCGGAGGCGGCCTTTGCCAGTGGCGCGGCGCAGCTTCGGCTTCTCGAGGGTCGACTCGCCCTGGCTCCGGCCGAACAGTGCGGCCTCGAACACCTCGAGGCTGCGCTCGATCGCCTCGCCACCGCCAGCGGCCCGATCAAGCTCCGGTTGCTCACGGCCGCCGCCCATGTGGTTTCCTCAGACGGCACCCTAGCGACCTCGGAAGCCGAGCTACTCCGGGCGATTGCGGCCGCCCTCGACGTGCCGATGCCGCCGTTGCACACCGTGAATTGAATAGGCCTGATTGGGCCGATTGTTAATCCATACAAGGTTTTCACCTTAGCGTGTTTGACCCTAGCACCGGTTCGTTTTTCACATGGGCTGAATGATATCTAAGCCCTTGCCAGAGGCCGAGCGCCTAGCGGCCCTGCGAAGCTACGAGATCCTCGATACTCCTCCGGAACAGGTATATGACGACATCGTGCAGCTGGCCGCCCAGATCTGCGGCGCGCCTATCGCCACGATCACGTTGGTCGATCAAGCACGCCAGTGGTTCAAAGCCCGCACCGGGGTCGCCAATAGCGAGACCCCGCGCAGCATTTCGTTCTGCGCCCAAGCCATCGCGTCCACGAATGACCTCTTCGTCGTACCCGATGCAGGCAACGACCCGCGTTTCTCCTCTTACCAGAACGTCACCGAGGACCCCTTTATCCGCTTTTATGCGGGCGCGCCGCTGGTAACGCGCGAGGGCTGGCCGCTTGGTACGCTTTGCGTGATCGACCGCCAACCGCGTGAACTTAGCCCCGAACAGCTGCGTGCCCTGCGGGTGCTCCGTAGCCATGTCGTCGACGCCCTCGAACTCCGCCGACTTGCATCGACCCAGCGCGAGACGATCCGCCAGCTCGAGAGCACCCAAGTGGCTCTCCGCCAAGCCCGCGCCCAGGCCGAGGCCGCCACTCGCGCCAAGAGCGCCTTCCTTGCTGCGATGAGCCACGAAATCCGCACTCCGCTCAACGCTGTGATCGGGATGACCACGATTCTCGACGGCACGGCGTTGTCCGCCGGCCAAGCCGAGACGGTCGAAACCATACGTAGCAGCGGCGAACTGCTTCTCGCCCTGTTGAACGACATTCTTGATCTTTCGAAGATCGAGGCCGGCAAACTCGATCTGGAGCACGCGCCCTTTGCCCCCGCTCGCTGCATTGCCCAGTCGGTCGAGCTCGTGGCCGCCCAAGCCAAGGCCAAGGGCCTGGCCATCGAGACTCGGATAAATCCCAACGTGCCAGCTATCGTCAATGGCGACGCGACCCGGCTACGTCAGATCCTGCTCAACCTGCTCTCCAACGCCCTCAAGTTCACCGCCCACGGAAGCATCACCGTCAACCTCTCCGCCACCCCGGTCACCGGCGGCGGGCTTACGCTGCATTTCGAGGTTCAGGACACCGGCATTGGGATCGCACCCGAGAACCTGAGCCGGCTTTTCCAGGACTACAACCAAGCCGAGGCCTCGACCACCCGGCGCTTCGGCGGCACCGGACTCGGACTCGCGATCTGCCGCCGCCTCACCGAGGCGCACGGCGGTCGCATTTGGGTCGAAAGCGAGGCGGACCGCGGCTCGTGCTTTCATTTCCCTCTCGGGGTCACGCCCGCCACGGCAACACCCGAAGCGCTCGTCCCTGCTCCGGCGGACCTGCCGCTCAATGCCACCTTCGCGGCTGCGCATGCGGCCCGCATCCTGGTGGTCGAGGACAATATAGTGAACCAAAAGGTTGTACGCATCTCGCTCCAGCGCCTCGGGTACGAACCGGTAATCGTCGGCGACGGTCTCCAGGCACTCGCAACGCTGCGCGACCAGGAATTTGATGTCGTGCTGATGGACATCGACCTGCCCGGCCTCGACGGACCGGCAACCACGCGGCGCCTTCGCGCCGAGCTGCCGCCCGAACGCCAGCCTTTCGTGGTCGCCCTTACCGCTCACACCCTCGCGGAAACTCGCGAGGAATTCTTCGCGGCGGGGATGGACGCGTGTCTGGCCAAGCCCCTCCGACCGGCGGAACTCTCCGCCGTGCTAGCTCGGTCCACAAAAGTGCGGAAGCGGTAGGCCAAGCGGCGCCATCGTGGGTCGCGGCCCTTTGCCCGCCCCAGGCCGCGGGGGTGTAACCGAGCCACCACGAACTGTTCAAAATCTGCGTAGATTTTTTCCACATCGGCGATTGTCTTGTGGGTGAAGTTCCTAAGCATCGCGCCCCATGTCCGCTGAAGCCGAACCCCACCATGTGGAGGAGCACTTCTCCCTCCCGCTCTTTCTTTTCACGATCGCCGTTTCCTTTGCCGCCCTCGCCGGCCTGCTCTGGCTGATCGCCCCTGCCTCCGTCTGGCAGTCGCAGGTGTCCACGACCTTCGGCCGTTTCGCCATCGCGTTCCTCGCGATCTCGCTGTTTAACTGCTTCGTGGAGTATGTCTTCCACCGCTATGTGCTGCATAAGCCGGTGGTAGGCTTCCTCAGCCGCTTCTACCGCCAGCACACGCTGCACCACTCGCTCACCCGCATCGGCCGGCGCCGCACGCCCGGCGGCCGCGAGGTGCCGTTCGTTGAGAACGTCTACCCGGTGACGGAGCCCGAGCAGGGTGAGGCCTCGTTCTTTCCTTGGTACACGCTCGCGGTCTTCGCCGCGATCGTCACCCCGCTGCTGGCCGTGCTCCACTGGATCGCGCCGGGCCTGCCCTGGTTCCTGGGCGGGTACTCCGCGCTCGCGTTCTCGCTGACGCTTTACGAGGTGTTCCACGCCATCGAGCACTGGGCCTTCGAGCGCTGGGCGCCGCTCATCGAACACCCGCGCATGGGCTGGTTCTGGCGCAAGGTCTATAGCTTCCACCTCCGGCACCACGCCGTGATCGACTGCAACGAGGCCATCTCGGGCTTCTTCACCCTGCCCATCGCCGATTGGGCCTTCGGTACCTTCCTGCTGCCCAAGTCGCTTTATGTCGACGGCTCCGAGTGGAAGCAGGAGGAGTTCGTCAGCCCCCGGCCCTATGCGTTCATCCGCTGGCTCGACCGGAAGTCCGACGAATTGGTCGTGAAACGCCGCGAACAGGAGCGGACCCCGGTCCAGCCCGCCGCCGCGTTCACCGCCGGCGAGCGCGCGCTCACCTATCTCACCAGCGGCACCGGCCTCGCGGCCAGCATCGCCGCCCTCGTGCTGCTCGTGGCCTACGCGGTGATCCGCGGCGAGGCCCGCCATGTGGTGGGCGCGGCGGTATTCGGCGTGGCGCTCGTCAGCCTTTACGCCGCTTTCCTCGATTTCCGCGACCCTCACGCCCAGCCGCTGAAGAAGCGCCTGCACAAGTACAACCACGCCGCGATCTTCCTCGCCATTGCCGGCACGGCGACGC
>OMJT01000072.1 GCA_900299415.1 Opitutales bacterium
CTCCCCGGCCTCGCCGGCATCGTGCTCACCATCGGTATGGCGGTGGACGCGAACATCCTGATCTTTGAGCGCATGCGCGAGGAAATCGCTGCGGGCAAGACGCTCGGCGTCGCCAACCAGAGCGGTTTCGTCAAGGCGCTGATGACCATCCTCGACGCCCACATCGTCCAGCTGATCATCTGCGGCATCATGATCTGGAAGGGCGTCGGCCCGATCAAGGGATTCGGCGTCACCCTTGCGATCGGCGTCGTTTCCACCCTGATCTCCGTGTTGATCACGGCCCACATGTTGATGGAGATGCTGATCGAGGCCGGCTGGCTGAAGAAGCTGACCATGCGCCATCTGCTGAAGCACATCAACGTGGACTTCATCAAGTACGGCAAACCCGCCTTCATCGGCTCCTGGCTGGTCGTGTTGATCGGTGTCGGCGTCGTGTTTTCCAAGGGCTCCGCGATCTACGGCATCGACTTCGCCGGCGGCGACGTCGTCACGCTGACCTACAAGCAGCGCCTCGACCCGGGCCAGATCCGATCGGTGGCCAACGCCGAGAAGATTGGCGAGATCAACCCCACCTACACCAGCGCGCTCGGTGGCGGCGCTGAGCAGCTCCGCATCGAGACCGAATCCGACAAGTCTGCGGCCCTCGTGACTGCCCTGCAGAAGCAATTCCCGCAGGCAGGTCTCGAGCGCGTCGGCGTCAGCCACATCGGCGCCTCGATCGGCGCCGAGATCGAAAAGAACGCCCTCCTCGCCGTCGGACTCTCGATGCTCGCGATCCTCGTCTACATCGCCTTCCGCTTCGAGTTCGGTTTCGGCGTCGGCGCCATGTTCTCGACCCTTCACGACATCCTGATGACCATCGGCATCTTCGTCATCTTCGGTCACCAGTTCTCGGCGCCCATGGTGGCGGCGATCCTCTGTATCGCCGGCTATTCCATCAACGAGACCGTCGTTGTCTTTGACCGCATCCGGGAGGAGCTGAAGCTCAATCCGACTGGTTCGCTGCGCGACGTCGTCAACAGCGCCATCAACAAGGTGTTCGCCCGCACGATCATGACCGCGTCGACGACGTTCCTCGCCGCCCTCGCGCTCTTCCTCTTCGGCGGCGGCATCCTCGAGGACATCTCCTTCACCTTCATCGTCGGCATCATCACCTCGACGTTCTCCGCCATCTTCATCGCCGCCCAGGTCTTCTACTGGTGGCACAAGGGTGACCGGAAGCACGTGGAGGCCCACGCCGACGTCGCCCCGCGCTACGAGTGGCAGGGCGCCAGCAAGGCCTCGGAGTAATCGACCAGCAGGGCGCGTGGTTGCCCGTGCGCCGCGATCCAGGCCGACCGGCCTGACTCGTGGCGTCCCCGGCCCGCCGCCCTGCGTCCACGCCCATGCGTTGGCTCCATCATCCGCAACCGCCGGCTGAGGTGGCCGGGTTGAGCGATGCCGCGGGCATCAGCCCGGTGCTCGCCGAGTTGCTGCTGCGCGTTGGCGTCGCCCGGGCGGCGGATGCGGCGGTCTTCCTCGAGCCGAAGCTAGCCGATGTGGCCGATCCCTTCCTCATCCCTGGCATGGAGGCCGCCGCCGCCCGCCTTGCCGCCGCCCTCGAGCGCCGCGAGGAGATCGTGGTGCTCGGCGACTATGACGTCGACGGCGTCACCAGCACCACGCTGCTCGTCAGCGTGCTGCGCCGCCTCGGTGCCAGTCCGCGCTTCGTGGTGCCGCGGCGCGCGGAGGACGGCTACGGCCTCTCGCGGAGTGCTATCGATCGCGCCCTGGAGCAGGGACGGCCCGCGCTTTTCGTCGCGCTCGACTGCGGCACGAATTCCCGCGAAGAGACTGCCTACCTGTTAGCGCAGGGCGTCGACGTGCTGGTAGTGGACCATCACCGCGCCAAGGAGAACCTGACCGCCGGCCTGCTCGTCAATCCGCACGTCGCCGCCGACGACGAGGAAGGCGAGGGCTCTCGTGATCTCTGCACCGTCGGGCTCGTCTTCAAGCTGGTTCACGCGTTGCTCAAGCTGCTCCGCGCCCGGCAGCATCCGGTCGCGGCGACGATCCGCCTGCGGGACTACCTTGACCTCGTGGCCCTGGGCACGGTCGCCGACCTCGTGCCGCTCCGCGGCGAGAACCGCATCCTCGCCCGCCACGGCCTGCGCATCCTGCAGGAGAACCCGCGGCCCGGCATCCGCGCCTTGATGGAGGTGGCGGGCGTGCACAGCGGGCAGGATATTCGTCCGGTCGACATTTCCTACCGGCTCGGGCCGCGGATCAATGCCTCCGGGCGCCTCGGCGATGCCGCGGTCTCGGTCGAGTTGCTGCTCAGCGAGCACGCCGGTTTCTGCGCGGAAGTGTCGCTCCAGTTGGATTCCTTCAATCGGGAGCGCCAGGACATCGAGCGCCTGATCACCGAGCAGGCTGAGCGCCTCGTCGAGGACCATTACGCCGACGCTCCGGGCATCGTGCTCTATGGTGACGACTGGCATCCGGGTGTGGTCGGCATCGTGGCCGGTCGCGTTTCCCGCAAATACCAGCGCCCCTGCGTCGTCCTCGGCAACGAGGGCGTGCTGGCCAAGGGCTCGGGCCGCAGCATCGAGGGCGTGAACCTCGTCGAGGTGCTCGGCACCTGCAGCCAGCTGCTCGCCAGCTGGGGCGGCCACCCGATGGCCGTGGGCATCGCGGTGCCGAAGGAGAACCTCGCGGCCTTTCGCGCCGCCTTCGCCGAGGCCGTGTACCGCCACACCGTCGGCGGCCGGGCCGAGCCGCCGCTCAACCTCGCGGTCTGGCTGTGCCCGGAGCAGGTCACCGAAGAACTCCTAAGCGAGATCGAAGCCCTGCATCCCTTTGGCCAGGGCAATGCCGAGCCTATCTTTGGCGTTCGCGGGGTCGTCCTGCGGCAGCGCCCGGAAGTCTTCAAGGGCGAGCACTTCCGCTTTTCCTTCGAGACCAGCGACGGTCGCCGCCTCTTTGGCGTGGCGTGGAAGATGTCCGACCGCCTGCCGCCGACCGGCACCCCCCTCGACCTCGCCGTGGAGCTCCGCTGGAATTTTTTCCAGGGCCGCAAGCTGATGCAGCTCGGCCTCGTGGACTGGCGGATGGCGGCGAGAGACTAGTTTTCGGCGCCCAAAATTATCGCTTGCGCTGCGACGCCATTGCTTGCTTCGTTTTTCCCTCTGCCACGCACCCGTAGCTCAATTGGATAGAGCATCTGACTACGGATCAGAAGGTTTGGGGTTCGACTCCCTACGGGTGCGCCACTTTCCCTGCGGCCTCGGATGAGGTCTGGTCACCGCAGGCCCGCCAGCAAGCGGGAGCGGCCCGGGACACCGACCTTGCGATAAATTGAGGTCAGTTGCGCGGCAACCGTCTTGGGACTTTTGCCGAGGCGCCCGGCGACCTCCTTGTTGCTGCAGCCTTGGGTAAGCAGGTTCACCACCTCGCGTTCGGCCACGGTCAGGCGGTCGAGGCCGGGTAGCGCCGCGGTGCGATCGAGCGCGGGGCGGGACCCCTCCGCGGTGGCAAAGCCTACTGTGAACTTCGGCAGCGTGCTGCCGTCGGCTTCGCCGGACTGGAGCGTGACGGTCGCCGTGAGCGCGGGTTCGTCGGGATGAGCCAGACGGACCGTCAGCCTGCCCTCCGCCTGGGGATGGCGGGCCACGTTGAGCAGCCAGCTTTGCTTCAGTTCGCGGCAGGCGCTAACGATCGGCTCGGGCAGGCGGAAAACGGTGCGGGGGTTGCTGGGCGCGGCCTTGCGCGGGCCGAAGTTCCACGTGCAGCACTGCCGCATCGCCTCGTGGTTGGCGTACGTCGGATGGAGGTCCCAGTCCAGCTGCAGCAGCACGAACGGCAGGTGATCGCTAAATCGCTCCAGCCAGCCCAATCTCGCCCGGTCTTCGCTCGCGTCCAGGATTCGACCGATCACTGACTCGAAGTGCGGGTGCAGGGTGCGGAGAACGCGCATTTCCTCGGGCTGGTATTCCCCGCGGTGGGCGGGCCGCCGCAGCGAGATAACCGAGTTTACCGACCGACCGCGCCGGTACACGAGCCCAACCGAGTCGACCCAGCCGTGCGGCCGCATGAAGTCCCGGTAGAGCGGGGACCGGCGGAATTCGCCCGGATTCGGAAAGATCCGCGAGAGGCGGTAGAGCCGCACGTCCGCGTGCTCCTGCAAGAACGGAGTGGTCACTTCCACTTTGCGCCGCTGCTCATGCCAGCTCGCGGGCTTGGCCATTTCCGGGGTCGAGAGTACTGCCGATGCCTTCCACGACTGGGAGAAATCGAAGTAGTTCAGGTAGATCGACAGCGCGTCATCGGGCGCGATCTCCTGGAAAATCCCGCGGGTCGCCTCCCACAACTCCGTGAGCGTCCGGGCATCGTGCAGCTGCAGCACACGGGAGTGTACGCGGGGTCGGTCGAGGGACAGCGTCGGCATAACGCGGGGTGGGGTGACCCAGCCAAGTCCCCGCTGGCGACCAAGTCAACGCGGCCCGCACGTTCGGCCGGACCTAGGACAAAGTTCCCATAGCCCGAAGGTCCGCTGAGGAGTAGAGTCGACTGCGCCACCATGAAAACCCCGCTGCGCTTCTGCCTCGCGTTGTTCATTGCCGTGACCGCTGGTTCCCGAGGGGAGGCCGGCATCGTCCGGATCGAGATCACGTCACGCGAGGCGCTCCCGGGGAATGGCACAGTGGCGATCGCCTACGAAACCCTCCGCGGACGCGCCTACGGCGAGGTGGATCCCAAGGATCCGCTGGACGCCGTGGTGCAGGACCTCGCACTGGCCCCGACCAATGCCCGCGGCCGGGTAGAGTACGCCACCGACTTTGTCCTGACCAAGCCGGTCGACATGACCCGGACCAACGGGCTGCTCTTCTACGGCGTGCCGAACCGCGGCGCCGTTCCGGCTTTCGACCCGGCGTTCCAGACCCGCGGCTACGTCTTCCTCGCCAGCGGCTGGCAGGGCGACGTGCTCGCGGGCGGGCGGCGCGTGCTGCTGAGCGTGCCGGTGGCGACACAGGGTGGCCAGACGATCACGGGTGACGTGCGCACCGAGTATGTCGTCGCTCGTCCCACGATCACCCTCGGGCTCGAGGAGGGTCCCTACACGGGTGGCGGCTCTCACGCGCCGTACGAGGCGGTCGTGGAGCAGAAGGGTAAGGCTGTCCTCACGCGCCGCGCGCGGGCGGAGGACCCAAAAGAACGCGTGCCCGACGCCGACTGGGCCTTCAGCGACGCCCGCAACCGCGCCTTCCCCGGCCAGCCGAGTGCGCGACACCTCTCGCTGCGCGGCGGTTTCGAACCGGGCGTGATCTACGAGCTCGTCTACACCGCCCGAAATCCGCTCGTGCTGGGCCTCGGTTTCTCTGCGACGCGTGACCTCGTCACGTTTTTCCGCCACGAGGCGAAGGACTCCTCCGGCTTCGCCAACCCACTCGCCTTGGCGAACGGCGCGGTCCCGCTGCGCGCCGCGGTGATGGTCGGCGTTTCGCAGAGCGGTAACTTCATCCGCTCGTTTCTCCAGCTTGGCTTCAACGTCGATGCGCAGCATGGGATGGTGTTTGAGGGAGCCAACCCCGATGTCGCCGGTAAGCGCACCATCCTCAATGTGCGCTTCGCCGCACCCGGCGCTGGGACGTCGCAGCACGAGGGCCATCTCGCGCCGGGACATGAGGCGCCGTTCAGCTGGGCGCCGGAGCTGGATGAAGTCACGGGACAAAGGCTGGGACTGCTCGAGCGCTATCCGGTCGGGCAGCAGCCGAAGATCATGCAAACGTTCAGTTCGACGGAGTACTGGCAGTACTTCGCCTCGTTGAGCACTACCGACAGCCTCGGCCGGCGGGACCTTGCCCTGCCGGAGAATGTCCGGATCTACCACTTTGCCGGCACTCAGCACAGCGGCGCGGGGGCAAATCCCTCCACCGACCTGCGCCGCGCACTGCTCATCGCTCTCGAGCGCTGGGTCCTGGAGAACCAGTCGCCGCCGCCGAGCCGTTACCCGACGATCCGCGAGGGCACACTGGTCTCGCCCAATCCCGCGACTTTCGGCTGGCCGGCAATCCCGGGAGCAAACTACACGGGGCTCTTCAATCCCGGCCTGCTGGTGGACTTCGGCCCGCAGTTCAACCGCCGCGACGAGAGTGGTGTTATGGCCGAGCCGACCAAGCCCGTCCCGGGCCGCGCCTACACCGTGCTGGTGCCGAAGGTGAACACCGACGGCAACGAGGTCGGTGGCATCCAGACCGTCGCCCAACAGGCGCCGCTTGGCACCTACACCGGTTGGTCGCTGCGCGGCCCCGGCGCCGGGGAGGGCGACCTCGGCGGGCTCAACGGCGCGTTCTTTCCCTTCAAGCGGACCAAGGCCGAGCGCGAGGCGGTGAACGACCCGCGGCCCTCGCTCGAGGAACGGTACCGCGACCACGACGGCTATGTCGCGGCGGTGAAGACGGCGACCGAGCGTCTCGTGGCCGCGGGCTACCTGCTCCCCGAGGACGCGGCCCGGACGTTGCAGGCGGCGGCAAACGGGAATGTGCTGAAGTAATCGATGCTTTCGCTCCTCGGATTCACGACCGTCCTGCTGCTCGCCGCCGCCGTCCTGAGCCGGCGGGTTTCGCCGCTGGTCGCGATGATCGTGATTCCGATCGCAGCGGCGCTGGCGGGCGGCTTCGGCTGGGTCACGGGCCAGCACATCGTCACGGGCATCAAGGACGTCGCTCCCGTGGTCGGCATGTTTGTCTTCGCGATCCTGTACTTCGGGATCGTCTCCGACGCGGGCATGCTCGACCCGATCATCGACGGCATCCTCCGCGCGATCGGCAGCCGGCCCTCGCGGATCGTGCCGGGGACGGCGCTGCTGGCGCTCCTGGTCCACCTCGACGGATCGGGAGCGGTGACCTTCCTCGTTGTGATACCGGCGGTGCTGCCGCTGTACGAGCGGCTGCAGATCGACCGCCGCATCCTGGCCTGCGTGGCCTCGCTGGCGGCGGGCGTGAATTTCCTGCCCTGGACCGGTCCCTTTATCCGCGCCTCGGCCGCGCTGCATGTTCCGGCCACCGACCTGTTCAACCCGCTGCTCGGCGTTCAGGGCGTCGGGCTGGTCTTTGTCTTCGGCACGGCCTGGTATCTCGGACTTCGCGAGGAAAAGCGGCTCGGGCTCACCGCCGCCGCAGGCCCTGCGCCGGTGGCCCTGCGACGGGAGCTGAGCCCGGAGGAGCTGGCGGCCCGCCGCCCGGGCCGGTTCTGGATCAACCTCGTGCTCACGGGGCTGGTCCTCGGCACGATGATCAGTGGCAAGGCGGATCCGGTTGTGGTCTTCATGCTAGGCACCGCGGTAGCGCTGCTGGTGAACTATCCTCGACTTGAGGACCAGAAACGCCGCATCGACGCGCACGCCAAGGTGGCCCTGATGATGGCAGGCGTGATCCTCGCGGCGGGAGTTTTCACCGGGATCATGAAGGGCACGGGAATGCTGACTGCCATGACCAAGACGGCGGTGGCGCACGTGCCGCACGAGCATGCCACGCACTTGCCGTTCCTGCTGGGGCTGGCGGCCATGCCGCTGAGCCTGTTCTTTGATCCGGACTCGTTCTACTTTGGCATCCTGCCGGTCTTGGCCGAGACGGCCAACGCCCTGGGCGTGCCGCCGCTCCAGATCGGTCAGGCGGCCCTGCTCGGGCAGATGACGACCGGTTTCCCCGTCAGCCCGCTGACGCCCGCCGCCTTCCTCGCCGCCGGTCTCGCACGGATCGAGTTCGGCGAGCACCAGAAGTACACCGCGCCGTTCCTTTTCGCAGCCTCGGTCGTGATGACCCTCGCGACGGCGCTGCTCGGCGTGTTTCCATTCTGATTATGGGCGCCGCACGCAAGAAGATCAGGCTCGGCGCTGGCGCCGGCTATTCCGGTGACCGCATCGAGCCCGCCGTGGAACTCGCCGAGAAGGGCGACCTCGATTACCTCATCTTCGAATGCCTGGCCGAGCGCACGATCGCCCTGGCCCAGCAGTGTCGGCTGAACGACCCGGCGAAAGGCTACGACCCGCTCCTCGAGGACAGAATGGTTGCCGTGCTGCCGGGGTGCCGCCGGAACGGAGTCCGGATCATTACCAATATGGGTGCGGCCAATCCGGCGGCCGCTGCGGCGAAGGTCCGGGCGGTGGCCGCGCGGATCGGCTGGCCGGACATCAAGGTTGGGTACATCACGGGCGATGAGGTACTGAAACTCGCCGCGACCTCGCGGGGCCGTGTGTTGGAGACCGAGACCCCGGTGGCCCGGCTCGCGGGCCTGGTCTCGGCGCATGCCTACCTGGGTGCGGAACCCCTGGTCGTCGCACTGGCCGGCGGCGCCGATGTGGTGATCACCGGCCGGACGGCCGATCCCTCGTTGTTCCTCGCGCCCCTGATCCATGAGTTCGGCTGGGCGCTCGATGACTGGAACCGGTTGGGGCAGGGGACCGTGGTCGGTCACCTGCTGGAATGCGCCGGCCAGGTGACGGGTGGGTATTTTGCGGATCCCGGCCACAAGGATGTGCCGGGCCTCGCGCGACTTGGCTTTCCGATCGCCGAGGTCTCCGCCAACGGTAGGGCAGTCATCACCAAGGTCCCGGGTTCGGGCGGCGCGGTCACCGTGCGCAATTGCCGCGAGCAATTGCTCTACGAAATCCACAACCCGGCCTGCTACCTCACGCCGGATGTGACCGCGGATTTCACCCGGGTCCGGATCACTGAGGTGGCACCCGACCGCGTGGCGGTGACGGGCGGCACGGGTCGGCGGCGGCCCGACACGCTGAAGGTTTCGCTCGGGTACCGCGACGGCTTCATCGGCGAGGGCCAGATCTCCTACGCCGGCCCCGGCGCGCTGGCCCGGGCGCGCCTGGCGACGGAAATCGTGCGGGAACGACTGAAGCTGACCGGACTGCAGCCGGCCGAGTTGCGCTGCGATCTGGTCGGCGTAAACGCCATCTTCCCCGCCGTGCACGTGCGGCGGAAGCACGAGCCGGCCGAGGTGAGGGTGCGCATCGCCGGCCGCACGCCGACGCTCGCCGACGCCGTGCGGCTCGGCAACGAGGTGGAGACGCTTTACACCAACGGCCCCGCGGGCGGCGGCGGAGTGACGAAGTCCGCCCGAGAGGTGATCGCCATCGCCTCCACCCTAATTCCACGGGACGCGGTCCGCACCGGGTTTGTGTCCACGTCATGAAACTCCACGAGATTGCCCATGCCCGGGCCGGCGACAAGGGGAACACCTCCGACCTCACGGTGTTCGCCTACGACCCAGCGCATTTCGCCCGGCTCGAGCGGGAGCTTACTCCGCAGCGCGTCAAGTCCCACCTCGGACGCATGGTGGAGGGCGAGGTGGTGCGCTACGTCCTCCCCGGCCTGTCCGCTCTCAAGTTCGTGCTCACCGGTGCCCTAGGAGGTGGCGTGACCCGGACGCTCGCGCTCGACGCCCACGGCAAGTGCCTCTCGTCCGTGCTTCTCGGCCTGGAACTTCGGGACGAGGGAAAAAAAACCCGCCGCTCCCGCCGCCCATGAAATCCATCGCTATCCTTTCCGCGGTCCGCACGCCCCTCGGGGCCTTCCAGGGCGGCCTCGCTAGTCTCACTGCGCCGCAGCTCGGCGCCGCCGTGGTCCGCGAGGCCGTGGCCCGAGCGGGAGGCACGGCAGAGGAGGTGAGCGACGTTTTCTTGGGCCAGGTCCTGGCAGCCGGGGCCGGACAGGCGCCAGCGCGGCAGGCGGCCATCGATGCGGGGCTCCCGGCCGCGGCGCGCTGCGTCACGCTCAACAAGGTCTGCGGCAGCGGCCTCGAGGCGGTGCTCGCGGGCGCGCGATCTCTCGCCCTCGGCGACGCCACAATCGTGGTGGCCGGGGGCATGGAGAGCATGTCGAACGCCCCCTTTTTGCTGCCCAAGGCGCGCACGGGCTATCGGCTCGGACACCAGCAGGCCGTGGACTCGATTCTCTCGGACGGCCTCTGGGATCCCTACAACAACCTGCACATGGGAAGCTGTGCCGAGGCGTGTGCCCGGAAGTACGGCTTCACGCGGGAGGAGCAGGACGCGTACGCGATCGAGTCCTTCCGCCGCGCCAACGCTGCGCAGCAGGGAGGTAAATTCCAAGGTGAGCTCGTGCCAGTGGCGGCTGCGGACGGGAAAGGCACGCCGCTGCTCGCCCAGGATGAAGGTCCTGCAAAGGTGAAGTACGACAAAATCCCGACGCTGCGGCCCGCGTTCGAAAAGGACGGCAGCATCACGGCGGCCAATGCCTCGACCCTTAACGACGGCGCGGCGGCCTTGGTGCTCGCCGCCCCGGAGACGGCCCGGCAGCGCGGGCTGCCCGTGCTGGGGCGTCTTGTGGCATCCGCGGCGCACGCACAGGAGCCGCTCTGGTTCACCACCGCGCCAGTCATCGCCGCGCAGCAGGCCCTGGCCCGGGCCGGATGGAAAGTGGACGACGTCGATTTGTGGGAGGTCAACGAGGCCTTCGCCGTCGTGCCACTCGCCTTTCGGCGGGAGTTGCGCGTGCCGGCCGAAAAACTGAATGTCCATGGCGGCGCGATTGCCCTTGGGCACCCAATCGGAGCGAGCGGCGCGCGGATCCTGGTGACCCTGTTGGCCGCGCTACGGGACCGGGGGCTGCGCCGCGGCGTGGCCGCGATCTGCATCGGCGGGGGCGAGGCGCTGGCGTCCTGCGTGGAGGTGACATGAACAAGGTTTTCTCCACCGCCGAGGCTGCGCTGGCCGGATTACTTCGTGACGATCTCACCATTGCCGCGGGCGGATTCGGGCTGTGCGGCATCCCTGAGAACCTGATCGCGGCCCTGCGTGACAGCGGCGTGCGCGGGCTCACTATCGTCGGCAACAATGCCGGCGTGGACGACTTTGGCATGGGGCTGCTGCTCAAGACCCGGCAGGTGCAGAAGGTCCTGGCCTCCTACGTGGGTGAGAACAAGGAGTTTGAGCGCCAGGTGCTCAGCGGCGAGCTCGAGCTCGAGCTGGTCCCGCAGGGCACGCTCGCTGAGCGGCTGCGCGCGGGCGGGGCGGGCATCCCGGGGTTCTACACGCGGACCGGTTTTGGTACGCGCCTAGCCGAGGGACGGGAGACCAAGGTCTTCGACGGTCGGTCGTACATGCTCGAGCCCGCGATCCGGGCGGATGTCTCGCTCGTGAAGGCATGGAAGGGCGACACCAACGGGAATCTCGTCTATCGGAAGACGGCGCGGAATTTCAATCCGATGATCGCGACCTGTGGCCGGGTCTGTGTCGCCGAGGTCGAGGAACTCGTCGAGCCCGGCGGGCTCGATCCCGACCACATCCACACGCCGGGAATCTATGTCGATCGCATCGTGCGCGGGGCGCGTTACGAGAAGCGCATCGAGTTCCGCACGCTGAGCGGCCAGCCGGCGCTCAAGGGCGAGGCCCCGATCCGCGAGCTCATGGCCCGCCGTGCGGCGCAGGAGTTGCGCGACGGGTACTGTGTTAATCTGGGGATCGGCATTCCGACGCTGGTCGCGAACTACATTCCGGCGGGCATGAATGTCACCCTGCAGTCGGAGAACGGCCTGCTCGGGATCGGGCCGTTTCCCGCGGAGGACGCGGTCGACGCCGACCTGATCAACGCCGGCAAGCAGACAATCACGGCGCTCCCGGGCTCGGCGTTTTTCTCCAGCGCCGACTCCTTCGGGATGATCCGCGGCGGGCATATCGACCTGTCGATTCTCGGCGCCTTCGAGGTCTCGGCCGGGGGCGACCTCGCCAACTGGATGGTGCCGGGCCGCATGGTGAAGGGCCCGGGCGGCGCGATGGACCTCGTGGCCGGCGTACGGCGCGTGGTGGTCGTGATGGAGCACAACGCCAAGGATGGCGCCCCGAAGATCCTGCCCGAGTGCACGCTGCCCGTGACGGGCCGCGGCGTGGTCAACCTCATCATCACCGACCTTTGTGTCTTCGCCGTGGAGCCGGGGCGCGGCTTGGTCCTGCGCGAGCTGCATCCAGGCGTCACGCTCGAGACCGTGCGGGCCCGGACGGGCGTCCCCTTTGCGATCGAAACCGCTTCCTGAATCCCCATGAAAACCACCCCGACATTCGCGGCGTATCTTTCCACCGGCTGCCTACTGGCCTGCGCCCTGGCCTGGCCGGCGGCCGCCCGGGCGGGCGTCACCGGTCTCATCATCGAGTCTCGCCAGTCCCCCGTGTACAATGGTCAGGTTTTCGGCGCCGTCGGCGCCTACGAGCGGATCTCGGGCCGCTTCACCGGCGAGCTCGATCCACAGGACGCGCACAACACCATCATCAACGATCTTGCCCTCGCGCCACGCAACACCCGCGGGAAGGTCGAGTACGAGGCGACGTTCTGGATGCTTAAGCCGGTGGATATGGGCAAAGCGAGTGGCGTGCTCATCTATAACGTGCCCAACCGCGGCCGGGCGACGCTGCTCGGCACCTTCGGCCAGGGAGGCGAGCCCGGCGACGGCCTGTTTTTCAAGCGCGGCGACGTGATCGTCTCCAGTGGCTGGCAGGGCGATCTCGCTCCCGGCACCGAACGCGTGGTCGTGCCCGTGGCCCGGAATCCGGACGGCAGTAGCATCACCGGCCCGGTGCTCCAACGTTTCAGTGGCGTGACGGCGGGCACAGCTTCGCTCAGTCTCGCCGCCGGTCGCATGCCCGCGAGCCTTGAGACCGCCAAGGCCACCCTGACCAAGCGCCGCGCGGAGAATAGCGCGGTGATCACGATCGCGTCGGCGGACTGGGCGTTCTCGGACAGCCGTACGGCGCCATTTCCCGGCACACTCGATGAGACGCGGATCAGCCTGAGGGGCGGCTTCGAGCCGGGCTGGCTCTACGAACTCAGCTACCTTGCCAAGGACCCGCCGGTCCTCGGCATCGGGCTCGCGGCGACGCGTGACCTCGTTTCGTTCCTCCGGCGCGACGCGAAGGACCCGGCCGGCACCGACAACCCCGTGGCGGCCCGTATCACGCACGTGGTCGCGCAGGGTGATTCCCAATCGGGCAACGTGGTGAAGACCTTCATCCACCTCGGCTTCAATGCCGACGAGAAGGGCCGCATCGTTTGGGACGGCGCGAACGACCACATCGCCGCGCGCCAGACCCCGCTGAACTTCCGCTTCGCCATCCCGGGCGGAGCGACGGCGCTCTATGAGCCCGGCAGCGAGCCGGTGCTCTGGTGGACGCCCACCGAGGACAAGGTCCGTGGCCGCCCCACGGCCAGCCTGCTCGACCGCGCCCGCGCCTCAAACACCGTGCCGAAAATCGTGGAGACCTTTGGTGCCGCGGAATTCTGGGGCCTGCGGATGTCACCCGGTCTCATCGGCACCGCAGCTGACCACGACATCCCGCTGCCGCCCGAGGTGCGCCGCTATTATTTCCCCGGCACGACGCACGGCGGCGGTCGCGGCGGGTTCGCCGTGCCCGACACCACGACCGCAGCGGCCGGGCGGGCAGGGCGGGGCGGCGCGAGCACCAACGAGTATGGCTTGGTGAACAACAACCCGAATCCCCAGAAGGAGACCCACCGGGCGCTATTCCTCGCGCTGATTGACTGGGTCACGAAGGGCACCGAGCCCCCGCCCAGCCAATACCCGCGGCTCGATCGTGGCGACCTCGTGCCGCCGGAGGCCGCGGCGATGGGCTTCCCGCGCATCCCGGGTGCCGCACTGCCGGACCATTTGGCCAACCCAATCTACGACTACGATTTCGGCCCGGGCTTCGTCGGCAACGACATGTCGGGGGCGATCTCGCTGCAGCCGCCGATCATCCGCACGATCATCCCCAGCCGAGTGCCCCGCGTGAATGCCGATGGTAACGAGACCAGTGGTGTGCCCTCAGTGCTGCATCAGGTTCCCCTCGGCAGCTACCTGGGATGGAGTGTCACGACCAATGGCTTCTACGCCGGCCTGCAGTCCGGGTTTGCCGGTTCCTACATTCCCTTCGCCAAGACGAAGGCCGAGCGAGAGGCCGCCGGCGACCCGCGGCCCTCGATCGAGGAGCGCTATGGCACGCATGAAAAATACGTCGAACTCGTTCGCGCCGCCGCCGCCCGGGCGGTAGCCCAGCGTTTCTTATTGCCGGAGGACGCGGATCGGCTCATCGCCCAGGCCCAGGAGGGAAATGTCCTGAAATAGCCTGCATGGCCGCGTCGTTTCCCCTGCGGGCTTGCGCCCGGGAAATGGGCTGGCACCGTTTGACCAAGGACGGACACCGAGGTGCAAGACGCAGATTTCCGGTTCTTGTAACCTCGTAACGCTCTTTAAGCTTTAGAATTACCCCAGCCCAAAGGATGGCCTGTCAGGACTGGCCAGACTTTTGTTAGTTTATCCCCATCACCCCCTACTGAATTGCGCTGTGCCTTCAGCGCTTTCCCATTCCTATGAAAATCCCCTCCCCATTTCATCGCGGTGCGCTCATTCGTCCGCTGCTTACGTTCGCCGGATTAACCTTGGTCTCGGTTTTGCTCCATGCCCAAGCGCCGGCACCGGCCCAAGCGCCGGCCGCCCCTGGGCAGGGACGAGGCGGTGGCCGAGCTGGTGGCGGCGGCGGCGCCCCCCAGGTGGCGAATCCGAATGGCATCCGGGTTTTTATTCACGCGGGCCTGAAGTCGCATGCCGAGGGCCAGCATGATTACCCGCAGTTCCTGGCGGACTGGAGCAAGATCTTCACCGAACGCGGCGCGAGGGTGGATGGTGCGCTCCATTTCCCGACGGCCAAACAGCTGGCCGAGACCGACGTGCTCGTGTTTTACAAGGGTGACGCCGGCTACTTGACCGACGAACAAAAAGCGGACTTGGACGCCTATGTGAAGCGGGGCGGCGGTGTCGTGAGCTTGCACGATTCCCTGTGTGGCCCCGATCCCGTTTACTTCGCCTCCATCTTCGGCGGCGCGAAGAAGCACGGTGAACAGAACTTTTCCCAGGGCGACATGAATTACGTCATCACCGACAAGACCGATCCCATCATGCAGGGGATGTCGGACTTTGTTCTGCCGAAGGATGAGGCTTTCAAGCTGATGACCTGGGCGCCTTCCGGAATGAAGGTGCTGGCCACGGTGGCCATGCCGACCGGCACTCCTGAGGTGATCCCCCAGATCTGGACCTACGAGCACACGGTAGCCGGCGGCCAACCCGCGCGGTCGTTTGTCTGGATGCAGGGCCATACCTATGTCAACTTTGCCAACCCGGTGATCAAGGAGATGCTCCTTCGCGGCATCTCGTGGGCGGCCAAGAAGCCGGTCGACTCGCTGGCCAAGGCCGTGGCGCGCACGGGCGGCCGGGGCGTCGGCGGCTCCGACATCGTCGTGCCCTGAACATTTCCTCCCCGAAACCTGAACGGCTGAAGCGAGCAGACTCTAACCGCACGGAGGATTTATGAAGTTCCTGACTCCCCTGGCCGTGTCCCTGGGGGCCGGCCTTGCTCTTGTCTCGTTGGCGCAGGTCCCGGCCAGTGACGGTGGCGCAGCGACGCCACCGGCTGCCGCTCCCGCAGGCGGTGGCGCCCGTGGCGGTGGCGCGGGCGGCCGAGGCGGAGCCGGTGGCGGACGTGGTGGTGGAGGCGGTGGCGCGGCTGCCACACCCGAAGCCACCCTTGCAGGATTGCTTTTGGCGCAAGGCGACAAGGATGCCGACCAACGAGTGACTAGCGCCGAACTCGGCGCGGTGGCCGATGCCTGGTTTGATCGCTTCGATCCGGAGAAGACGGGACGTGTCCGTCAGGACGAGTTTTTGCTGCTGTTCGACAGCGCAACCAACCCCCAGACCGCGGCCAACGCCGGTCGGGGCGGTCGGGGCGGCGGCGGAGGCGGTACCGGTGGCACTCCGCTCGCATTTTTTACTGCTTCGGACCTTAATCGTGATGGTGCGATTACCACGGGGGAACTGAAAGAAGGTTTCACCCGGCGCTTTCCCACTTGGGACACGGACAAGGACGGAAAACTGACGTTGGCCGAGTTGACCGCCGGCTTGGGGGCCGTGCTCCCACGCGATAACATGAGCGGCACCGCTGGCTTGGCGATGGAGCGAATCCCAAACCTGCCACCGGTCCCGCCTTCGCCGGTCCTTTCCGCCGTCGATTCCGCCAAGACGGTCCAGCTCGAGCCCGGTTTCCGGGTGGAACTCGCGGCGGTCGAGCCGATGATCGAGGACCCCATCATGCTTTCGTTCGACGAGGATGGCCGCGCCTACGTCCTCGAGATGCGCACCTTCATGCTCGATATCGACCGCGCGAACGAGCGCGATCCGATTTGCCGCATCTCGCGGCTCGAGGACACGAACGGCGACGGCAAGTTCGACAAGGCGACGGTTTATGTGGACGGCCTGATCCTGCCGCGCGCGATCGCGGCGACCGCGGGCGGCGTGATGTACGTCTCCGACTACAAGCTCTACTTCGCCCGCGACACCGATGGCGACGGCAAGGCAGACAAGATTGAGCTGATCGACGACCAATACGGCGGAGGCAACGTGGAGCATGCGCCCAATACGATGTTCCGCGCGATGGATAATTGGTATTACAATGGCGAATCGCCCACGCGCTATCGGTTGATCAACGGCACGCTCGTGCGGCAGGCCACGGAGCGGCGCGGCCAGTGGGGCATGACGCAGGACAACTACGGGAAGCTGCTCTACAACGTAAACAACAGCCAGCTCCTGGGCGATTACACTCCGGCCAACTACATGAGCCGGAATTCCCACTATCCGACCACGGCGGGGGTCAATCTCTTCGTCTCGAACGACCAGCGTGTCTGGCCGGCCCGGATGAATACTGCGACCAATCGCGGCTATTCGCCCGAAGTGCTCGACCCCAAGACGGGTCGCGCCTTTGTGTTCGCCTCGTCCTGCAGTCCGCTGGTCTACCGCGGCGATAATTTCCCTGCCGATTACGTTGGGAACGTCTTCGTCGCCGACGAGGCGCTGAACATGGTGAAGCGTAATCTCCTTTCCGACAAGGATCTCACTTTGTCGGCCAAGTTCCCTTATGAGGATCGTGAGTTCTTGGCCTCGACCGATGAACGATTCCGTCCGGTCAATCTCTACAATGGCCCCGACGGGGCGCTCTGGTTCGTCGACCTTTATCGAGGCATCGCGCAGTACGGGCAGTTCATGACGGCTTACCTGCGGACAGAGACCCTTTCGCGCAGTCTGCAGGAGGGCATTCACTACGGCCGGCTTTACCGTGTGGTCTCCACCGCGAAGCAGCCGGTCGCCTTTGCACGCCTCTCGACGGAAACCCCAGCGGCTCTCGTCCGCCGGCTTAGTGACGCCAATGGTTGGGTGCGGGACACCGCCCAGCGCCTGCTCGTCGAGCGGGGTGACCGCTCCGTCGTGCCCGCCCTCGTGCAGGTTGTACAGGCTGGCTCCAACCCACTGGCGAGGATCCATGCTCTTTGGACGCTCGAGGGGTTGCTGGCCGAGCTTCCCGCTCAGGCAACGCCGACCGCGGAAACCTCCGGCAACATGATTAAGCTTTACCGGGCCGACGCGAAGTTCTCCGCCGGCCCTGCCTCGCTGCCCCCGGGCGTGCTCGACGCTCTGCTGAAGGCCGTCGCCGATGCCGATCCCAAGGTCCAGGTTGCCGCGCTGCGTGTCGCCGAATCCCTGACGGGCGCCAGCGCTGCTGGGCAGCGTGCCCTGGTGCAGGCGATCGCGGCACTTCCCGCCCGGACCGCGGAAGAGACGCTTTTTCAGGCGGCCCTCACGGCCGGAAACCTCCCGAAATCGGAAGCCCTTGCGGTGCTTGTGCGCATTGCCACGCAGGCGTCAGGCACCGTTCTCCAGCGCGACGCCGTCATTAGCGGCCTCCAGGATTTCGAATTGCCGTTCCTTCAGGCTCTGCTCGCGGACCCGCAGTGGGCCACGAGCCAGGCCGGCCGGCCCGCGATGCTGCAGGCCTTGGCGGGCGCCATCGTGCGGGAGCGCGTACCGGAAAAAGTCGCCGCGCTGCAGGCGCTCGCGGCCGCCCAGCCGGCCGACTCTTGGCGGGCCCGGGCCCTCGTTGCCGGGATTGGACCGGGCGCAGCGGCGGCCGGACCCACCGCGGCAGTAGCCCGGATTCTGACGCCTGCCGAAACTGCCCGCGTCACCGCGGGCGCCGCCGTCTACCAGCAGATCTGTGTGGGCTGTCACGGCGCAAATGGCGAGGGAGTTGTTCCATCTGCGCCCCCGCTGGTAAACTCGGAGTGGGTCACCGGCCCTGAAAGCCGACTCATCCGTATCGCGCTCCAGGGCGTGTCGGGTCCGATTTCGGTCAACGGCACCGTCCGCCAGCCGCCGGCGATTCTGCCCGAGATGCCCGGCTTGGCCGCTGGTCTGAACGACGACCAGATTGCTTCGGTTCTGACTTATATTCGGCAGTCGTGGGGCCATAACGCCACGCCGCTGACACCTCCCCAGGTTGCGACCGTGCGGGGCGAGACTGCTACATTGACCCGGCCGTGGACGCCGGCGTCACTGCTCGAAATCCGATAATTGCTGGGACAAACTTCCCGGTCCCTTTAGACTATGGATACCCTGAAGAACAAGGTTGTGCTCGTCGTCGGCGGAGGTTCCGGCATCGGGCTTGGCATCGGTGTGGCCTTCGCCCGCGAAGGCTGCCGCGTCGTGCTCTCCGCACGCACCGCGTCCTCGCTCGAGGCGGCCAAAAAGCTGCCGGAGGTCGGCGCGAGGTTGCTGACCAAGACCTGCGATGCGGCAAACCGCGGCCAATTGGCCGAACTGGTCACCTGGGTTGAGGCCAATGCCGGTCCGATTGACGTCCTGGTTTACGCGGCGGGCGTGAACATTCCAAAACGGACCTTTGCCGAGATCGATCCGGCGGAGTTCGACCGGGTCATGGCGACCAATGCGACGGGTGCATTCAACAGCATCCATGCCGTTCTTCCCGGCATGCGGTCGCGCAAGGCGGGCCGAATCTTCAATGTGGTCTCCCTTGGCGGGGTGCGCGTCCTGCAGCTGGCGGGCCTGCCCTATACCGCTTCGAAATTCGGTCAGGCTGCGATCGGTACGTTCGCCAACTTGGAGACGTTGGCCGATGGCGTTTCGGTGACCAATGTTCATCCCGGCGAGACGGAAACGCCCCTGGTTGACAAGCGGCCGGTACCGCCCTCCGCCGAGCAGCGGGCCCGCATGTTGAAGCCCGAGGACATCGCCGCTCTTGTCGTCGCCGTGGCCAAGTTGCCCCCGCGCGCCACCGTGCCCGAGATTGTGATCACCCCGCGGCACATGCCGTTGAACTGAGCCCACCGAAATGAAGCTCATTCGCTTTGGTCCGCCGGGCCGGGAGAAGCCCGGCGTCATCCTTCCCGACGGCACCTGGCGCGACGTCAGCGCCTTCACGCCGGACTACAACGAGGCCTTTTTCGGCTCCGATGGCCCGACCCGACTCGCACGCTGGGTGGCCGAGAAGGGTTCGACCTTGCCGGCCGTTCCGCTAGCGACCCGACTCGGCCCGGTGATCGCTCGGCCCAGCAAGATCGTTTGCATCGGGCTGAACTTCACCGATCACGCCCGCGAGTCCGCAATGGAGATTCCGAAGGAGCCCATCCTGTTCTTCAAGTCGACGTCAGCCATCACCGGTCCCAACGACGGACTTGAGATTCCTCGCCGTAGCGAGAAGACCGACTGGGAGATCGAGTTGGCCGTCATCGTCGGCCGCCGGGCGAAATACGTTTCCGAGGCGGAGGCGCTTGCCCATGTCGCCGGCTACTGCCTGCACAACGACTATTCCGAGCGGGCATTCCAGCTCGAACGCGGAGGACAGTGGGTCAAGGGCAAGAGCTGCGACACATTCGCCCCGCTCGGGCCCTTCCTCGCGACACCCGATGAGATCGCCAATGTGAATTCCCTCCGGATGTGGCTGAGTGTGAATGGCCAGACAAAGCAAAACGGGACGACCGCCAACCTCGCCTTCAAGGTTCCGCATCTCATCAGCTATATCAGTCAGTTCATGACTCTTGAGCCGGGCGACGTCATCTCGACCGGCACCCCTGCCGGCGTGGGACTCGGCTTTAAGCCGCCGCAATACCTGAGGGCGGGCGATGTGGTGGAACTTGGCATCGACGGCCTTGGTGAGCAGCGGCAGGTTGTCCGTGCGGCTAGTTAGCGAGTTTGGCGTTACCCCTCATGGAATCCAATACCCCGACAGGAACCCCGACCAACGCTCGTTATTGGGTGATCGTTTTCGCCGTCGCGCTCGCCATCATCCAGTACATCGATCGAGTCGCGATCTCCCAGGCCGGCCCGCTTATTGCCAAGGACCTGTCGCTTAACATGGACCAGATGAGCTGGATCTACTCGGCATTCACGCTGGCCTACGCCCTCTTTGAGATTCCGACCGGGTACTGGGGCGACCGCATCGGGGCCAAGAAGGTGCTGATCCGCGTGGTCCTCTGGTGGTCGGCCTTCACGGCGTTCACGGGCATGGCCTGGAACTTTGTTTCGCTGTATCTGATTCGTTTCCTGTTTGGCGCCGGCGAGGCGGGCTGTTTCCCAAACCTGGCCCATGCCTTCAAACGCTGGCTGCCGGGCGAGCATCGGGCGCGGGCCAAGGGCATCCTCTGGATGAGCGCCCGGTGGGGCGGGGCGGCAGGCCCGGTGCTGTTTGTGACCCTGCAGCAGTACATGCCATGGCGGACCACCTTCTTTGCCTTTTCCGCGCTCGGGCTGGTGTGGGCGGTAGCGTTCTACCTCTGGTATCGCGACAACCCGCGGGAGCACCCATCAGTCAATGCGGCGGAAGCGGCCCTGCTTCCGGCCGAGGCGGCGGCCGGTGAGCACGCACCCATGCCGTGGGGTAAGCTGCTCCGCTCCCGCACGGCGTGGTGCCTTTGCGGCCAATATGCCGCGATCGCCTATGGCTGGTATTTCTACGTGACCTGGCTCCCGACCTACCTGCAGCAAGAGCTCAAGTTCACCCTCGTGAAGGGCTCCTTGCTGGCCGGCACACCGTTGCTGCTCGGCGGTTGCGGCTGCTTTATCGCGGGTTGGATCACGCCGGCCCTCAATAGTCGGCTGGGGGCCAGCAACACCCGGCGCTTTCTGGGAGCAACCGGACTGTTTACCGGCGCCCTGCTGCTCATGGGATCGACCTACGTCTCCAATCCCTACCTGGCGGTTGCCGGCATTGCCCTCACGAGTTTCTGCAACGACCTCGCGATGCCCGGAGCCTGGACGGCCTGCATGGAATTTGGGGGCCGTCACGTCGGCACCTTGGGCGGGGCAATGAACATGATGGGTAATCTCGGCGGATTCCTTTCGCCCATCATCCTCGCCAAAGTGGTGTCGCCGGGCCACTGGGCGCCGTCCTTCTACATCACCTCGGCCGTGGCGGTCCTCGGAGCGGTCTGCTGGCTGCTGGTTGACACCTCCTCCACGCTTGAGGAACAAGTGAAAAACTGAACGTTTGGGAATGCCCTCCCCCGCCGACCGCAAACCGCAGTGCACCCTGGCCCAGACCGCCGACAGCCTCGACGGCCCGAGCGAGATCTACGAGATCAAGACCCACGCCAGCGGAGCGGCCGGCAGCCTGCCGCTGACTGCCGAGATGCTCCGCGACAGCCCGAGCGGTGACATTTTCGGCCTCTCGCAAAATGCCGGGATGGGCTGGAACCCGTCCGAGGTCGGCCGGCGACAGTTTCTGATCCTCTCTACTCAGGGCGGACTGCGCGCGCCGGACGGTCGTCCGATCGCCCTTGGCTACCATACCGGTCATTGGGAGATCGGCCTACTCGTGCAGGCGGCCGCGGAGGAATTCCGACGGCTCCAGGCCTTGCCATTTGCGGCGTTTTGCTCCGATCCCTGTGACGGACGAACCCAGGGCACGACGGGAATGTTCGACAGCCTCCCGTACCGAAACGACGCCGCGATTGTCTTTCGCCGGCTCGCGCGGTCGCTGCCCCAGCGGGTGGGCGTGCTAGGGGTTGCGACCTGTGACAAAGGCCTGCCCGCGATGCTGATTGCACTCGCCGGTCTCCGCGATTTGCCCGGCGTGATTGTGCCTGGTGGCGTGACCCTGCCGCCCACGGTCGGGGAGGACGCCGGCACGGTGCAGACCCTCGGTACGCGTTTCGCCCAAGGCACGGTCACGTTGTCGGAGGCAGCCGATCTGGGGTGCCGCGCGTGTGCCACGCCCGGCGGGGGATGCCAGTTTCTCGGCACCGCAGCGACCTCTCAGGTGGTCGGCGAGGCGCTCGGTGTTTCTTTGCCGCACTCCGCGCTGGCGCCTTCCGGTCAGCCGGTGTGGCTCGACCTGGCCCGGCGCTCGGCTCGCGCGCTGCACTTGCTGGCCGAACGTCGGATTCCGATGCGGGACATTGTGACCCCGGCCGCTATTCGGAACGCGATGGTCGTGCATGCGGCGTTCGGCGGCTCGACCAATCTTCTCATCCATATCCCGGCGATCGCGCACGCGGCCGGGATTCCGCGACCGACGGTGGAGGACTGGATCGGGATCAACCGCAAGGTTCCCCGCCTGGTGAGCGTGCTCCCCAACGGACCGGTGCATCACCCCACGGTGCGGGTGTTCCTGGCCGGCGGTGTCCCGGAGGTCATGCTGCATCTGCGGCGCCTCGGGCTGCTCGATCCCTCTGCGCTGACCGTCACCGGCCGCACACTCGGCGAGAACCTCGACGCGTGGGAGTCCGCAGAACGCCGCCAGCGCTTCCGGGAGCTGCTTCGGACGCTCGATGGGGTAGAGGCGAACGATGTGATTCTGCCCCCGGAACGGGCGAAGGAGCGGGGACTGACGAGCACCCTGATTTTTCCCCAGGGTAACCTGGCGCCGGAAGGTTCGGTGGTGAAGGCGACTGCGATCGACCCCTCGGTCGTGGATGCGGAGGGCGTGTACCGCAAGGAAGGGCCGGCCCGCGTGTTCGTGAGTGAGGCGGCGGCGATGGCCGCGATCAAGCGGGGGGAGATCCGCGCGGGCGATGTGCTGGTCCTTGCGGGCGTGGGCCCGCTCGGCACGGGGATGGAGGAGACCTACCAGGTCACAAGTGCATTGAAGAACATCCCGCACGGGAAACACGTGGCCTTGCTAACGGATGCACGCTTCTCCGGCGTGTCGACGGGCGCGTGCATCGGACACGTCGGGCCTGAAGGACTGGCCGGTGGTCCGATCGGCAAGCTGGTTGACGGCGACATCATCCGGATCGAACTGGACCGGGTGGCGATGCGCGGGACGATCGATCTCATTGGCGGAGGCGGCCGGCGCTTCTCGGCGGAGGAAGGTGCGCAGCTGCTGGAGCGGCGGCCGGTCCGTGGCGATCTCGCTCCGCACACGGCGCTGCCGGAGGACACGCGGTTGTGGGCGGTCCTGCAGGATGCCAGCGGTGGCACCTGGGGCGGGTGTGTCTACGATCCGGATCAGATCACCGCGACACTCCGGGCGGGCCAAGCGGCGTTAGCGGCGCGAAAGACCCGGGGCTCCGTTTCATAAATCTCGCCTGCTTCATGTCGCCGCATCCATCCTCATCCCATGTTCTCTCTCACTGGCAAAACTGCAATGGTCACTGGTGCCGGCTCCGGGATCGGGGCGGCCATCGCCGAGGCATTTGCCGCGGCCGGTGCGCACGTTTTTGTGGCCGACCGGGACGAGAACGGCACCCAGAAGGTCACGGCCAACGTCGTGGCGGCCGGCGGCAAGGCGACGGCGCTGCGACTGGACATCACGAATGAGGCGGACATCGCGGCGGCGCGGGCGGCAATTGCCCAGCCGCTGGATATCCTGGTGAACAACGCTGGTGTCGGCGCCGTGGGGACGATCCTGACGACGCCGACCGCTGACCTGCAGCGGTTGCTGGACGTCAACGTCACGGGTACATTTCTCGTCACCAAGGCGTTCCTGCCGGCGATGCTCGAGCGGAAAAAAGGCAGCGTCATCAACCTGGCATCAATCGGCGGGCTTGTCGGGATTCGCGACCGCTTTGCCTACACGACGTCAAAATTCGCGGTCGTAGGAATGACGAAGGCCTTGGCGCTCGATCATTCCGCCTCCGGAGTGCGGTTCAATGCAATCTGCCCCTGCCGGGTTGAAACGCCATTTGTGGCGAAGCGACTGGCGGAGTACCCCGATCCCGTGGCTGCCCGGCGAGAGATGGAAGGCACCCAGCTGGCCGGGCGGATGGCGCGGCCCGGGGAGATCGCGGCGGCCGCCCTATATCTGGCGAGCGACGAAGCGGCGATGGTGACCGGCAGTTCGCTGGTGATCGACAGTGGCTGGAGTGCGGGAAGGTAATCCCATGGCCGCTCGATCCCTTTTCGACCTCAGCGGGCAGATCGCGCTCATCACGGGATCGAGCCAGGGTCTGGGCTTGGCGCTGGCTCGCGGGCTCGGCCAGGCCGGGGCGTCGCTAGTGCTCAATGGCCGCTGCGAAGCGAAGCTTGCCGCGGCGGCCGAACTTTTGCGCAGCGAGGGCCTGCGTGTCACTACCGCGGCCTTCGATGTCACCCAAGGTGGGGCGGTGGAGCAGGCGGTGGCCAAGGTGGAGGCGGAGTTCGGCCCGATCTCCGTGCTCGTGAACAATGCCGGCATCCACCGGCGTGCGCCGCTGGAGGAAATGTCTGAGACCCAATGGCGGGAGGTGATCGATACCAACCTGACGAGTGCGTTTCTCGTCGCCCGCCATGTCGCACCGCGGATGATTGCGCGCCGGGCCGGGAAAATCATCAACACCTGCTCAGTGATGAGCGAGGTGGGCCGCCCAACGACCGGGAATTACGCGGCGGCGAAAGGCGGCCTGAAGATGTTGACGCGCGCGATGGCGACGGAATGGGCGCGTCACAATGTGCAGATCAACGCCATTGGCCCCGGGTATTTTGCCACCGAGTTGACGGCCCCGCTCGTGCAGAATCCGAAGTTTAACGATTGGATCTGCGCGCGGACCCCGGCCGCACGGTGGGGCAAACCCGAGGAACTCGTCGGGGCGGCCATTTTTCTTGCGTCGGCCGCCTCCGACTTTGTCAACGGGCAGATCCTCTACGTCGATGGCGGCCTGCTGGCCGCCATCTGACCGTTCACTTGATCGGCGACCACGGCAGCGAGGTCATGAAGATCGATTCGACCTTCTGGTTGATCGGTCCGTCCTTCTCGGTCTCGGCCCACACCTTGATCTTCTCCGGGTCATCCTTGAAGGCCTGCCAGTTCTTGTCGGCGGCCGCGCGGCTGGCATGGGCGAGGATGTAGACGAGCTTGTTGGCCGAGTCCGGCGCGTCGGTCGGTGCCCAGAAGCCGACGACCTCCAGGTTGTGCTTCTTGAAGAGCGCGAGAATCGAATTCTGGAAACGCGCCTTCATCGCGTCGAGCTTGCCCGGGTTGGCGGTGTAGATGCGGAGTTCGAAGACACGTCCGGCCGTGGCGGCTGGCGCCGCCGCGGCGGCGTAGCTGCTCGAATACTGAAGCCCAATCGCCGTGAGGACGATGCAGGCGATGCCGATGCCGATGAGGTTTCTTTTCATGGGGTTTTGGGGTGTGGGTTGATGGAGTAGGGAAATGACGGGCGCGGTCAGCCGCGCCCGATGTAAGGCATTTTGTTGGCCATCACGGTGACAAACGGGACGTTCACATCCAGGGGCAGGGTTGCCATGTATACCACGGCGCGGGCCACATGTTCCGGATCGATGGTCGGCTCCACCGCGAGCGATCCATCGGCCTGCGGCACTCCCTGCGCCATCTTGGAGGTGAGGATGGTCGCGGCGTTGCCAATGTCGATCTGGCCACAGGCGATGTCGTGTTTGCGGCCGTCCAACGAGGTGCTCTTTGTGAGCCCGGTGATCGCGTGCTTGGCCGCCGTGTAGGGTGCCGTGTTCGGCCGGGGGACGTGGGCCGAGATCGAGCCATTGTTGATAATTCGTCCTCCCCGGGGTTGCTGGCGCTTCATGATCCGGATCGCTTCCTGTGTGCAGAGGAAAGCACCCGTCAGGATCGTATCCACGACGGCCTTCCATTGCTCGAGGGTCAGATCCTCCAGCGGAACACCCGGCGCGCCCGTCCCGGCATTGTTGAAGAGCAGGTCGACGCGACCAAATTTTTCCACGGTCTTAGCAAACAGATTTCGCACGGAGTCCGGCTGTGCCACGTCAGTTGCCACGACCAGCGTCCGTTCCGGCGCCGCGCCGGCCTCGGCAGCGGCGGCCGCCAAGGCATCGGTCCGGCGGCCGGCGAAGGCCACGGAGTAACCTTCTCGCAGCAGGGCGAGGGCGACGCTTTTTCCAATACCGGAACCGGCGCCGGTGATTACCGCGACGCGTGAATGGGGTTTCATGAGAAAAAAGTGCAGCACTCGTCAGGGGGGAGTCACCATTTTTTCTCGGTCAGTCGAATATTTGATGACCAAGACGGGCCTGCTGGCACTGGTGCGTTCGTCGTCTTTCGGTGACGGTTTGCCGGACCTTGGCACGGGTCGCAAACCCAATGGCACCCTCGTGCAAGATCCAATCCAGACCCTCTGCTATCCTGCTAGTCGCCTTCTGTCCTCTCCCTTGGGTGCCCCGCCTAAGGCACTCGTCCTTGCCGTGCAGTTAACCCAACCATCCCCCTGGTTATTGCAGAATTTTCCTAGATGAAATCCTACCTGTCTCTTGGAGCATTTCTGATCACCTCGACACTGCTGGTTGGTGTCGCCGCCGTTTCGGCTCAGCCGGCCCCGGGTGGGGCGGCAGCCCCCGCCGCCGCCGGCCGTGCGGGTGGCCGCGGCGCTGCCGGTCCTCTCGGTGGACCCGTGGGCACCATCAACGCCGCCACGGCGACGCTCTTTGCGTCGAGTTGCGCAGGTTGCCACGGTACCGGCTTGGAGGGTGGGCGCGCGAAGAGCCTTTTCAACAAGGAGTGGCTTGGGACGGTCGACGATGCCCGGCTCACCAACGCCATCAAGAACGGCGTGCCGAATACCGAGATGGTGTCGTGGTCGGCAAATCTCACCGACGACCAGATCTGGCAGATGGTGACCTATATCCGGCAGGCGACAGCCACGGCCAATCCGCGGCCGCCCTACAATGATGCGCCGGATGGGTTGGTGATCAAATCGGAGAAGCAGACGTTCAAGGTGGAGGTCCTGACGTCAGATCTCTACACGCCCTGGGGTTTAGCCTTTCTGCCGGATGGGCGGTTGCTGGTCACGGAGCGCAAGGGCGCGATCCGGATCCTCGACAAGAACAACGTGCTGTCTGCCCCGGTGAAGAACACCCCGGTGCCGCATGTGCAGCAGGACGGCGGTTTTCTCGACATCGAGGTCCACCCGAACTACGCGCAAAACGGCTGGATCTATCTGTCCTATTCCGAGCCCCAACCGGGCTACGCGGCCCAAATGGCCGCCGTTGCGACGCTGCAGGGCAAGGTCGGGTCGCAGGTGACCGCCAGCACGAGCGCTCGGACCGCCCTGTTGGCCGCGACGTTCGCCGAGACCCGCAACGATGCGGCGATCCGGCAGAGCGTTGATGCGCTCGCTGCGGCGGACCTCACCCTTGCCTTGGCCCGCGCCGATGCCTTTGCGGCGATCCAAGCCGGAACCGCCAAGCTGAGTGCAGCGCAGTTGCCTGGGTTCATCACGGCGGCGACCGCCACCGGCGCGGCGGGTCAGCCGCCTTCGATGACGGTGTGGGTCCGCGGCAAGATCAACGCCAACAACGAGTGGACCAATCAGGAGACGATCAAGCGCTTTGCGGAGAACCTCTACACAACGTCGGGCACGCACTTTGGTTCGCGGTTCCTCTTCGACACCACGGGACACCTCTATTTCACGATTGGCGAACGCGGCCAGATGACCAACGCGCAGGACCTCTCTATCCCGCTCGGGAAGGTACACCGCATTAATGACGATGGCTCGATCCCCAGCGACAACCCGTTTGTAAACACACCCGGCGCGGTCCCCTCGATCTGGACCTACGGACACCGCAACCCCGAAGGACTAGCCTGGGAGCCGGGAACGGGAGCACTCTGGGAATCCGAGCACGGCCCAACGAACGGCGATGAGGTGAATCTTCTCATCAAGGGCCACAACTATGGCTGGGGTGTGGTGAGCAAAGGGTCCCAAGGCGGCATCACCCTTACTTCGGCGCCGGGTATGGATGATCCGATCGTTTATTATACTCCGACGCTGGCGCCGGCTGGCATGACCTTCTACACCGGCGACCGTTATCCCGCTTGGCGCAATACGAGCCTGTTTGTCGGCGGGCTGGCGGGCCAACGCCTCATGCGTCTCGAAGTGGCCAACGGGAAAGTCACCCACCAGGAAGAGGTCTTCAACACGTTCGGCCGCGTGCGGGACATCATCCAGGGCCCGGACGGGCTGCTCTACATCGCAGTGGCGGCCCCTGGGGCGTCGCTGCCCGCCGACACTCCGGGAAAAATCATCCGACTGCTGCCCCAGTAACCCAGTGCGGATTTCCAAAGTTCAAATCTCAAGGCTGCCAGGGTTTGTCCTTGCCGCCTTCCTTCTGGCGGCGTCCACCCGGGCGTCAGCCCAGCCTTATACAGCCGTTAGGACCGGGAATGTCATTGAACTGAAGGACGCTCGGGCGGAGATGGTCGTGCCGGTGGTTCTTAGCGTCGGACGCCCCTGGCGAATCCAAGTTAAAGGGAAGGATCTGGTCCGGCCCGGCGCTTCCGCCGAGGCATTCGAAAATGCCCCGGGCCTGAACGGCATGCCCTTGCTCGCCCCGTACGCAAACCGTCTCGACCAGACCGCGTTCTACGCCAACGGCAAGAAGTACAATTTCGACGTGGAGCTCGGCAATGTGCGCGGCCCGATCCCGAGCACCGGCTTTGTTGGCGGGTACAAGGGCTGGGAGCTCGTGGAGTCGAAGGCCGACGCCACTGGCGCGTGGGCCACGTGCAGGCTGGATTTCTACAGGAATCCGGCATTCATGAAGCAGTTTCCCTTCGCGCACACCATCACCATCACCTATCGGGTTGCGAATGGCACGCTCGAGGTGAAGACGCGCCTGGATAACCTGAGCACGGATCCCATGCCGGTGGTGATTGGCTACCATCCCATCTACGAATTGCCCGACGGCAATCGCGACGACTGGACGGTTTCGCTCGATGCGAGGACGCACTGGATTGAGATCCCGCAACGTTTGCCGACCGGTGAAACCCAGCCGATCGAGAATTTCTTCGGCTCCGATCGCACTGCGATCCAACTCAAGAAGTACGGCCTGATCGACGACGTGTTCACGGACCTCGTCCGCGATGAGAACGGGCGCGCCACGATGAAGCTCATGTACAACGGCAAGGAGCTGCATGCGATCCTCGGACCGAAGTACAAGACCGTCCTGGCCTGGTCCACGGCACTGCCCGCGGGCGGTGGCGGTGGTGGCCGCGGAGGTAGCCAAGGCGGCGGTGGTGGCGGTGCCCGAGGTGGCGGTCAGGGTGCGGCGGCAGGTGCCGGCCGCGGGGCTGGTGCGGCGCCTGCGGCTTCCGGTCCGTTTCCGGTTGATCCGGCCGAGGGCGTGAAGATCGCGCCCCCGGCGGTCGCGCGCGCCGAAGGCGCACCGGCCCCGACGACGAAGGGTTTCATCGCCTTTGAACCGATGGTGGCCATCACCAATGCCCTCAACCTTGCCGAGAAGGGCGTCTATAAGGATTTGCAAAGCATTCCCCCGGGTGGCTCGTGGGAAGAGAGTTTCTGGATCACCACCAAAGGATACTGACCTTTTTCTATGAAAACCCCCCGCAATCTTGCCCTTGGCCTGCTCATCGCCTCCGGATGGGCGGTCACCTCATTTGCCCAGCCGGCCGCTGCGCCCGCCCCGGCGGCGCCGCTGGTCCCCCTGAACGCTCCGCAGTTTGCGGCGGTCTCGGCGATGAACGCCGCGCTCGCGCCGCTCAACCAGGCACTGACCGTCGCCCGCGACGCCCTGACGGCGGCCTCCCTCACGTTGCCGACCAATGCGCAGGACATCAGCGCCAAGGCGGATGCCGTCGCGCGGGCGGACCTCGCCGTCGCCAACGCTCGCGCCGCCGCGATTGCAACGCTCCAATCGAGTGCCAATCGTTTGAACGCGGGGCAGGTTCAGAACCTGATCACGCCCGCTGGCCGCGGCGGCCGCGGCGGGGCCCCCGCGCCGCTGCCTCCGACTGTCGCCCCCGGCGCCGTCGTCGAGAAACTCGCGACGCTCCCGCGCGAGAGCTACACGGTCGGCATGCCCTTCACCGAGGGCGCCACCAGCGCGCCCAACGGCGACGTGTACTTCGTGGAGCAGAACAGCAGCAAGATCATGAAGTGGAGCGTGGCCGACAAGACCCTGTCGGTTTTCATGCACCCTGCCGGCTACGCCAACGGCATGTCGTTCGACTACAAGGGCAACCTCATCGTCTGCGCCGATGAGCGGAATGAGCTTTGGTCCGTTTCGCTGACCGAAAAGGAAACCATCCCGTACCCGGCGCCGCTTAACCCGGCGGTGGGTGACCCGGATCGTCCCGCGACCCTCACCCGGCCGAAAGTCACGGTGCTGATGGATGGAAAATACAATGGCAAGCTGCTCGGCGGCCCGAACGACGTCTGGTGCGCGCCGAACGGTGACCTCTATTTCTCCGATCCGTATTATGCGCGGAGTTGGTGGAACCCGTCCAACCGCCCCTCGGAGCAGGATCAGCGCACCATCTATTTTCTCTCCGCCGACCGGAAGACCTTCAGGCGCGCGGTTGCCGACTTCAACAACGTCGCCGGTGTGGCCGGCACGCCGAACGGCATCATCGGTACGCGGGACGGCAAAACCCTCTACGTCGCGAACATCACCGGCGGCGAAACCTACGGCTACGATATCCAGCCCGATGGGTCCCTCACGAACAAGCGGGTGGTTTGTCATTCCGGTTCCGACGGCATGACCCTCGACAACCAAGGCAACCTCTACATGAGCAGCGGCGGCGTTTCCGTGTATAGCACGAAGACCGGCCAGCTGATCGGCGTCATCCCGGTGCCCGAGGGTCCGGCGAACGTGGCCTTCGGTGGCCCGGACCACTCGATGCTCTACATCACCGCCCGCACCGGCTTCTACGCCATCCAGACGAACGTCAAAGGCGAGAACCCCGGGAAATAAGGCCACCAGGATTCCGGTCATCGGAATCTTACCGAGGAGATGAAGCTTTGCCTTCGGCTGGGCGCCGGCTTGGGCGCTTTGCTTCCGTCGTGCGCCCTGGCCGCGGCCTCGGGTCCGACTACGGTGCTGGAGCCGTATGTGGTCACCGCGGCCCGGGCGCCGCAGACGACGGAGCAGCTCCCGGTCGCCGTGGATGTCTTCGGTGGGGACGAACTGCAGGCCTCTCCGGCGTCGACGGTCGACGAAGCCTTGCGCGCGTCCGCCGCGTTTTCGCTGTTCCGGCGGAGCGGCTCGCTGATCGCCAACCCCACGGCCCAGGGGGTCTCCCTGCGCAATATCGGCCCCAGCGGAGCCAGCCGCTCCTTGGTCCTGCTCGACGGGGTGCCGCTGAACGATCCCTTTGGCGGCTGGGTGGCCTGGAGCTCCGTTCCGGTCGGCTCATTGGATCGTGTGGAAATTTTGCGGGGAGGAGGCTCGGGCGCCTGGGGCAACGCCGCCCTGAGCGGCACGGTGCAGCTCTTCAGCGCCGCGCCGGACCAGAATGCGGGGCAGGCGACGGCCACGTTCGGCGATTTCGGCTGGAAGAGCGGGGAGGCCGGGGTGAGCCAGCGTCTCGGTGCCTCGACCTTGGGCCTGAGCCTGCGATCTTTTTCCTTCGGTGGTTTTCAGGTCGTCGGCCCGGCCCAGCGGGGCCCGGTGGACCAGCGGCTTTCCTCGCGCCATCAGTCGGGCCGGCTGAGCTGGCGCACAAACCTCGGCGGGCAGACGGCCCTGCAGCTGAGCGGTCGGTATTTCCACGAGAAGCGGGGGAATGGCACCCCGTTGCAGAACAACGAGAGCGAGGCGGGCCAGGTGGCGGCCTCCCTTTCCGGGACTGGTTCGGCGCAGCTCACCTGGAATGCGACGGCGTACTATCAGGAGCAGAGCTTCGCCAGTTTCTTCTCTTCCGTGAATGCCACCCGCACGGTTGATACTCCGGCCAATTACCAGTTCGACGTGCCGGCCACCGCCGGCGGGGCGTCGGTGGCGGTGGCATGGCAGAAGGCGCGGTCGACGACGAGCGCCGGGGTCGATCTCCGCCGCGTCAAAGGTGAAACCCGCGAACGATTCCTCTTCGCGAGCGGCCAGTTCACCCGGGTGCGCCGGGCCGGGGGTGAGCAGACGTTCGCCGGCATCTTTCTCAATCACGACCGGGCCCTGGCGGAAACGTGGCGGGGCTCCATCGGGGCCCGCCTGGATTCCTGGGACAATGCGGAGGGGCACCGCCGGGAAACAGACAGTGCGACCGGCGCCATCGTGCGGGACGACCGCTATGCGGCGCAGCGGGGCTTCGAGTTCAGTCCCCAGCTCGGACTGGTCTGGACACCGGCCACCGGACTCAAGCTGCGCAGCTCGGCCTACCGCGCCTTTCGCGTTCCCACGCTGAATGAATATTTCCGGCCCTTTCGGGTGGGGGCGTTGACAACCGAGGCGAACCCGGCCCTGCAACGCGAATCCCTCACCGGCGGCGAACTGGGCATCGATTTCAACCGGGGACATTTTCGCGTGTCCGGAACGGCATTTGTGAACGACCTGTGGAACGCGGTCGCCAATGTGACGCAGACCCCCACCGCCCGCACACGGATGAACCTCGATCGAGCGAGGATCGAAGGGCTGGAGCTCACCGGTGATTGGCGTCCGGTTCCAACCCTGCGGCTGCATGCGGACGGCTTGTTCAGCAATGCCCGGGTTCGCCAGGCGGTGGTGCGGCCGGCCTTGCAGGGCAAACGCCTCGCCCAGACCCCCCGCTTGGCGTTCTCCACAGGATTCGATTGGCAGCTCGCCAAGAATTGGAAACTGAATTCAATGCTGCGGCATGCGAGCAGTCAGTTCGAGGACGACGAAAACAGCCTGGTGCTCAAGTCGGCCACAACGTTGGACCTGGGCCTCAGCAAACGCTGGTCATCCGGCCTGGAGCTTTATTTTGCCGTGGAAAATCTGCTGGACCGGCGCAGTGAGACGGGGCTCGGAGCCGACGGGATCGTCACGCTCGGGCCGCCCCGGCTGGGCCGGGCCGGCGTGAGGCTGCACTGGTGACCACGCTCCTCCAACGCCTGATTGCCCTGCTGCCCCCGGGGCGCACGCTGCTCGACCCGGCACAGTTGGCGGCCTATGAAAGCGACGGCCTGACGGCATTCCGGAGCACGCCCCTGGGCGTGGTCGTGCCGGAATCCCAGGAAGAGGTGATCGCCTTGGTGCGGTTCTGCCACGCGGAGAAGCTACCGTTCGTGGCCCGCGGGAGCGGGACCGGACTCTCGGGCGGTTCGCTGCCGATTGCGGGTGGCATCGTGATTGCGCTCAACCGGCTCAATCGGATCCTGCAAGTGGATCCCGCGCAACGTATCGCGGTGGTCGAGCCTGGCGTGGTCAATCTCGCGGTCACGGCGGCCGCGCGACCATACGGCCTGCATTTTGCCCCGGACCCCTCGAGCCAGTCGATCTGCACCATCGGTGGCAACGTGGCGTTCAACTCCGGCGGGGCGCACTGCCTGAAGTACGGGATGACCTCGAACCACGTGCTCGGCCTCAAGGCGGTGCTGGCGACCGGCGAGATCGTTGAATTCGGTGGAGCCAGCCGCGAACAGGTTGGGCCTGACTGGACGGGCTTGTTCGTCGGGCATGAGGGACTGTTCGGCGTGGTGCTGGAGGTGACGCTGCAGCTGCTGCCGGCCGCCGAGACCTTCCACACCGTGCTCGCCGGCTACCGTTCGCTTGAGGCGGCCGGCGATGCCGTCGCCGCCGTGATCGCGAGCGGACTGCTCCCGGGGGCGATCGAGATCATGGACGCACTCGCCCTGGAGGCCGCGGTGGCGGCCGTGCACGCGGACTATCCGCCGGGTTCGGCGGCCGTGCTGATCGTCGAGTTGGAGGGGCCGCGCGAAGTGGTCGCGGCGGACCTGCTCCGGCTGGATGAGATCCTCGCGGCGAGCGGCGCGGCCGAAGTGCGCGTGGCCCGCGATGCCGCGGAGCGTCTGGCGATCTGGAAGGGTCGGAAGAGCGCGTTCAGCGCGGTGGGGCGCCTGTCGCCGGACTTCATCGTGCAGGACGGCGTGGTGCCGCGGCGTAGGCTGGGGGAGGCCCTGCGGCGCATCGGCGAAATGGCCGCCGGTTCGGGGGTGCGGGTGGCGAACGTGTTTCACGCGGGCGACGGAAACCTGCATCCGCTGATCATGTACGATGGCCGGATCCCCGATGCATTCACGCGGGCGGAAGCCCTCGCTGGAAAGATTCTGCGCATGTGCGTCGAAATGGGCGGATCGATCACCGGCGAGCATGGTGTCGGAGCCGAGAAGCGCGACTACATGCCGGAGATGTTCACCGCAGACGAACTCGACTGTTTGGGGCGCATCCGGGCGGCGTTTGACCCGCTGGGCATTGCCAACCCGGGCAAGATGTTTCCGTCAGGTGAACCGCCGGTGATGAGCTTGGGGCAACGCGGCCTGCATCCTTTGGAGCAGGCGGGGACCATTTCACGAGAATGAATCCTGGAGAGGTGGCGAAGATTTCCTCCTGGGACCCGAGTTCGACTGCCGAGCTCGTCGAGGCCGTGCGTGCCGCTAAGCGGGTCATTGCCGTGGGCGCGCAGACCAAACCACGGCTGTCCTCCGTGGGCTCAGACGTGGCGAGGATCTCAACCGCGAAGCTGCGCGGAATTTCCGAATACGAGCCGAGCGAGTTTACCTTTACTGCCTGGGCGGGAACGCCGGTGAAGGAGATCGCCACGGTCCTGGCCGAACGCGGACAGTACCTGCCCTTCGATCCGCCCCTGGCGGAGACCGGAGCGACGCTCGCGGGCACCGTGGCGGCGGGCTTGAGCGGGCCGGGTCGTTTTCGTTTCGGCGGCCTGCGCGATTTTATCCTCGGCGTCACGTTGGTCGACGGCACCGGCCGATCGCTGCGGCTGGGTGGCAAGGTGGTGAAGAATGCGGCGGGCTTTGATGTACCGAAGTTCCTGGTCGGAAGCATTGGCCGATTCGGCATAATCGCTGGTCTGACGCTCAAGGTGTTTCCGCGTGCGCGACAGACCCGCACGCTTTCCCTCGAGGCGGAGGACTCGGACGCGCTGACGGCCATCCTGACCGAGGCCGCGCGGACGCGTTGGGAGCTCGATGCCCTGGAGTTGGTGCCCGGGGAAGGCCGCGTCATGGCGCGACTGGCGGGGCCGGAGTCCGCGCTCGACGCGCTCGCGGCCGAGGTGCTCACGCGCTGGCCGGGCCGGGTGTTGGAGCAATCCGCCGCGCACGCGCTTTGGTCGGCGCTGGGTGAATTTCGCTGGGCCCATCCGGCGGGCACCCTTGTGAAAGTCGTGCTGGCCCCGGCGCAGGTGAAGCAATTTGTGGTCTGGGCCGAGGCCCGGAGCAACGTGCGTTCGCAGGTGGGTTCAGGCGGAAATGTCGGCTACCTCTCGTTTCCTGCCGGGACCGCGTCCGAAAAGCTGCCTTGGCCCGCCCTCACCCTGCGTGGTGTTGGCCCACTGTGGCCCGGCGAAAAGCGGGCCTTTGCCGTGATGCGAGCCGTGAAGGCGGCGCTCGATCCGAATGGTCGGTTCCCAGATCTCGACGAATAGTATGCAGCACTCGATCAAGCGGGAAGAACATGGCGCGCTCGGCCGACCGATGGCCGAAGCGGTACAAACCTGTGTGCATTGCGGATTCTGTCTCGCCGCCTGTCCCACCTACCAGGAATTCGGGCAGGAAATGGATTCACCGCGCGGGCGGATCCTCCTGATGAAGCAGGTGCTCGAGGGAACCCTAGCTCCGGCCGCCGCGCAGCCGCATGTTGATCGCTGTCTTGGATGCCTGGCTTGCGAGCCGGCCTGTCCCAGCGGGGTGCAGTATCGCGACCTGATCAGCCCGTTCCGGGCGATGGCCGAACGACGGGGCGTCACTCGATCGCCCGGCGACAGGCTGCGGCGATGGGTGGCTGGGGCCACCATTCCTTTCCCGGGCCGGTTTCGCCTCGCCCTGACCGGCGCGAAACTCGGGCGGGCGTTGGGACCGCTCGTGCCGGCGGTCTTGCGACCCATGCTAGAATTGGCTCCCGAACACGTCCCGCACGCGGTGGCGCTGCCACCGGTGACGCCCGCGAAAGGCCGGCGTCGGGCGCGGGTGGCCTTGCTGGCCGGGTGCGCCCAGCAGGTGCTGGATCCGGACATCAATGTCGCGACCATCGAGGTGCTCGCGCGCAATGGTGTCGAGGTGGTCGTGCCGGAGCAACAGGGCTGCTGCGGTGGACTCGCCTGGCATACCGGCGACCTGCCCGCCGCACAGGGATTTGCCCGGCGAAACCTTGACGCCTTCCCCGCGAATCTCGACGCGATCCTTACGAACGCCGCCGGTTGCGGCTCGGCGTTGCACGAATATGATCTCATCTTGGCCGGGACGGCCGACGAATCCCGGGCGGCTGCTTTCCGCAAACGAACGAAGGATGTGAGTGCCTTTCTCGCCGGGTTGGGGTTGTCAGAAATACCATCCGGCAATGGCGGTGCACGGCGGATCGCCTACCACGACGCATGCCATCTCGCCAACGCCCAAGGCGTCCGCGAGCAACCGCGGACCCTGCTCAAGATGATCCCGGGAGTGACGTTATGCGAACTGGCCGACCCGCACCTGTGCTGTGGCAGCGCCGGCACGTACAATCTCGATCAGCCGGAAACGGCGGCATCACTCGGTGCCCAGAAGGCCCGGGCCGTTGTCTCCACCGGTGCGGATGTGGTGGCGAGCGGAAACATCGGCTGTCTCACGCAACTCCGCGCCCACCTGCAAAAGATTGGTTCCCCGGTGCGGGTTCGCCACACGATGCAGGTGATGCGGGATGCCTATCGCCAAGGCGAGCGGCCATGATTCGCCCTTGGTGACTCCCTAGGGCTAAAAAAAGTCCCGAGCCGAGGCCCGGGACGTTGGGTGGAGGAGGAGTGCTTGTCCGCTTATTTTGCCGGGTGATTGCCCAGAGTGGTGTCGGCCTCGGTGTAGCCGAGTGCCCAGCGGATGCCCTCAAGCAGATGCTTCTGGTATGCGAGCGCGATCCAGTTGCCGTTTTCCCGCTCGTAGCCGTAGTCGAGGTTGTTCACGTAAGGCAGGACTACGTCGTCGCGGTGGCCCAGCGACGTATAAAAGACACGGCCTTTGCCGTACATTTTTGTCCACGCCACTGGCATTCGCGTGCCTTCGAAGTCCATGTCGAGCAGCGAGTGGACCTTGCTCCAGTCGACCCCGGCGATGCGCCCACTCGGCCCCATATGGTAAAACTGGTAGTACTCATCGACGATGGCGACGCCGTCGGGCCAGTCCTTCGTCGCCGGGTGCTTGGCGTCGACCGTATAGATCTTGCGGGCGAGATTGCCGTTGCCCGGATGACCCGCAAAACGGGCACCCCCGCTGAGCATCTCCATCTGCTCATCCGACGTGGCGCCGCGGTCTAGGGACGCGTGCAGGGCAATCACGGGATGACCGGCGGCCACCCAGTCGAGGAAGGCCTTCTCGTCTGGGATTGGGAGCAGGCCGGTGGTGCTGACAAAGGCGATGGCATCGTAGTTCTTGAGCGCGGCGGGGCTCATGAAGGTCTGGAAAAGCCTGGACATGACGTCGGCACTGCCGCGGACCGTGGCCATGTTCGGAAAATTACCGGCCAGGTTCTGGACTTGCGCGGGTGTGACGCGATGGGGAGACGCTTGGAGGCGGGCGAGGGCATCAGCCCGGCCCAAGGCTAGGTTGCCTTCAGCGGTGCCCAGGGCGGAAGCCAGGACGGTGAGCTGCGCCGGATTGTCAAACGAGGCGGCGAGGAGAGCGGTCCGAGCCGCGGCCGCGGCCGTACTCAGGCCGGGCAGAAGGGGGCCGGCGGCGTCCATGACGGCCGCCTGCAGTTCGGCATTCGCTCCTGGGATCGTGCCGGGAAACCCGGTGGGTGCGCCAAGCCCGCCGTTGGTGCCGGTGGTCGGCAGCGGGGGCTGGATGTGTGGAAACGGATAGTCGGGGTCGTCCGACATCATCGTCACGGTAAACTCGCCATGGGACTTGGCGGCGAGGTCGCGGAGCAGTTTCTCCGTGTTGGGGATGGAGCCGTGGCGGAAACCGACGGATGCGCCGACAACCAGAATGCGCTTAGGCTCTGCGGCCAGGACAAGGGCCGGGAGGGCCGCAAGGACCGCGAGGACAAAGGTGGGCTTTTTCATGGATAGAACAGGACGGGGACGGGCTCAACGCCCGCCGGCCAGCGGGCTCAAGGCCGCCTGTACACGAGCCGCGATTCGGGCGGAACCCTCGGCGTCGGGATGGACGCCATCAAGGGTGAGGTTGGCTGCGTCCTTCATGGCATCGTGGAGATCGATGACCGTGGCGCTCATGGTACGCGCGAGTGCGTCGAGCCGTGCCGGGATGTCCCCCGCGATCAGCTTGGCGTCCACGCCGCCCGCTCCCGTGAATGCCGGCGGCGGCTTCGCAAAGAAGAGCCTCGGCCGCGCGGCGCCGGCGGCGAACGTCGTCGCCAGCGCGCGATAGTCGGCCTCGAACGCGGCGGCATTGCGCCAGTTCTCCGGCTTGCTGTCGTTGGTGCCAAACACAAACACGACGATGTCGGCGTCAAAATCGAGCGCGGCGGTGAGCGCAGGCTGGATCCAAACGGAGGAGTCGCCGCCCTTCTGGACGGTGGCGCCAGGGAAGGCGAAATTGCGAACATCCCAGCGCGGTCCAAGTTGACGGGTGAGATTGCTGGCCAGATCGAACCGGGGCGGCAGGTCGTCCGGTGGCCCGAACTGCGCCGGACCGCTGGGCGCTCCGCCGCGTCCGGGAGGCAGGGCGGCCCCATTGACACTGGTACTGCCGCGGCCCGAGAGGGGAGCGAGGTTGGCTTGCGGCAGAAACGCCGCCACCGCAGCCGGATTCAACTTGTAAGACGAGGCCTGGAGCCAGGCCCACTGGGCCGCCCGCTGGTTGGCGAGGACGAGTTCCGCCTCGCCGAGCGCCGCGACCTTGGCGGCGATCTCCGTCGGCGCCGCGAGACTGGCCGTCGCAACCGCAGCGCGAGCCGCGTTCACGTCAGCCAGGGCCTTTGCCGGGGCCGCGACCATGGCCCGCACGGCCGCCAACTGCCGGGCGGTGACGTCCGCCAGTTGGACTCCCCCTCGCGGCGTGGTCCCGTTGACGGCTCCCGGAAACGGTTGCGCAATCTCGTCGCCCAGGATGGCGACGCGGATGGGCCGGTTGAGGGTGGCGAGGTTGGGTCGCGTGGTCGCCGCGGGCATGGCGGCCGGCAACGCGGGGCCTCCCGCGGGCAGTTCCTTCACGCGAATCCGCCGGAATTCCATCACGCCGAGATCAGCCTCGAAGCCAACGCCCCCGGTGAGGGCCACGCGATAGGAAGGCTCCAGTACTTCCCCGTTGGAGGAGGCAAAGACCCAGGGGCCCTGCACGTATATCTCCAGGGTATTCCACTCCTGCGTACGGTGCTTCAGCAGGTCGTAGTAGGGCCCGACCGTGAGAAAATCCCGGACCTGAAGCTGGGTGCCACGGACAAAGACGCCGCCATCGGTCCATTGCATCGGCCGGAACTCCATCCGCACCACTGCATTCGCCGGCAGTGACTCTCGCGTCGCCATCTGCTGTTGGAGGCGCGGCAAGCGATCATTCACCCGGATCATCCCGTCCTTGGCCTCGTAGCGTCCGTCGGGACTACTGGTCAGACCGTCGAAGCTCTGTGATTGACCACCGGTGTAGTAGCCCCAGCCCGTCAGGTCACGGCCATTGAAGAGCAGGGTGAAGCCTGGTTCGGGTTGAAAGTTGTCAGCCTCCGCCGCGATGGCAGTAGCCGGGGGGAGTAGACATAGCGATGCAGCAAAACACAGAAGCGATTTCATGGAGTTTGAACAAAAACCAACCTACGAACGGCCGTGGGGTAAAGGGATGGGAACATAAACGCCGGCACGCGCAAAGCCGTAACCGGCGGCGGCTTTCGAAATTTTTCTGGCACCGCCTGACCAAGGACGGACACCGTTGTGCAAGACCTTAATATTTCTATCTTGTAACTTCTTGGCGCTTTTTCCTTTTAGGCCCCAACCCCGAAAGGATCGCCCAACCGGCCGTTAGGCCTGCGTTGGTTCTTCCTCCCAGCATCCCCCACAAGAATAGGATCCAAGCCATGTCGACTCCGACCCACTCGATCGCCCGGCGCCTGTTGGCGCTGTTTTGCTCAGGTTTGTTCTCCGTCAGCGCGCTTGACGCGCTCGCCCAAGCCCCCGCCCCGGCTGCCGGTGGCGCGGCTGCTGCCGGCCGTGCCGGCGCCGCTGCAGGTGGTGCCCTAAACGTCGGCAGCGCCCGTGGTGGCGGCACCGTAAATTCGCCGGAGGTGAACGTGAAGGACAAGACCATCACTTTCCGCTTCCGTGCTCCCAACGCCCAAACGGTCACTCTCATCGGTGAAATCGACGGCAAGGACCACCCGATGACCAAAGATGCGAACGGCATCTGGTCGGTAACGGTCGGCCCGCTCGCGCCCGACACCTACAATTACCAGTTCGAAGTCGACCGCCAAGGCGCGACCCGCGGCGTCGTGGCGATGGACCCGGGCAATCCCTACGTGAAGCTCGGTTTCGGCACGTTCCCGCCGGCGAGCCTCGTCGAGCTGCCCAGCCCCAGCGGCCCGGCCTTCGACGACACGCGCGATGTGCCGCATGGCCGCGTGCAGCTGGTCACCTATCACTCGAAGTCGATGGGCGGGATTACCCGCACCCTTTGGGTCTACACGCCCCCGGGCTATGAGAAGGGGAGCACGAAGTACCCCGTGTTCTATCTCCTCCACGGCTCGGGCAACACCGACTCGAGCTGGTTCCTCACCGGTCGCGAAAACACGATCATGGATAACCTCATCGCTGAGGGGAAGGCCAAGCCGATGATCATTGTGAATCCCTTTGGATACGCTCGCACCGGCATCGGCACTGGTCCGGACGCGACGTATACCGATCCGAACGCTGCGGTGGGTCGCGGCGGCGCCGGAGCGGCTCCGGCGGCGGCTGCGACCCCTGCCGCAGGTGCGGCCGTTCCTGCGGCCGGCAACACGGCAGCGACCCCAGCTCCCGGTGGGCGCGGCGGTGCGGCGGCCATTGTCCCGAATGCGCAGCCCACGGATCCGTTCTCGAAGGATCTACTCAACGACATTATTCCCTACATCGAGGCGAATTTCCGGGCGATCAAGAATGCGGACAGCCGCGCCCTGGGCGGCCTCTCGATGGGCGGTGGGCAGACCATCTCGATCGGCATGCCGAATCCTGATGTGTTCCACTCGCTTGTGGTGATGAGTGCCGGTTCCGCAAACGCAGACGTGCGTTTTCCGGCATTTTTCGACGCCAAGGTGACCAACAAGAAGATGAAGCTCATCTGGGTCGGCATCGGCGCGGACGACGGCGGCGTGACCAACGCCAAGGCACTAGTCTCCGCGCTCGAAAAGGCAGGGGTAAAACATGAGCCCATTTGGCTGCTCCAAGGCGGCCGGCACGAATGGCCGGTCTGGCGTCACGCCCTTTTTGAAGTGGCGCCGAAGCTGTTCCGTTAACGGGAGACTGGCAGCGGCTCGTACCTAGCCGCTGCCGATCCCGTGGGATTAGACTAGCCCTCGGCCCTCAGCGGGCCGAGGGTATTTTGCACCCCGTGGTAACAATTGCCCCTGCAAATTCCGCTCCGTCCACTGCGACCCGCAAGCGCGTCGCGGTGTCGGATGCGCGCATGCTCGCCGACCTCGAGTCACATGGCTTCAATGCATTGGGCATAATCGAACTGTTCGACCGCTTTGAAACGGCCGGCTTTTGGATCAAGGACCGCAAGGGGCGCTTTGTGTGGGTGAACACCATGTTCTTGCTCCACTTCGGTCTGCACCACCGCACCGATGTGCTTGGCCGGACGGACTTCGAATTGTGTGAACCGTCGCTTGCTGCGCAGTACCAACTCGACGACGAGATGGTATTGAAGGGCAAACGCATCATATCACGCATCGAGATGGTGGGTCGGTTTGATCACAGCATGCGATGGGTGATCACGACCAAGATCCCGGTTTATAGTCGCCGTGGCCAGATCGTGGGCACGGCCGGAGTGAGCCAGCCGTATGAAAAGGACGAGCCGGGCATGGTCAGTGGCTCACCTTTGGCTGAGGCAATGAAGTTCCTGGCCGAGAATTTTAACGAGCCGTTTGATCGTCGAAAGCTCGCGAAACAGAGCGGCATGTCCCTGCGCGATTTTCACCGCAAGTTCCGCGAAGCCTACCACGTGACTCCGCACGATTACGTCCGGCAACTACGTGTCCGGGCTAGTTGTAATGCCTTGGTGTTCTCGGACAAGACCCTCGCGCGGATCGCGAGTGAGTACGGCTTCTCTGACCAAAGTCACTTCACGCGGGAATTTCACCGGGCAATCGGTGAACCGCCCGGGGTTTACCGGGCGCGGCACCAGCGCTGAGGTAATAAAAAACCCCGCTCGGTGGGAGCGGGGTGAGATTGAGGCGGAGGCTCGTTATTTGATCGGGACTGAGATGCTGGATTTGAACTCGGTTCCGCTGAGCACGTCTTTTACCGTGACGTCAAACTTGTAGGTACCGGCCGGGTCCTGGTCGCTGAGGCGGACCTGAATCTTTTGGTTGGCCACGATCCAAGACTTCTGGACGGCATCGGACATTGGGCCGTCGCCACCCTTGAGCCCTTGAGGCCCGGAGACCTTCTTACCATCGGGGTAGGTCATCGTGAACGTCCAGGTCACGCGGGCGATGCCGGTGGCATCCTTGCTCGGATTCGCGAACATGACTGCGAGGTAAAGCGGATCGCCACGCTTGCCGTCCGTGACTGACTCAATGCTCATCTTGGGGTCGGCCTTCACCTTGTCGAAATAATCGGAGCCGCGAACCAGGTAGGCTTGGCAAAGGAGGGCACCCGCGGGCATATCCTCCAGATTGGGGGAGCTGGCGGCTCGCGAAAGTGCGGGCACGCAGAGCAGCGCGGCGAGAGCAAAAAGGAGGTGTTTCATAGGGAGTCTTGTGGGTAAGATTGCGTTGGGAATAGACGCGCATAAGCTGAGAAAGTGTCACGGATGTCGAGAGAATCTTCAGGTCGGCCGAGGACGAATCGGAACGATTCATTCAGCATCCGCAACGGCGTGCTTGTGACCGGCTTCGAGCCGTTTGGCGGCGCGCGCAGCAATCCGTCGGAACAGGCGGCCCGGGCCTTGGCTGGAATCGTCGTGGCGGGGCGGCCTGTCCGTGCCGTCGTGCTGCCTTGCCGCTTCGGAGCGGCGGCCGAGGCGCTCCGGCGGGCCCTGCGCCGCTACCGCCCTGGCGTGGTGATCTGCCTCGGCCTGGCGGAGACACGCCGGGAGATTACGCCCGAACGGCTCGCCCGGAACCGGGTCGACGCGCGCATCCCGGACAACGCGGGCCGGCAGCCGCGCCGGCAAATGCTCAGCGAACGCGGCGCGGCGGCCCTCCGCTCGGGCCTGCCGGTCGTCCGGATCGCGGGCGCGCTGCGAACGGCAGGATTCCCGGCCCGGGTTTCCCGCTCCGCCGGGCGTTTTGTCTGCAACGAGGTCTTCTACCGACTGATGGAGGCATGCCCGCAGGCTTCCGGCGTGCGGGCCGGTTTCATCCATCTACCCCGGCTGCGGAAGGAGGGCCAGGGGCTTACCTTGGCGCAGTTGGTGCGGGCGGTGCGGATCGCGATCGAGGTGACGATCGCGGACAACGCCTGAGCCGCTTGCTTCAGGGTGCGGGGAATGCCGTCAGCGTCTCCCCTGCGTCACGGCGGGTGTCGGGGATGCCGGCCGAGTTGCGGATGGCGAGGCCCGTGACGTCACGCAGCATGAAAAGCGGGGCGCTGGCGGACTTCTGGGAGCTGAGGTGATCGAACTCGATACCGGCGACGTCCCAGAGGACGACTGCCGGTCGGCCGTCTTCCTTCATGAAACCGATCTCCACGTCGCGCACGGTGATGTTCTTCGCGTGGCGGATGAACAGGCCGTACGACGGCAAGACGCCGAACATGCTGGGCTCGGGGTAGAGTTTCTCCCCATCCGGGACATCGTAGGGGTCGCGGTTGGTGGTGTCGGGTGTCGCCGCGCCGCGTCCGCCCGCGAAGAAGTTGTTCGCCAGGGCCTGGGTGCGGACATCGGTCATCGTCAGGCCGCCGCGGTAGAGGATGCGGATGTTGCTGAGGTGGACATCCTCGACCGGGTGGCCGGGCAGGCCGGCGATGATCGAGGCGTAGCGCGGGTCGGCGTCGTAGGCCGTGACGTTGCTGATGGTGATGCGCCGCATCGTGCTCACGGGCATCCCGGCGGGGCCGCGGGCGCGGTTGCCGATGCGGAGGAAGAGCGGGGAGTTCGAGACGTCGCGCATCGTGATGTTGGTGATGACGACATCCTCGACGGGGCCGCCGTCGACGGTCTCGATCGCGATGCCGCGGCTGCGATCAAACACGCAGTTGGAAATGCTGATGTTCCGGAAACCACCGTTGGACTCGGTGCCGAACTTGATCCGGCCGGTGGGGCCGTCGCGGTCCGGGGCACGCTCGAGGGTGCGCTTGAAGGTGCCGTCAAGGAACGTGCCAGGATCGTAGCCGCTGAGCTGGCAGTTGGTGATGGTCACGTTCTCCGTGGGCCGGGCGAAGCCGAGGGCATAGGAGCTCTTGAGTACGATGCCGTCGTCCTGCGGCGAGTTCACGCTGCAGTTCGAGATCCGGACATTGCGGCAGAGGTCGATGTCGAAGCCGTCGCGGTTGGTGTCGACCTTGACGTTGTCGATCGTGAGGTTGTCGACGCCCGTGGCGAGGAGGGCGAAGTGTCCGCCCATGTAGAGGGTGATGTCTTTGATCACGACGTTGCGGCACAGCTTGAGGGCAATGGCCTTGTTGCCGACGACGACGGGCGGGACCGCTGTGGCGGCCGCCGCGGCCGCAGCGCCGGGGGCGACCGTGCCGTTGGGGCCGGCAAGCTCACTGATCGGGCCGGCGTTGCGGACGAGGCCCTTGCTGCCGTCGATCTTCCCGGCGCCGGTGATGGTGATATTCTCGAGGTTCTCGCCCCACATGAGGCTGTTGTGCCAGTGGCTGTGGCCGAAGTCCTGGTACTGGAGGCGGTCGCCCCAGTCGTTGGGCTCGTAGGGGTCGTAGCTGCCAAACCCCGCCGCCGCCGTGGCGGCGAGGATCGTGGCGCCTTGGTCCAACTGGAGCGTGAGGTTGCTCTTCAGGTGGATCGAGAAGCTCAGGTAAGTGCCGGCGGGGAACCGGACCGTGCCGCCGCCGGCCGCCGCGGCCGCGTCGATCGCCTTGTTGATGGCGGCGGTGTCGAGGGTCTTGCCGTCGCCCGTGGCGCCGAACGCGCGGACATCGAAGTCCGAGGCGCGCAGCACCGGGGCGAGGAGGGCGAGGAGCAGAGCAGTGAGGACGCGGATCATGGCGCGGCGGGGGTGAAGGGCGCCGGCGCGGGGTGATGGATGGCGTTCATCCACCGGATGGCGCGGTCCTGCGTCGCGGTCGTGAGCCGGAGGTAGTCCACGGGCTCGTCGAGGGCGAGTTTGTCGCCGGCATTGTAGAGCGCATAGGCCTTGCGGGCGTTCGTCACGCCCTGGCGCACCTCGGCGGGGGCCGCGGCGCGGTCCATCGAGGGCTCCACCACCAGCACGGAGCGCGGGGCGATGGCCGCGATCAGCTCCGGAAAGTCGTAGGGCAGGCGGTTCTCGTTCCCGATGAAGAAGCCGAGCTTCGGGAGTAGCGGGTGCACGTCGCTGTAGCGGGCGAGGCCGCCCAGGCCGCGGCTGGCGGTGTCGGTGCGCATCGGGGTGAAGCCGCCGACGGACACGACACTCTTGATGCGCGAATCGAGGGCCGCGGCGTAGAGTCCAACAGTGCCGCCGATCGAGTAGCCGAAAACGGAGATGCGCTCTGGATCGAGCGCGGCATCCGCGGACAGGGTGTCGACGGCCTTACGGACATCCTCGACCATCTGGCCCATCATCGACCATTTCGGTTGGCGGTCATAGAATTGCGCGAAGTCCGGCATGCGGCTGCCAAACCCGAACTGGTCATACGCCAGCACGGCATAACCGGCCTGCACGAGGGCGAGCACCGGGTGGAGATCGGTGCGATAGACCCACATGTAGCCGAGCGGGTAACTATAGCCGTGGAGCCAGATGGCCACGGGCAGCTTGGTGCCGGCGGGTGTGTTGTTGGGATAGTAGAGCGTGCCCGACACATTATAGCCGAAGGTGACATTGCGCTGGGCGGCGAGGCTCTTGGCGGGCTTGTCCGGGGCCGGATCGAACCATCCGAAGGAGGTGCCGTTGCGGGCGATCACCCAGGCAGGAACATCAGGCTTCAATTGGCCGGGGTTGGGTCCCGCGGGGGCGGCACCGCGTCCGGCGGCAGCGGCTCCAGCCACCGGGGCGGCGCCGCGCCCGGCAGCGGCC
>OMJT01000073.1 GCA_900299415.1 Opitutales bacterium
CGGCGGCCGCCGGCACCGCCGGCGCCACCGAAGCCGCCGCCTCCACCACCACCGCGGCCGCCGCCGGCGGCGTTGGTGATCGGGGTATCGATCAGGGCCTGGAGGGGCGCCTTCTCGGCATCCGTGAGCGTCGCGACAAAGTCATTGCGCGCGTTGGACAGGTTGTTGGCCACGGCACCGGTCCACTCCTTCGGGGCGGTCACGAACCACTCGAGAAACTCCTTGCGGAGCTCGGGGGTCCAGCCGGCCTTCAGGGCGCGGAGCATCATGGCGTAGTGCTGCTGGTCATCCTGGCGCATCAGGCTGGCCTGGAACTTGCCGACGTTCGGCGCGGCCGGGTTGAAGTTGGCCCCGTCCTGGCGCTGGCGCTGCTGCGGGTTGATCCACTCCTGGATGCCGTAGTAGGGCTCGGTCGGGGTGGTGCGGAGGAGGGCCATGACCTTCGTGGCGGCGTTGGGCGCCTGCAGGTAGATGAGGACCTCGGAAAGCTCGCGGTTCAGTTCGGTCTGGTTGGCCGGCAGGAACGGGTCCAGGCGGGCAACGAGGCGCTGCACGTCGGCCGGATTCGGCATGCCGAGGCGGATCATGACGAGCTGGTAGGCGCGGAGGAGGTCTAGCTTGTCCTGGTAGCTGAGGCCGCGCCACTCGATGCGGTTCAGGGTGCCAAGCATGCGCGACTCAAGATTCTTGTCGCGAACCGGGTTGCTGCCGGGGACGGTGTGGTACTCGTCGGGCGCGGTGACGCGGGCGAGCGCCGCGATGGCGGCGATGGCCTTGCGGGGCTCGACCTCGTTGATGGCGCGCTCGCGCCAGGAATTCACGTCCTGGAACTCGATCGCGGTGCGCGCGGCGTAGCGGATGGCGCGGTCCGGATCGGCGAGGTACGGCCAGGCGGTGTTGACTGCGGCGGCGTCCTTCTTGCCGTGGAACTTCTCGAGGTCATGGCGCAGATCGCGCAGGGCCTTGAAACGGGTATCGGCCCCGGTCGGGTTGGTCGGTTCGTTGCCGACATAGGTGATGCGGTAGAGCTCCGTGCCCGTGGTCTGGACGAGCAGCGAGCCGTCGGCGTCGTTCACGATCGTGCCGGAGACGGCGAAGGGGCGGCCGCTGACGAAGGGCTGCACGTCGGCCTTGTAGGAGGAGCCGTCGGGCGTGAGCATCACGGCCCAGAGATTGCCGAAGGACCAGTCGTCGATGTAGAACGCGTCCTGGTAGCGGGCAGGGAACTTGGCCTTGGTGCCGAAGCCCGAGCCGACCGGCGAGCCGGAGCCGACTTGGGCGATGGTGCCGAAATTGTCGAAATAATAGAACGGATGGACCTTCGCGCCCGAGCGCCAGCCGGCGTCGGCGCCGCTGATGACGTGAAGGACGTTCGTCGGGCGGTAGCCGACGGTGAAGCCCATGTTGGGCTCCTCGTCCGCGTCGTACACGAACATCTCGCCGTCCTTATTGAAGGCGTGCGAGACCGGGTTGCGCATGCCCATGGCCCAGAGCTCGACGTCCGTGCCATCGGCGTTGAAATTGACAATATTGGCCTCTGGGGCGCGGTGAAAGCCCGGCGGGCTCAGGTCAGGGCGCATGATCAGGCGGTCCTCGCCCCAGTTGTCGTACACGCGGGTGCGGTTGTACTCGGTCAGGCGGGTGGCGTTGCCGCTGATGACGGACATCATTTTGCCGTCGGGATTCAGCTGGATGGTGTGCGTACCGTGGTCGGACGCGTCACCCTGACGGGCACGGATGATGCGGGTCTGGTCGTAGATATCGTCGCCGTTGGTGTCCTTGAGGCGGTACAGGCCGCTGCGGAGCGTGTTGCTGCGGTTGCTGCTGAGGTAAAGGCTGTCGAAGGCGTAGAGGATGCCCTCGCCGGCGCCGACGGCGGTGCCGGTGAGCAGTTCGGACTTCACCTCGCCGGGCTTACCGACGTCCGGGATGGTGAGGCGCACGAGGCGGTCGGAGTTGTACGACGGGATGACGAGCCGGTGCTTGTTGTCCCAGGTCATGGCGACCCACTTGCCCTGCGCCGCCGGCGGGCGGTAGAGCAGCTCCAGCTTGAAGCCGTTCACGACCGTAAAGTCGCGGCCGACAAAGGTGCCGTCCGGCGACTCGATCGTGCCTTCGGCGGTATTGAGTTCGGAAAGCGCCGCATGGGCCGTCAGGGCCGAGGCGGACGCGAGGAGGGAGACAAACAGACGTTTCATGGATGCAGTCATGGGATCTTTCACTGGGGGGGTTATGGACCGGGCCGCCGCTTCCCGCGAAGGAAGGGTGCCGGCCCCGGACGCTAAACGCAGAGGGGCGGGCTTACTTGATTTCCTTGAGCCAGATGTTCCGGAAGTACCACTTCCCGCCCTCGATCTGGAGGGCGATGATGCCCTTGGTGCGGTGCATCACGGGATTCTCGTCGATGGTCATGCTGATGAGATGCCCATTGAGGAAGAGGGCCAGGGTATTGCCGCGGGCGAGGACGCGGTACTGATTCCAGTCATCGCTCTTGTAGAACGGGCCGGCCTCGTCGCCGGTGGGCACCTTGGCAAGCACCTGAGGGCTGCGGTTCAGCGGATCGGTGCCGGTGATGGTGATGTTGCCGGCCGTGGTGAGGTTGCCGCGCTCGTTGATGCTCTGGCCATTGAACTGGCCGGAGAAGCGGCCGCCCTCCCAGATATTGCCGGTGTTGGCGCCGCCAAAGTCAGCCTGGTACCCCGCCACATTCCAAATCGCGTTGCCGATCATCGGCGCGGTGCTGGTGAACGCCTGGCGGCGAAAAACGGCAAGCTGCGTCTCATTGAGCTTGTTGCCGGAGGCCTGCAGGGCAGCGAAACCCTCGGCACGCGCAACCGCGACGGCCTGCTCCGCGTCGGCCAACGCCTTGGCGGCGGCCTGCAGAGCGGAGTCGGACATCGGCTGGGCAAAGGTCGCCGTAGTGAACGCCTTGCGGGCATCGGCCACCTTGTCCATCAGGGCAACCGTGCCGCCGTCGATCTTGCCGAGTTCGCGGAGCTGGACCTTGTTCGGGCCGTCGGCGGGGCTGGTGATGTTGTTCTGAAAGCTGCGGAACTGCACGCCAGTGTTGCCGCTGCCCTTGATCTCGAGGAAGAGGTCGAAGTCAGCGGGCTCGGCGAGCGTGTAGGTGGCGAAGGTCGTGCCCGTCGACATGTTCGGGTCATAACCCGCGACAATGGCGCCGTCCTCAACACGGTAGACGGTGGGCGGGTAGTCCCAGCCGTTCATCGTCTTGCCGTCGAAGATCTGGGTGTAGCCGGTATGGTCGTTGAAGTCGAAGGGAACCATGCCACCGCGCCCGCCGCCCCCCGCCCCACCCGGGCCCCCGGGACCTCCGGGGCCACCACGGCCACCAGGACCGCCCGGGCCACCGGGGCCCGCGGCGCCGGGAGGCATCGCGGGACCCGCGCCGGGACCGCCGGGGGCCTGGGCCCACACGGCGGAACCGATCGTGATCAAGGCTAGGAGGACCGCGGTGCCGCGGACCTCCCGAACGGGAGAGAACATGGATTTCATGGGGGGATGCGCGGGGGGGTGGGGGCGATCCTGCGGAGCGTGACGCTTAGCGACCGCCCGCACGTCCGTCGCCGAACGTGTAAGTGGTCGTGAGGCGGGCGTTGATCGGTTCAGGCAGGCGGTTGGCGCCGGTCTGGATCAGGACGCGATCC
>OMJT01000074.1 GCA_900299415.1 Opitutales bacterium
ATGTGGGGGCGGGGGGGGGGGGCCGCGGTGGCGGTCGGGGCGCGTTTCGGGGCGCCCCCCCGGCGAAAACCGGGGGGGTGGCGGCCATCCCCCAGGTCCTCGCCCCGCTCACCGCCGCTCTGACGACGGCGCGTGCCGATCTCGCCGGTGCGAGTCTGCGGGCGCCAATTAATCGGGACGAGATCATGGCGAAAGCGAAGGCGCTCGCCGACGCCGAGCTCAATCTCGCCATGGCGCGGGCGGACCAGGCTGCCAAACTTCAGGCCTCAGCGGACAAGCTCAGCGCGGAACAACTTCCGAGCTTTTTGGCCGCCAACGGTGGTCCCCAGCCGGTCGGGCGCGGTGGTGGCGGCCGTGGCGCTCCGGGTGCCCCAGCTGCACCGGCTCCCCTCGTCGTTGGGACCGATCCGCTGGCTCCATGGATGAATCAGGCGACCTTGGACAAGGTGGCCGCCCTCGGTAAAATGTACCGTGACGCGGGGGTGAGCATCTATGCCTTCAAGCGCGGTTCGCCGACGGACTCCGATGCCCAGCTGGACTACAATTTCCAGATGGCGAAAGCGATTGGGGCACACCATGTCACGCTCGAGTTACCTACGAATCCGGCCGCGACCGAACGCATGGGCGCCTTCGGGAAGAAGCACGGGATCTATGTTGGCTACCATACCCATACCCATGCGCGGTTCGACTCGTTCGACGAGGGGATCAGGCAATCCACCCATAACATGATGAATGTGGATGCGGGCCATTATCAGGCGGGCAATAGCACCAGTGTGTTGCCGCTCCTGCGCAGGTACCCGGATCGCGTGGCCAGCATTCATTTGAAGGATCGTCAAAACAACGAAGGGCCGAACATGCTCTGGGGGCAGGGTGACACCAACCTGATCGAGATCCTCCGCACCGTGCGCGACGAGAAGTGGAAATTCCCGTGCACGATCGAGCTCGAATACACCCCGCCGGCCGGCTCGAACAAGCTGGTTGAGGTGGGCCGGTGCCGCGCTTACGCGGTGACGGCGTTGATGAGCTGATCGCGCCCGCAATAAATTCAGCGGCTCCCGGGAATTCGGGAGCCGCTTTTTTGTGGTTGGGTCGGTTTGCTCCAAATCCGAAGGAGTTGATGCCGGCGGTGCGAGAAGTGAACCTCGCGTATCGGTATCGCCGGCAACGAACAAACTAGTGCGCAAAAAACCGTCCCGGGCCGGGGCCCGGGACGGTTCGCGAATGAGCGCGTTCGATTATTTCGCCGGATGGTTGCCGGGGGTGGTGTCGGCCTCGGTGAAGCCGAGCGCCCAGCGGATGCCTTCCAGCACGTGTTTCTGGTAGGCTACGGAGATCCAGTTGCCGTTCTCCTTCTCGAATCCGTAGTCGAGGCTGCCGATGTTCGGCAGGATCACATCGTCACGGTGACCGAGCGAGGTGTAGAACACCCGGCCGCTGCCATGCATTTTAGTCCAGGCAACCGGCAGGCGGGTGCCCTCGAAGTCCATGTCCAGCAGTGAGTGCACCTTGCTCCAGTCCACGCCGGGAATGCGCGTGGCGCCCGTGGCGGGTGAGGTATGATAGAACTGGTAGAACTCATCGATAATGGCCACGCCGTCGGGCCAGTCCCTCGTGGCCGGGTGGGTTTTGTCGACCGTGTAGATCTTGCGCGGGAGGTTGCCGTTGCCCGGGTGCCCGGCGAAGCGGGCGCCTCCGCCGAGCATTTCCATCTGGGCATCGGATGTGGTGCCCCGGTCCATCGAGGCGTGGAGGGCCATCACGGCATGGCCGGCGGCGACCCAGTCGAGGAAGGCCTTTTCGTCCGGGATCGGCAGGTTGCCGGTGGTGCTGACGAAGAAGATGCCGTCGTAGTTCTTAAGGGCGTCAGGCCCCATGTACTGCTGGAAGATCTTCGCGAGGACCTCCGTCTGGGAAGCGCTGTTGCTGAAACCGGGAGCGGCGGCGCCAGCCCGGAGTCCGGCGAGGGACTGCACTTGATCGCTCGTCAGCTTGCTGGCCGAGGCTTGCAGGCGGCCGAAGGCGTCGGCCCGGGCGGTCGCCAGGGTGGCTTCGGCGGTGGCAAGGGCGGCCGCCTTGGCGGCGACCTCGGCGGGGGCGCTCAGCGCGGCTGCCGTGAGCGCTGATTTGGCGGCGGTGGCTGCCGTGCTCAGGCCCACGAGGTTCGGGCCGGCCGCCGCCACGATGGCTGACACGAGATCGGCGCTGGCTCCTGGGACGGTGCCGGGGAAGCCGGTGGCCGGGCCGCCACCCTGCGGGGTCGGCACGCGGGAGAACGGATAGTCGGGGGCGTCCGACATGAACGTGACGGTGAACTCGCCCTTGGATTTGGCGGCGAGCTCACGGAGCATTTTCTCCGCGTTCGGGATCGACGAGTGGCGGAAGCCGGCGGAGGCGCCGACGACCAGGATCTTTTTGGGTTCGGCGGCGAACGCCAGCACGGGCAGGGCGGCCAGGGCCGCGAGGACTAACAGACGGTTTTTCATGGGCACTTTTAGGTTGCGGATCAGGGCAAACGGAAAGGCAAGGCGCGGGGTTGGCGCGGTTTGGGGTATATGTATCAGCATACGGCCGGTCGGAGCCTCGGTCTTGTTGGCGGGTGTCAGAATGTGGAATCTGCGAGCCAACCGGCATCCGCGAATACCTGAGGGCCGGGCCCTTCCGGTGAGACAAGAGCCGATTATTTTGATTCCTTTTCACCTATACCGGCGAGGGTGTGCCGGATAAGCTTTGGGGTCAGTTTACCCTTCACCGCAGCGACTCCTTCCCATGTCACGTTCCCACCTGATCGTACTCTCAGCCCTCATCATGCTCGGCACCACGCTGGTTGCCCAGACGCCACCCGCGGTGGCCGCAGCCGACGCAGCCGCCCCCGCGCCGCAGGGCGGCCGCG
>OMJT01000075.1 GCA_900299415.1 Opitutales bacterium
AGTTCCAGTGTGGCTGATCATCCTCTCAGACCAGCTACCCGTCTTAGCCTTGGTGAGCCGTTACCTCGCCAACTAGCTGATAGGCCGCGAACTCCTCTCCGAGCGTCAGGCCTTGCGGTCCCTGACTTTGGTATGCCCCTCATGCGAGAGACAACCTGATGCGGTATTATCCCTTCTTTCGAAGGGCTATTCCCCACTTGGAGGTAGATTGTTCACGTGTTACGCACCCGTTCGCCACTGCTTTTGCAATGTATTGCTACACCGCAAAAACCGTTCGACTTGCATGTCTTAACCACGCCGCCAGCGTTCATTCTGAGCCAGGATCAAACTCTCCGAAAAATCAGAGAATAAGAACCTAGTGATTCTTGAACTACTGAACTTGGTCCTAGCCGAAGCCAGGACCGTTTTTGAATTTTGATTGGGGGTCCCAATCAATCGCACAAAGTAAATTTCAAAGAGCTTCCCCGATGGGAAAGAGTTCAAACAAAGTAATTCGTTTTCCCTCCGTCAATGCTTTTCCGAAAACTTTTTAAAAAAACTTTTCGGCCGGACGGCCGGTCGAAAAGTGGAGGGCGGAGGAAAGCCCGCTCGGGCCCGCGCGCAAGAAAAACTTTCAGAAAAATGATGCTCGCCTGCTCGCGCCCGGCGCGCCTCTCGGCGAGACACTAATCATTATCCATCATTTGCTTGCGCGACGCTCCCGCAGGAGCTTCCGGCGAGCTTCCCTCGAGGGAGCGAGGCCGCGACGCACCTCGGGCGCGTCACGCGATCATCTCGGCCACCAGCAACGCCGGTGTCGTCCGCTGCGAGCCCAACTCGAACGCTGTATCCAGCTGTTGACTCGCTGCGGCCGCCTCCGCGGACGTGGCCGCATGCACCCGGCAAAGCACCCCGCCCGCCTCGACCCGCTCCCCCACCTTCACGAGGTGGCTGATCCCCACCGCCGGATTGATCGCCTCCCCGGCCCGGGTCCGGCCCGCCCCCAGCGCATGCGCCACTGCGGCGATCCGCCGGGAATGGACCGCCGTCACGAACCCCGCCTTGGTCGACTTAATCAGCTCCTGACCAGGGGCTTGAAGAAGCTTCTCGGGATGTAAAACCGTGCCCTCCGCGCCGCCTTGCGCCCGCACCAGCTCGAGGAATTTTCGCCAGGCGGCCCCGGATTGGACCCCCCGGCGCAGCTCCTCCCGGGCGGCGGCCTCCGTGGCACAGCGTCCGGCCAGCACGAGCATCTGCGCCCCAAGGGCATAGGTAAGTTCCATCGTGTCCGCAGGGCCTCGCCCCTGCAGGCAGTCGATCGACTCCGCCAGCTCGAGGGCATTGCCCACGGCCCGGCCGATCGGCTCGTCCATCCGCGTCAGCAGCGCCCGGGTAGCCACGCCACTTTCGTTGCCAACCGATACCATCAGTTGAGCCAGATCCCGCGCCCGGGCGAGGTCCGGCATGAAGGCTCCCTCGCCAAACTTCACATCGAGCACCAGGGCATCGATTCCCTCGGCCAGCTTCTTTGAGAGGATGCTCGCGCAGATCAGGGGCACGGAGGCCACGGTGGCCGAAACGTCGCGCAGTGCGTAGAGTCGGCGATCGGCCGGGGCGAGGTCGTCGGTCTGGCCGATCATCCCGAACCCGATCCCCGCGAGCTGGGCGCGGAAGCGGTCGAGCGGCAGGGCGACATTGAACCCCGGGATCGACTCGAGCTTGTCGAGCGTGCCCCCCGTATGACCCAGCCCACGGCCGCTGATCATCGGCACCACGACCCCGCAGGCGGCGACCATCGGAGCCAGATGCAGAGAGATCTTGTCCCCCACCCCGCCCGTGGAGTGCTTGTCGACCTTGCGCCCCGGGATGGCCCCCAGATCCAGCACCACGCCCGAGCGCATCATCGCCAGCGTGAGCTCGCGCGTCTCCGCGGCATCCAGTCCCCGCAGGTAAATTGCCATGAGCATGGCCGTCAGCTGAAAGTCAGCCCATGACCCGTCGCTGGCCCCACGGACAAAGGCCGCGATCTCCGCCGGGCCCAGCGCCCCGCCATCGCGCTTCCTCGCAATGATCTCCGCCACGTTCGTCGAAGCCATGCACCGAGCATGGGGACGCCGATCCCTCAGGCAATTTTAACCGCGGACGGGTGCGGTCCGGAAAATCTCCCCAGGTAACTCCGGCAGCCCCCTGCCGGAGGATCGAACAGATCACCCCCCGCACAGACGCAGTTGAGAATTCTCCGGAATTCGCTGAGGTGCTGTCCCGCCCAACCCACCAAACTCCACTCCATGTCCCACGAATCTCTCTTCACTCCCGTCAAGCTCGGCGCCCTGGCGCTCCCCAACCGCATCCTCATGGCCCCGCTCACCCGTTGCCGCGCGGACGCCGAGCATGTGCCGACGCCCATCATGGCCGAATATTACGCCCAGCGCGCCAGCGCCGGGCTGCTCATCGCCGAGGCCACGATGGTGATCGAGGGCAATTCCGCCTTCGGCGGACGGGAACCCGGCATTCGCTCCCCGGCCCAGGTGGCGGCCTGGAAGAAGGTCACGGATGCCGTCCACGCCAAGGGCGGCCGGATCCTGCTGCAGCTCTGGCACGGCGGCCGGGCCTGTCATTCGCTCCTGAACAATGGCGCCCAGCCGGTGGCCCCGAGCCCCCTGCGGATCGAGAACGACGAGACGCACACCCCGCAGGGCAAGAAACCCTACGAAGTGCCGCGCGAGCTGCGCGACGACGAGCTGCCTGGCATTGTCGCTGGGTTCCGTCACGCCGCCGCCAACGCCCAGGCCGCCGGCTTCGACGGCGTCGAGGTCCACGGCGCCAACGGCTATCTCCTCGACGAATTCCTCCGCAGCGGCAGCAACCAGCGGAAAGGCCCGTACGGGGGCTCGCTGGCCAATCGGGCGCGCCTTCTGCTCGAGGTGACTGATGCCGTGATCGGCGTCTGGGGCGCCGACCGCGTCGGCGTGCGCCTCTCACCCCTGAACAGCTACAATTTCATGAAGGATGACGATCCCGTCGCCCTCATCCGGCACGCCGCCACCGAGCTGAACCGCCGCCGCCTCGCCTACCTCCACCTCATGCGCGGCGACTTCTTCGGCCTGCAGAAGGCGGATGTCGTCCCTCCCGCCCGCCAAGCCTTCCAAGGCGCCCTCGTCGGCAACATGGGCTACACCCCCGCCGAGGCGGCCGCCGCGATCTCCGCCGGCACCCTCGCCGCCGTCGCCTTCGGCCACCACTTCATCAGCAACCCCGACCTGGTGGCACGCGTCCGCCAGGGCCTCCCCCTCGTCGAGCCCGACGCCGCCACCTTCTACAGCCCCGGCCCGCGCGGGTACACGGACTATCCGGTGCACGCGTAGTCAAAGTGATCGATCCGGCGGGCTGGAGCGGCCCGTCGGATCAATCAGCCCTAAGGAGGGCGTTTCCTTGTCCAAACGGCTGCATAAGTAAAACCGTCGCTGGTGCCGGACATATCCTGATCCCGGGGGATTTCGACTTTCAGGGTCCGCCTCCCCATCGGAAGGATAAACCTCCCGGCCTTTTGGAGCTCGCTGGCATACACCAGGACTTTCAAATCGGCCTCGGCTTCAGCCAAGGTCCAGAAGTTCTCCCATTTTCGCCCCGCCACTGGGTCGTATACGACTACGTGCAGCAGGGCGTAATCCGGGTCGGATTTCACCAGCTTGCCATTCTTGATCGCCGCCCCGGAGTTACTGACCGTAGTCAGAAATGGCAGCTGATGGCCCCCAAGACTTGGGTGCGCTTGCACGTACCAACCGCCACCCTCAGGTAATTCCCCTCGCTGTCTCACGACGGACAAAATGAAGTACGGGATGAAAACGGCACTAATCGAAAGAGCCCAAAGCACTTTTGCTTTCGTTTTTATCACGGCCCGGATCGGTCTGAAGTGTTTCCCGATACTGGCGAGTCCCTCGGGCCAGCGACCGCAGCGGGCCAGCGCCTCCGGCGGGGGAGCCGCAAGGAGTCAGGGCGCTGATCGTTAATCTCCTCTAAATTACACTCCGAGCGCCAGGAATCTTCTCCATACAGGGGCCTGGGCTTCCCCCGGTTGATGACGTGGTAGATGGCGTGGCGGAACAGAAGGCGCAGAGGTCTGGGCATACACCCCAGAGCGTAGAAATCAGGAACGTTCTTTCACTCTATCGGCGGCCGGAATCAATTTTATCCAAATCTCGGCCTAGGGTTCACCTGATTTGACGGACAGTGGACCGGGTACCAAACCCGAAGGAGTCCACATGAAGATCAAGATCACGCCGCCCAGCCATGGGCGGCAGAA
>OMJT01000076.1 GCA_900299415.1 Opitutales bacterium
GACGTCCGCGATATCGACTGAAATGTCCCCGCCCGCCTCGGCGAGCCGTACCGCAAGAAGTTCGTCGAGGAGCGCGAAATCACGATCCTCGTGCTCTTCGAGGATTCCCCCAGCCTGCAGTTCGGCTCCGGCTCGCACTCGAAGCGCGACGCCCTCCTCGAGCTCGCCGGGCTCGTCGCGCTGCTCAGCTCGATCAACCGCGACCGTTTCGGCTTCCTCCACGTCGCACCCCACGGCTACGTCTTCCGCGAGCCGGTGCACGGCCGCGGCGCCATCATGCACGCCGCCGCGGCGCTGGTCGGCCACGCGGCGCCCGCGATGGGCGGCGACCCGGCGAAGATCCCGTGGCACTTCCTCGCTCAGGCCGCACCCAAGCACAGCGTGCTGCTCTGGCTCGGCGACTTCCCGCCGAGAATCGAGCCCGAGGGCTGGGCCGTGCTCAAGCGGCGCTACCAGACCATGGGCTTCCGGATCGACGACCCGTGGGAACGCGCGCTGCCCCAGGGCGAGGCCTTCGCGGCCTTCGACCCGCAGGCCGGCCGGCTCGTCACGCTCGACGGCACCGCCGCCGAGCGGGAGGCCCACGCCCGTTGGCGCGCCGAGCGCGAGGCCGCCTGGACCGCGCTCTTCCCCGATCCGCTCACCCGGCTCGTCTGTGGCACCGACGAGAACCGACTCGATGCCTTGGTGCGTTTCTTCCACGCCCGGATGACCACTCGCTGAGATGAGCCCCGGCCTTCCAGTCCTTCCGCTCGCCGAGTTCGGCAACTTCGTCCTGCGCAACCCGGAATGGTTCTTCGCGCTCTTCTTCGTGCCCGTCGCCCTCTGGCTCCGCCGCCGCCGCGCCGTGCAGGTCCTGATCGTGCCGTTCGCCGCCACCTGGCACCGGCCGGCCCAGGCCACACTCTCGCGCTGGCCCGCCGGGCTGGCCTTCGCCGGGCTCGTGCTGATCGTCGCCGGCCTGGCCCGCCCGCAACGCGTCGAGGACAAGCGCGAGGTCCGCACCCAGGGCTACGACATCATGCTGGCGATCGACCTCTCTGGCTCGATGCTCGCCGAGGACTACGAGCGCGACGGCCGCCGCGTGAACCGGCTCATCGCGATCAAGCCGGTCGTGCAGGCCTTCATCAACAAGCGCCCCAACGACCGCATCGGCATCGTCGTCTTCTCCGGCCGTGCCTACACGCTCGCACCGCTCACGTTCGACCACGACTGGCTTGAGCGCCAGACCGAGCGCCTGAAGATCGGCCTGATCGAGGACGGCACGGCCATCGGCGACGGACTGGGCGTCGCCCTCACCCGTCTCGAGCAGGCCAAGCGCGACGACGGCGGCAAGCGCCAGGGCGCGTTCGTCGTGCTCCTCACCGACGGCGCCAACAACCGCGGCCTCATGACCCCCGAGCAGGCGAGCGACATCGCCAAGGCCCGCGGTATCCCCGTCTATACGATCGGCGCTGGCCAGGCTGGTCTCGCCCCGATGCCGCAGATCAACGACCGCGGGCAGCAAGTCGGGTACCGCATGGTCATGACCGACCTCGACGAGAACGCCCTGCACGAGATTTCCGACAAGACCAAAGGACAGTTCTTCCGCGCCTACGACACCGGCACCATCGAGTCCGCCTTCGCCGCGATCGACAAGGCCCAGAAGATCGAATTCCAGGCCAAGAGCTACCTCATCACCAGCGAGCTCTTCCCGTGGCTCGCCGCGCCCGGCGCCCTGCTCGTGCTCGCCGCCGCCCTCATTCTTCGCGCCCCGGGTCGCGGCCGCGTTGCCCCGCCGGCCGCCACGCCGGCTCCCGCCCCATGACCCCGACCTTCGCATTGCCTCAGCTTCTCTGGCTGCTGGCCCTGCCGCTCGCGCTGCTGGCTTGGGAGATCCTGCACACGCGCCGCACCGGACGGGCCACCCATCCGAAGATCCTCCGCGGCCGCGCCGGATCGCGTGACTTCCAGCTATTGGCGGGGCAACCCGAGCGCTTCGGCCGCGCCCGGCCCCGCGTCTGGCTCGCCCTCGGTCTCGCCCTTGCCGTCGTCGCCCTCGCCCGCCCGCAGTACGGCCTGCTCGAGGAGCAGGTCTTCGACCAGTCCCGCGAGATCATGATCGCGGTCGACCTTTCCAAGTCGATGCTCGCCGAGGACGTAAAGCCGAACCGCCTCGGCCGCGCCAAGCTCCTCATCCAATCCCTCCTCGAGCGCCTCGCGGGCGAGCGCGTCGGCCTCGTGCTCTTCTCCGGCACCGCCTTCGTCCAGAGCCCGCTCAGCGCCGATTACGAGATCCTCAACGAGTTCCTGCCCGTGCTCGAGCCGGGCTACCTGCCCGCCGGCGGCACCAACTACAGCGCCCTCCTGCACGCCGCCAACGAGTCCTTCGGCCCCGCCAGCACCGCCGATCGTTTCCTCATCATCCTCAGCGACGGCGAGGCGACCGACGAGCAGTGGCGCGACGAACTCCCCGGTCTCAAGGAGCGCGGCATCCGTGTGATCGGCCTCGGCGTCGGTACGCCCGGCGGAAGCATGATCCCTGATGGCGCGGGCAGCTTCATCAAGGACGAGCGCGGAGCCGTCGTGATGTCGAAACTCGAGAACGGCACGCTCCAAGACCTCGCCAAGGAAACCAACGGCGCCTACGAGGACGCCAGCGGGTGGGTCGACATCGCGCAGCTGATGCAGGGCACCGTTGAGGCCGGGCAAAAAGGCGCGTTCAAGCGCGAGACTCGCACCCGCCTCGTCGAGCGCTACCAGTGGGCCCTCGCCCCGGCGCTGTTCTTCCTGCTCATCAGCTACTGGCGCGAATTCCCCGCCCGCCCGAAGCCCCGCGATCTCCGGCTCGTGTCCGTGAAGGCTGTCCCGGCACGCGACGCGGCCGGCGTGGCCGCCCTACTCATGGCTGCCTTGGTGTTTGTCGGCTCCGGTCGCACCCTGCGGGCCGCCAGCCTCGATCCCCGCACCAAGACCCCGGCCCCGTCCGC
>OMJT01000077.1 GCA_900299415.1 Opitutales bacterium
ATCCCGGCATCCCCGCGGCCACCCCCCCCGCCGCCAGCCCCGCCGCCACCGCCACGGCCTCCGGGGCCACCGGCAGGAGCACCGGCCGGGGCCTGAGCCGCGGGCGCGGCGGGCGCCTGGGCATGGAGGGAGACGAGGCCGAGGGTCAGGCCAAGTGCGAATGTCGAGACGAGGGACTGTTTCATGGTGTCTATTCTGCATCGCGCCGCCGGAGCACGGATGTGGCCGGGTGGCGCGAACGGGGGATTGAAGGATGGACCCCAAGGGGTCGGGGGACTGGGGCCGTTGGGAGATTTGTGACGGCGGGCAAGATTCCTGTGCCACGAGCTGGTGGGCGATGACAGGGGGGCCCTTGGTATTCGGTCCAGCGCCGACGGGGCAACGGCTCCTACCGGCGAAAAAAAAGGCGGGAGCCGAGAGGCTCCCGCCGGGGAAAGGTCCGATCCAAGGAACGGTCAGAGCGTCTTTAGGTAGAGGTTACGGTACCAGACCTGGCCCACGCCCTCGAGTTGGACGGAGATGATGCCTTGGCTGGCTTTGCGGGCCGGATCGAGGTCGGTCGTGATGGAGATCACATGCCCATTCAGCATGTGGATCATCGTGTTGCCGACGCAGATGACTTCCGCCTGATTCCATTCACCGTCGAGACCCTTGTGCTCCTTAATGAAAGGTTTCACGTCGTCGGCGATGGTGCCGATCGTGATGTTAAGGCCGCCGGGCATGAGCTGCACGATCTTGCCGGGATTGGTGACGATACTCCGGCCCTGACCTTCATAAAGCTGACCGGTGTACTGGTTGGCAGAATCGAGGTCGAACTGGTAGCCGCTGACCTGCCAGGCATTGGCTTCGCTGATGGCGCTCCGGAACCCGGCGGCCGTGGCGGCGGACTGGGTGGTGATGCCGGCCGCCAGCGGGGTCCCGAGCGGATTCTCAATGGTGCCATTGCGCACCAGCCGCCGGCTGCGGTACTGGATGCCGCCGTTGGCGACGGTCCGGCCGCCGCCACCTCGGCCACCGGCAGGCGCCGCGTCGGCCGTGGGCGCGGGCACGGGATTGCTGTCCGGGTGCGCGTTGGGATTCGTGGGTGACGTGAGCTTGAACTCCACCTTCAGGTGGAAGTCCTTCACGAGTGAACCGGGTCCCACGTAGGTGATGTGGTGCTGCTGATTCGAGGTGGGCCGGCCCGGCGAATTGTCCGAATGAAGGGAACCGTTGTCGATGGTCCACACGTCGGTTTCGCCGTCCCAGCCGGCAAACGTCGAACCGTCGAAGATCTTCAAGAAGCCGGAGTAGTCATTGTATGCCATCTGCGTCATGGCCGTGCCGAAGCCGCCCGTGGTGCCGGGGAGGCCGCCGCCGGCGATATAGGCCAGCTGTTCGGCATTCAGCTTCAGGTCCGAGTTCTGGATTTTCTGGAGCGCCTCGACCCGGGCCGCCGCCAGCTTGAACTCGGCGTCGGCGAGGGCCTGGACCTTCGCCGGGATATCCGTCGGATTTTGAAAGGTGGCCGTGTTCAAGGCCGTCCGTGCCGCCGTCACGGCCGCCGTGAGCGCCGCGGAAAGGTCGGAGCTCATCGTGCGCACCGCCACCATCTGGGCGACGCCGAAGGCGGGCGCCGGGGCACCGCCGCGTCCGCCACCGCCGCGTCCGCCGGGAGCGCCGCCACCGGCCGGTGCTTGGGCGGCAGGTGCGTTCGGGGCCGGGGCCTGGGCGTGGACGGAGGCCATGCCCGCGGCCGTTAGGATCAGTGCGGTAAGGAGCTTGGTGGGAGTTTTCATTACGCGAGACGACTAGGTTGGTGCACGCCGGCCAGGGGTCGCTGGAAATCGCGGTGATCCCGCAGCGTCACTTTAAGACCAACGTGCGGCACGAGCATGCCAAGCCACGATTGGCGGGCAAGGCTATCCTAGACCTGCCCGGATGACGGCGGCGTGTCCATGACGCGCCGGTAAAGGTCGACGTAGCGGGGCACAATTCGGGCGGCGCTGAAGAGCTCGGCGGCCCGCGTGCGGCCGGCCGCGCCGAGGCGCTGGCGGAGGGCGGGGTCAGAGACCAGCCGGCCGGCCGCCGCGGCCAGGGCGTCGGGATCGCCGAAGGGCACCAGGCAGCCGGTGGTGCCGTCGGCGACCACTTCGGGGATGCCGCCGACCGCGGTCGAGACGCTGGGCACGCCGAAGCACATGGCCTCGAGGATCGCCAGGCAGAAGCTCTCGGTCTCCGAGCTGAACATCGCGAGGTCGGCGGCCTGGAGGAAGTCCTCCACGCGGTTGATGCGTTCCCGCACGATCACGCGGCCCTCGAGGCCGAGGCGGCGGACGTCGGCCTGGAACGGCGCGAAGTCCTCGCCGGCCACGATCAGGAGCTTGAAGCGGTCGGTCGGGCGAATTCGGGCGGCGGCCTCGAGCAGCAGGTCGATGCGCTTCACCGGGCGGAGATTTGAGATGTGCAGGATCAGAGCCTCGTCGCCCACGCCGAGCTCGCGGCGTACCTCGGCGCGGGACCGTCCGGGGGTGCCGGGCTCGAAGAAATTATGGATCACGTCGATCGGGCAGCGCACCCCGAGGTGGTTGATCGTCTCACGGCGGAGGAACTCCGATACGGTGGTGATGGCGTCGGACCGCTCGAGCGCGTGCCGGATGGCCGGACCGTACCCGGGATCGCGGCCGAGCAGGGTGGTGTCGGTGCCGTGGAGGGTCGTGACGATCCGCACCGGGTGGTCGGGCGGCAACATCTCGCGGGCGAGGATGGCAGCAGTGGCGTGGGGCACCGCGTAGTGCACGTGGAGGATGTCGAGCCGGTGGTCGCGGGCCACCTCGGCCATGCGGACGGAGAGTGGCAGAGTGTAGTCGGGATACTTGAACAATCCGTAGGTATTCACCGTGACCGGGTGGAAGAACACCCGTGGGTGATCGGCGGGCAGGCGGAACGGCTTCTCGTAGCTGATGAAATGGACCTCGTGCCCGCGTGCGAGGAGCTCCGTCCCGAGCTCGGCCGCGAGGATGCCGCTGCCGCCGACGGTGGGGTAGCAGGTGATGCCGATCTTGAGCGGAGCGGATGAGCTCATGTCCGCGTCAAAACTTCCGGGCGCTGCGGCTCAGCGGGGCGAGGGAGTCGAGCAGGGGGGCATCGGCGGGGAAGAGCGCGATCGCATGGCCGGTGCCGGCGCGGAGGCCGTTGAGGCGGGCACGGGTGAGCTGGAGCTCGACGTAGTTGCGGGTGGCCATCTGGGAGACATGGGCCTCCATCGCGCGCTGCCACGTGGAGAGGATTTTCGGGCTGGAGACGTCGATGAGGACCCGGTTGCCAGCGGGCTCGGCCTCGGTGGTGACCGCATACCAGAACAGCGCGCCGCAGGCGTGGGGCTTGAGGGCCTTGAGTTCGCGCACGCCGCCGTAACGGGCGACGCGGAGGGCGTCGCGCACCATCAGGCCGAGCTTGGAATGGTCCGGGTGCTGGTTGCCCTCGAGGCTCGGCGCGAGCACGAGGGCGGGGCGGTGCCGGCGGATGAGCTTGGCGAGCGCGAGCACGTGGCGCACGTGCACCTCAAAGTGGGCGTCGCCGCCGAGGTGCGCGAATTCGAGCGTGGCCCCGAGGATCTTTGCCGCGGCGCGGGCCTCGCGGGCGCGGCCGGCCGGGGTGCCGCGGGTGGCGCACTCGCCCTTGGAGCAGACGACGAAGTGGGCTTTCCGCCCCGCGGCGGTCTCGGCGGCGATCACGCCACCGCAGCCGAACTCAAGATCGTCGGGATGTGCGCCGAAGGCGAGGAGGAGAGGGGGGGAGGCAGAGCTCATGGGGTCACGCAGGGAAGGAGAACAGACTTGAGGCGCGAACTCCAAGGTTTCTTCCGGAGCCTGCCGGCGTGGATTCGAACATCGAGCGGAGGGCGGGGCCCGCTTTCAATCGGCCCATGCCGAGAACCCCAATCCGGCGCTGAGGGTGACCCGATCATGAATGGAAGTCTCGCCCATCGCCTGCTGTCCCGGCTGTTGTCCGTGGTCACGGTGGCGGTGCTGGTGGCCGGGTTCACGCCGCTGCGGGGATTCTGGCGAGGGACGGCCCACTTCACGGAGTTTCCGCTGGATCGCCGGGTGCACTTTGAGGCCGGGGTGGAGCCGTTCGCCGCCGAGGTCGCGATGGCCCTGCCGGAGGCGGTGGCCATGGTGGAGGGGCGGCAGTTCCGGTCGTTTCCGCAGCCCGTGGATATCTACGTCTGTGCCTCCCCGGCCACATTGGTGGCCTATGGCGGTCCTGCGGCGGCAGGAGGGTTTGTGCTGAACAACCGGGTGTTCCTCTCGGCCAAGCTGCAGAATACGCCCGAGCGTCTGGTCCGGCTGCTGGCCCATGAACTGTCGCATCTCCAGCTCGAGCAGCACGTCGGTTCGCTTGGCTATGCCTGGAACATCCCGAGCTGGTTCAAGGAAGGGCTCGCCGTGCTGGTCTCCGGCGGCGGCGGGGCGGAGAGCGTCAGTCCCGCCGAGGCTCGCGAGGCAATCCCCGCGGGCCGGACATTTTTCCCGGCCATGACTGGCCGCCTGCTGTTCGAGAAGTCGGGCGCCTCCTACGGCCTGTCCGAGCACATGTGGTACCGGCAGTCGGAACTGCTGGTGCAGTTCCTCCGCGACAAGGACGCCGCGGCCTTCCGCCGCCTGCTGGTGGACCTCGCGGACGGCGCTTCTTTCCGGCGGGCCTTCACGACGGAGTACCCTGCGGGCATCGACCAGCTCGTCGCGGAATTCCGGACCGGCGGGGCGGGGAAGAAACCGTCACAATCCGCGCCCTGAACGGCTGCGCCTGGTTTCCACTGAATAGGCGAAAATTCGCGGGGCCCGGGAACGATCCCGTCCTTCACTCCCCCGGCCAGGCCTCGTCGGAGCGGTCGATGGAGTCGCGGGCCACGAACTGGATCTCGGGGGTTTCCGCGGTGTTGAGATAGGCCTTCTCGCCGGCGCCGCAGACGTAGTGGGTGCAGCGGATGACGGACTGCATCCAGAGCAGGCGGGAGTCGCGGGGGGGGCTGATCTTTTCCTTCGCGATCTCGCAGGGCGGGACCGGGGGGTAGCAGTCGCCGCCCTCGTGGAGGTTCAGGCAGCCATCGAGCCAGCGGGCGCGGACGGTCTCGCCCTGGTGCGGGACGTCGACGAAGTAGTCAGTAATCTCGCACGCCGCCTGGCGTACGGCCGGGTCGCTCGAGCGCACGACGCGCACGCCCTCGAGCAGGCCGAGGCGGGCGTACATGCCGAGGCAGAAATCAGCGACGTTTTTGGCCGTCTCGGCTTTGAAGTGTCCCACCGCGGCCGGACTGACGTAGGCCGGGAGCTGGCGTGCGGTGTTGGCCTGCCAGCCGTCGGGGATCAGCTTGAGGTACTGGGGCGTGAACTTGCGCTGCACCTTGTTGACGAAGCTGAAGTTCAGCGCATTGGGCTCACCTGTGGTGCGGTGGCGCAGAATGGTCTGCGTCTCGCGCGGGTCATGGTCGCTGTCGTGGCAGAAGAACACGATCTCGCCGCCGATCTCGGACTGGAGTCGGCGGGCGGTCACGATCTTGGCCTGGAGGAAGCGCCGGGGAAAGAAGCCGCAGGGTTGCTGGCCGAAGCAGATGACGGGATTCACGGGTGGTTCAAGCGGCAGCGGGGCGGGGGCCCCGGCCGAGGGTGCGGAGCACGGCCTCGAGGAGGAAGGCCAAGCCCACGCAGATGAGGCAGCCGATCAGGTTGTACCAGAGGTAGCTGATCGAGAGGTTGAAGTAGAAAACGATGATCAGGACCTGCGTGATCACCGCGGAGAGGAACACCGCAGTTCCATGGATCCAACGGAGGAAGACGCCCACGAGGAAGAGCGCGAGCGGCACGCCGTAGAACACCGAGCCGAGGATGTTGCCGGCCTCGATGAGGTTCTCGGCAGCAAGGTTGGCGAAGATGGCGATGCAGATGGCGAGCACGCCCCAGCCGGCGGTGAACCACTTCGAGGCGCGAAGGTAGTGGATCTCCGGCGCGCGATCGCCGTGGAGCGGCCGGTAGAGGTCCATGGTGGTGGCGGCTCCGAGCGCGTTCAGCTCGCCGGCCTTTGACTGCATGGTGGCGGCGAAGAAGGCCGCGATGAGCAGGCCGATTACGCCATGGGGGAGGTAATTCAGGATGAAAGTGATGAAGACGTAGTCGGAGTCCTTCGTCTCGATCTTCGGGTTGATCTCCTTGAGGGCGGCCTTGGCTTTGGTGCGGATGGTCTCGCTCGTGGCGTGTGCGGTGAGCGCCTGGCCGCGGGCCTCGACGGCAGCCGCATTGTCGCCCCGACGCTGGGCCTCTAGCCAGCGCTCAATGAAGACCTGCTTCTGGCCCTGGACCTCGCGGTATTGCTCTTCGTAGGCGCGGAGGGACTGGCCCTTGTCCTTCTCCACTTCCCGCGCCCACGCGACCTGGTTGAAGAAGACCGGCGGCCGCTCGAACTGGTAGAAGACGAAGATGAGCACGCCGAGCAGGAGGATGAAGAACTGCATCGGGATCTTGCAGACGGCGTTGAACATCAGCCCGAGCCGGCTCTCGCGCAGCGAGTGGCCCGCGGTGTAGCGGCCGACCTGTGACTGGTCCGTGCCGAAGTAGGAGAGCGCGAGGAAGAGGCCGCCGAGTAGACCCGACCAGAAGGTGTAGCGCTCGTTCAGGTTGGTGTTGAAGTCCACCGTCTGGAGGCGGTTGAAACCGCCGGCGACTGTGAGCGCCTCGCCGAGGCTGATGTCCTCGGGCATATGCCGCAGCAGGATCACGAAGGCGGTGGCCATGCCGGCGAAGATCACGCCGATCTGGAATTTCTGGGTATGAGTGACGGCGTCGCTGCCGCCGATCACCGTATAGACGGTGACGACGAGCCCACTGGCGATGATTGTGGCATGCAGCGGCCACCCCATCACGGTGGAGAGCACAATGGCCGGCGCGTAAATCGTGATGCCGGCGCCGATGCCGCGCTGCAGGAGGAAGAGCCCGACCCCGAGGAGGCGGGTCTTGAAGTCGAAGCGGCGGCCGAGAAACTCGTACACGCTGTAGATGTTCAGCCGGGTGAAGATCGGCAGGAAGAAGGCCGAGATGATGATGAGAGCGAAGGGCGCCCCGAAATAATTCTGCACGAATTTCATCCCGCTCTCGAAGCCCTGGCCGGGGATGGAGATGAATGTCGTGGCGCTGGCCTGCGTGGCCATGACCGAGAGACCGATAAGGAACCAAGGCGTGTTGCCCGCACCCTTCATGTAACTATCCAGGTTGCGCAGGTTGCGGGTGCGCCACACGCCGTAGCCGGCGATGCCGAGGATCACCAGGAAGACGACAAGGTAATCCAGGGTGTTCATGAGTAGGCCCGCATGAACACGATCAGCAGTGTGGACCAGAGCACGAAGATGCCGGCCACCGTGAGGTAGACCGCCGTCCAGGAACGGAGCATGGGCAGGCCGGTCTCCGCCGACCCGAGCTGGGCCGGTGTCACCGGGTGCAGGGCGGGACCTTCGTCCGGGTCAGGGGCGGGGCTGCGGGGAGCGCCAGGATCCTCGCGCGACATCATTTTCCGAGCGAGAGCAGGTTCGCCATCAGGCGGTAGGCGCCCGGCACGCCCTTCGGGAGCTGCCGGAAAAAGGCGACGCCGGAATAGACGTAGTAGCCCTGCCCGTGGCGGCCCACGAGCAGCGCTCCCGAGTTGGGATCCTCGCCCGGATCCGTCAAGGCCAGCAGAGGCGTGTACTTTTCGGTGTCCCAGCTGCTCGGATAATAGGTGCCACGCTCCTGGACCCAGTTGGTGAAGTCGGACTGCGAGATCCGGTTCGGGATAAGCATCGCAGGATGCTCGGGCGCGAGGAAGCTGACGGGAGAGTTCTCATCGGTCGTGCGGCGGGCCGGCGCGCCGCCGGCGAAGTTGAGCATGTAGGGACCGAAGCGGGGCGTGCCCCCGGCACGGTTGTATTGCGCCACGACCGTGCCACCCGCTGCCACCCACGCAAAGAGCGCAACGACGTTCGCGAGCAGGTCGGGTTTCTCGTCGAAGGCACGCACGCCAATGACCACGGCATCAAGGCCGGCGAGACCCTGAGGGTTGAGGTCCGCGCCGGTGAGCAGCTTCACGGAGTATCCCATCTCAGTAAGGCAGTCGACCATGTCATCTCCCGAGCCCATGAAGTAGCCGAGTCGCGAGCCTTTCTTCTGCAGATCCACACTGACGGCGCGGGTCATGGCGGTCGGCTGAAGCAGCTGGTAGGGAATATGCGGGTAATCGATCGCGGTGTGGTCGGTCGCATAGCGCTGGCCGCCGACCGTGACATGGGCGGCAAGGTTGGTGCTGGCGGTGCCGGCGGGGGCCTTGACGTTGAAAGTCAGGGTCGACTTGCCGCCGCTGTCGGCGATGCGGAAATCCAGCGTCGCCGGCGTGGCAGTCCAGCCGGCCGGAAGATCGAGCTGCAGGGTCCCGGCGGTGTTGGCGCGGTTCGCGGTGAGCTCGATGGTGACAGGCTTGGTGCCGCCGGGAGAGAAGACCTTGGTGAGGGTGGGGAAGTGGACGATGACCGGCGGGATGACGTCCAGGTGCCGCCGACGCGTCGGGCCGGTGGTGGCGGTGCCGTTCTGGTAGGGCTCCGTGGCGAGCACGATGGTTTGGCCGCCGACGGCGAAGGTCATTTCGACCGGGAACGCCGGCGGGTTTTCCGGCGTACCGATCAGCTTGCGGTCGACGTCGGGCACAACGAACAGGCCGGGCCGCGCCTGCTCACGTAGCCAATAAGGTTGGGTGACGCGGGTCGTGGCGGGCAGCACTACCGAGACTTGCTGCGTGGCGGCCTGTCCGGTCGTGAGGGAGATGGGGGCCGGGGCGCTGGGGGCACCGAAGGAATTGGGATAACGCACTCCAGTCCACTGCACCGCCGTGGCGGCGCGCTTGGTGACGGTGTGGGTAAGGCGGAGGGTTTCTCCGGGCACGACCTCGGCCTGCGGGATTGTCGTCTCGATGGTCAGGCCGAGGCAGTCGGCAATGATCCGGTCGAGCATCTGGCGCTTTTCATCGACGATGATGTCCTTGGGGAGCTTCGCCAGTTGGGTCTTGATCGCGAGCAGCGTAGTGACACTGGCCGAGGGATCCTCGACCTTGAAGTTCGTGATCGCGTCGTCGGCGAGGCGGGCGATCTCGGCGCCGCCGCTGACGCGGTTCCAAGTCGTGTCGATGCCGTCCATCAGGTCGGTCGTCGGCGCGTCGCCAGCGAGTACGGTGAACGTGTTGCCACCGCCGCGTCCGCCGCCACCACCACCACCTCCGCCTGGACCGCCGGCGCCGCGTCCAGCACCGCCACCCTGGCCGCCGGGGGCTCCACCGCC
>OMJT01000078.1 GCA_900299415.1 Opitutales bacterium
GGACCCCGGGGGCGGCCGCGGCGATGTTGTTGGCGCGGAGGTGGGCCGCCCCCCCCCCCCCGCGCCCCCCGCCACCACCGAAGGCCGCCGCGCCACCGAAGCCGCCGCGACCCCCACCGCCGCCGTTGCCGCCGCCGGTGCTGGGCCCGAGGGCGGCGATGAGCGCCTCGGTCTGGGCGGCGTCGAGGGGGACGCCGGCCATGGTAAGCTGCTGCTGGTAGGAGGCGACCTCCTGACGACGGGTCAGGGTCGACTGGTAATTCTGGTACTGCGCGTACGCGGCGTCACCCATCGTGGCCTTGAGCTGGGCGTCGATCTGGGACTGTTGCTCGGCGACGAGGGCCTGCAGGGACTGCGGGTCGGCCTGCATGCCGCTCGCCTGGGCGGCGGCCATGAGGTCCTGCATCACGTTCTGGCGATTGGCGAGGAGCGTGGTCACGGCATCGGCCTGCTCACCCGTGAGGCCGGCGGTGCGGAATAGGCCGGCGTACTGTACGCTGAGGCGGGCCTTGTCGGCGGTGGCCTGGAGGGCCATGGCCTGCGGGTTGTTGAGGATGGCCTGAAGCTGGTTGCCGCGTCCGCCGGGACCGCCCTGCTGCGGGCCGCCCTGGCCGTTGGCGGCAGTGGCGGCATTGTTGCCGCCGCGGTTGCCGCGGCCGCCGTTGGCGTTGGCATCGGCGGGGGCGGGCTGGTTGGCCTTGGCGAGCGCGAGCTCGGCCTCGAGTTCCTTGATGCGCTTTTCGGCGTCGAAGGCCCGGGCGCGCAGCGCGGCCATGTCCTTCTCGCTCACCTTGGAGTTGCGGAGGGCGGAGAGCTCATCCTGTTGGCGCCAGGCGAACACGCCAATGCCGGCCACGGCGAGCAGGAGGAGGACGATGATGAGAGTCTGGGATTTGGAGGAGTTCACAGGAGAAGCAGTGCTGGGGCAAAAGACGGCAGGGCAGGGGGAAAGTTACCCCGAGATATGATCCGGAAGAGGTGCGGAAGCTTCCCGGCTTCGCCCGTTGCGCTACGGCGGGCGCGGCAGAGGTTTGCTGGCGAACCGGGAGCTGGGTGGCGCCGGCAGATTCTTGTGGGCGAGGGGGTTGCGGCCGTGTCGGCGACCCGGCCCTACCTCGGGCCTAGCGCGGCGGGAACTCGAAGTCGGCCTTGGCCTTGGTGCGGGAGAGGACCAGGTAGGCGCTGAAGGGCGTGTTGCGCTTGGACATCAGGCCCTCGATCAGGTTGGTCCGGCCTTCGTCGCTGAGCAGGCGCTGGACCTCCTCGACCGGGAGCTCCTTGCCGCAGAGCTGGCGCTTTAGGGTGAAGACGATCCGGCCGTTCTGGTCGGGCTTCCGTACATAATAAGCATCGTCGGTCTGCACGAGCTCGCCACCGGCGTGCTGCTTGCTCTCTCCGAGGACGACCGCCTTGGAGAGGTCGGGCGGGGCCTTGGCCTTGCGGGCGATCGGGTTGCCGTCCTTGTCGAGCTTCGGCGGGCGGGGCGGGAACTCCCAGCTGAACTTCGCGCCCTCGCGCTTGAGCATGGCGCTGAACGGGCGGCCTTTCTTGGAGATAAAGCCCTCGATGACGCCGGTCTTACCTTGGGAGATGAGGTCGATGACCATCTCGCGCGTGATCGGCTTCTGGCACATGAGGCGACCGATGCGGAAGCCCTGCTTCCAGCCGTCGCCGTCGCGCTCGCGGAGCACATGGCTCGAGCCGACCTCGCACAGGCCGGCGCCGGTGACGGGATCGGTCCAGTAGGGCTCGACGGTGCCGAGGTCGACCTTGTCGCCGAAATCGTACTGCGCGACCCACTTTCCCTTCTCCTCGTCCTTCACGAGCCGGAGCAGGGCGGAGAAAAGGGCGCGGGTCTTGGCGGAAACGAAGCCGTCCAGCGGTCCAACCTGGCCGGTCGTGACGAGTTGCTTCACCTCGGCCTCCTCCATTTTGCGGCCGCCGATGACCTTGTAGACCATGAATTCACCGTCCTGGGATTTGTAGCCGCGGAGTGTCTCGCGCAGGGGCTTGCCGTCGGTGGGCGAGGGGATGTCGGTCACGCGGGCGACGGTCTCGTCCTCCTCGTAGGACTTGGTTCGGGCGACGATGCCCTCCGTCACCTTGACGATCTCCTCCATGAACTGCTCGCGGGAGAACTTGTTGTGCTCCATCTGGCGGAGCTTGTACTCCCACTCGCCGGTCATGTCGGGCTTGGTGAGCTCCTCGGCCTTCACGGCGCCGAGGAAATTCATGAGCTGCTCGGCCTTCGCAGTGGGGATGAGCTCGCGCTGGGGGCGGTCGAGGTACTTCTGGTTGATCAGGCCGTCGATGGTGTCGGCGCGGGTGGCGGGGGTGCCGAGTCCGCGTTCCTTCATGGCCTCGGCGAGTTCCTCGTCGTCGACGAGCTTGCCGGCGCCCTCCATGGCGGAGAGCAGGGTGGCCTCGGTGTAGCGCGGGGGCGGCTTGGTGACCTCGGCGTGGAGCTCGGCGGCGGTGGTCCGGGCCCGGCTGCCGTCGGCGGGGCTGAGTGCGGGCAGGGCCTTGGCGTCGGGCTTGTCCTCGTCGTTGGTGGTGCGGCCGTAGACCGCGAGCCAGCCGGGGGCGGTGAGGACCTTGCCCTCCGTCTTGAAGTCATGGCCGGGGGCGACGGTGCTGATCCGGGTCGTGACGTCGAACTCCGCCGCCGGGTGGAACGCGGCGACGAAGCGCCGGGCGATCATGTCGAAGACCTTGGCCTCCATCTCGTCGAGGTGCTTGGCCTCGTGCGCGGTGGGGATGATGGCGAAGTGGTCCGAGATCTGGGCGTTGTTGAAGATGCGCTTGTTCGGGCGCAGCCAGCCCTCGGCGAGGACCTTCTGGGCGTGCGGGGCGAGGCTGCCGGAGAGGTTGTTGAGCGCCTGGCGGCAGGTCGGGATGTAGTCCTCCGGCAGCGCGCGCGAGTCGGTGCGGGGGTAGGTGATCATCTTGTGCCGCTCGTAGAGTGCCTGGGCGATCTGGAGCGTGCGGCGGGCGGGCAGGCCGAAGCGGTTGTTGGCCTCGCGCTGGAGGGTGGTGAGATCGTAGAGGCGCGGGGCAATGGAGGAGCTGGCCTTCTTTTCCTCCGTGACGGCCGCCATGGGCTTCCCCTGGCAGGCGGCGAGGATAGCATGGGCCTTGGCCTCTTCCCAGAGGCGGTCGATGCGGTCGTGGTCGTCGTCCGGGTTCTTCTTGAAGTTCGGGCGCTGGTAGGTGCCCTCGTAGTCGCCGTTGGCGACCTGGAAGGTGGCGGTGACGCGCCAGAAGTTGCGCGGCTTGAAGTTCCGGATCTCCAGCTCGCGGGCGTAGACGATCGCGAGGGTTGGGGTCTGGACGCGGCCGACGGAGGCGACGTTGCCCGCCCGGGAGCCGAACATGCGCTTGGTGAGGGCGCGGGTGCCGTTGATGCCGATGAGCCAGTCGCTCTCGCTGCGGCAGCGGGCGGCGTCGGCGAGGCCGCGCATCTGGGCGCCCTCCCGGAGGGTCTTGAATGCCTCCTGGATGCCGCCGGTGGTCATGGTCTGCATCCAGGCGCGCTTGGTGGGCAACTTGGACTTCGTGAGCTGGTAAAGGTAGGTGAAGATCAGCTCGCCCTCGCGGCCGGCGTCGCAGGCGTTGATGACCTGGTCGACGTCCTTCCGGGCGAGGAGCTTCTTCAGGGCGTTGAAGCGCTCCTTGGAGTCCTCGATCGGCTTCAGGCCGAACTTGGCCGGGATGATGGGCAGGGTCTCAAGGCGCCAGAACCCGTACTTCTTCTTGTCGATGTCCTCCGGCATCTCGAGCTCCACGACGTGGCCGAGGGCGTAGGAAATGACGTATTCGTCGTTCTCGTAATGGTCGCCCTTCTTCGGGACCTTGCCGAGCGCGCGCGCCAAATCCGCGGCAACGGACGGCTTTTCGGCGATGACGAGTGACTTCATGAAGCGCGGGGAGCCGTTAACCCCGGATGACCGAAGCGCAAGAAATAGTTTTCGGTGGTTGGACCGCCCCGGAGAAAAAAACGTCGCCGGCGCGCAGACTTTGGCGGGTGACCGGTAAGGAAGGGAGGAACCGCAATCCAACCATGAAAACCATCACCCACCACCTCCTCCTGACCGCCCTCGTTTCCGCCTTGTCCGCTGTCCTGCCCGCCACGGCCTGCGCCGCGACCACCTCGAATGCCGAAATCCGTGCCGCCGGCACCAGCTTCGACCTCCTCGCCCCCGCGGCCCCGTCCGAACCTGCCGGTCGTCGCTGCGGTCCGCGGCTAAGATTGGGATCGAGGTACGCGGCCGGGTCCGTGCGCGGGCCCGGCCGCTTTTGCTTTCACAGTCCGTCGGGGCCGGCCCGGACCTGAGATCAGGATTCGGGACGGTCGGATTGGATGTGTCCCGAATCCTGACCCGACGCTTCAAGCTTGGACCCGCTCATTCAACCGTCGGGGTGAGCCGGATCGTGATGTCGTCCTCGTCGGGGGTGGCGGCACCGATGGCGATCGTGAATTCGTGGCCCAGCATGGTGACGACTGTCGCATCCCGCAGGATGATTTTGCTGCCGCCGGCCAGGGTGAGATCGATGTTGGTCGCCAGCATGAACGAGCCGTCGGACGTGACTCGAGGGGTCAGACGCAGCGTGAAGCCGTTGCCGAGCGGCAGGAAGTTTTCCTCCCCGGAAACAAGCGTGGCGCGCTCGATCGTGAATTTGTTGGCCCCGAGCTGCACCGTGCCCTTCACGGCGATCGGTGGCTTTGCCTCGGACGCGGCTACGCGAATGGGGCCGAGGCGCAGTTCGAGTCGGGTGCCGTCCTTGGTCAGGACGAGCACATCCGCCTTGGGGTCATAGCTGGAGAGCGTGTAGCCGCCGAATGTTTGTTGCAGCGCGAGCCAGCTGGAGGTTTCCGTCTCGCGGTCCACCAGCCGGAACCGGGTGTTGCCCGGCATGGCGAGAATGCCGGCGAGCTCGGGCGCGGCGGCGAGCGGAACCGTGCAAAGCGCCAACGCGAGGAATCCCGGGGCGAGGTGTGGGAGCAGGCGCCGGAAGCTCACGGTCAGGGCAGGCTGAAGGCGGAGCCGTTGAACTCCTTGTCCCCCGCCGCGGTGTGGATGACGAAGGACGAGCCCGTCACGGTGTGGAGCTTGGGCACGCGGCCGCTGATCTGGCCGCGGACCAAAGTGATCTTTGTGACCGACGAGGTCGGCTCCTCGGTGGCCCCGTCCGGGATGATCGTTTGGGCCGACGGTATCTGGGTAAAGGTCTCCACAACGATTTCGGTCGAAGGCTGGAGCGCGAGGGTGGCGGCGTTGGCGAAGATCAGGGTAACCGCTCCATCGCCGCCTGTGCGCACGGTGCAGACCTGACGCAGGATCCCGTTGTTCTGGATCGCGGTTTCCGTCGCGGCCCCAGGCACGGAGGTCCTGGCCTCGCCGGTGACGCCCCGCGCGACGATGGCACCCGGCACGAAGGCCGAGGGAATGATCAGTGGCTGCGGCGCGGCGCAGCCGGCGAGGAGAGTAGCCAGCGTGACACCGAGCAGGAGACAGGCGGCACGAAAGTTGGGGCGGGACGGCACGAGCGGACCTTGGTCGCGGCCGGCGGATGCGGCAACGGGAAAAGGCTGGCGCGGGAGAGGGGAGGAAAGGGCGCGTACGGCCGCTCCCGTTTATGGGCTCGGCAGGACATCGCGGTCGACTCGGCGAGTCGACCCTACCTTTTCGCCGCCTCTCAGGCGGCCTTCGGCGTCTCGGCCAGGGCGGCGTCGAGGGACTTGAGCAGCGCGGCGATGGTCGCGTCGGTCTCGTCGCCCATGTTCGAGATGCGGAAGGTCTTTCCCTTTAGCTTGCCGTAGCCGCCGTCGATCACGAGCTGGTGCTTCGACTTGAGGATCTTGTTCAGCGCGGCGACGTCGATGCCCACCGTGTTGGCGAAGCAGTTGAGCGTGACCGAGCCGTGGCCCTCCTTGGGGAAGAGCTTGAAGCCCTTGCCGAAGGCGAAGTCGCGCACCGCTTTGTTCAGCCGCGCGTGGCGGGCGTAGCGGGCCGGCAGGCCCTCGGCCTTGATGTCCTCGAGCTTCGACTTTAGCGCGTAGAAGAGCGGGATCACCGGCGTGCTCGGGGTCATGCCCGCCTCGTGGTTCTTCTGGAATTCGTGGAAGTCGAAGTAGTACCCGCGGCCCGTGAGCTTGCTGGCGCGGTCGAGCGCGCGCTTCGAGACCGAGAGGAACGACAGGCCCGGCGGCATGGCGAAGGCCTTCTGCGAGCCGCTGACGAGGACGTCGATGCCGAGCTCGTCCTTCGGGATCGGCATCGCGCTGAGCGAGCTGACGGTGTCGACGATCGAGATCACGTCCGGGAACTCGCGGATGACCTTCATCAGCGCGGGCAGGTCGCTCATGCAGCCGCACGAGGTCTCGTTGTGGATGAGGGTGATCGCGTCGTACGCGCCGGTGGCGAGCTCCTTGCGGACCGCGTCCGGGTCGACGGGCTGGCCCCACTCGAACTTGAGCGTGCCGGCCGCCTTGCCGTCGCGCAGGGCGACGTCGTTCCACTTGTCCGAGAACGCGCCGTTCATGCAGTTGAGCACCTTCTTCGCGACGACGTTGTGGAGGGAACC
>OMJT01000079.1 GCA_900299415.1 Opitutales bacterium
CCACGGGCAGGAAGCCCATGTCGAGCATGCGGTCGACCTCGTCGAGCACGAGGATCTGCAGACCGCGGAGGCTGATCTCGCCCGTCTTGAGGTAGTCCATCAGGCGACCGGGGGTGGCGGCGACGACGTCGACGCCGCGGCGAAGTTCGGAGCGCTGGTGCCCGTAGCCGACCCCGCCAAAGACGGCGAGGGTGCTCAAGTTGGTGAAGCGGGCAAAGTCATGGAAGGCCGTCTCGACCTGGGCGGCGAGTTCGCGCGTGGGCTCGAGGATCAGCACCCGCGGGGTGGCCGGATTGCGGTGCACCGAAGACGGGTGATTCTGCCCGGAGGCCTTGGGCCGGTGCGGCGGTGGCGGTTGCTGGCTCAGCAGGGTCAGGATCGGCAGCGCGAAGGCGGCCGTCTTGCCCGTGCCGGTCTGGGCGGACGCGATCAGGTCGCGGCGGGTGAGCACGGCCGGGACGGCGCGCAGCTGGATGGGAGTGGGATCGGTGTAACCGCAGGCGTCGACGCCGCGGAGCACCGGTTCAGAGAGGCCGAGGGCCTTGAAGGACATGGACGGAAAAGGGGGAGAAAAGAAAAAGGACGGAGCCCCGAAGGAGCTCCGTCCTCGAAAACCTTTTTATCGGCTAGGGATTAGTAACGACGGTCGCCGCGATCGCGGCCACCACCGAACCCACCGCGGTCGCCACGGCCACCACCGCCGCCACCGCCGCCGAAACCACGGCCACCGCCGCCGAAGCCACCCGCGGGGCGCTCTTCCTTCGGACGGGCCTCGTTGACGGTCAGCGTGCGGCCGCCGAGATCGACGCCGTTCAGCTTCTCAGCCGCGGCCTTCGCCTCTTCGGCGGTGCCCATGGTGACGAACGCGAAGCCGCGGGGGCGGCCGGTCATCTTGTCCATGGCGACGTAAACGTCGGTGACGGAGCCGAACTGGCCAAAGGCCTGGCGGAGCTCGTCTTCGGTCGTCTTGAAGGACATGTTGCCGACGTACAGTTTGGAGTTACTCATGTGATGTTGTCTTCGTAGATCCACCGTCTGCTGCCAGTTCCGTTCCCACCGTGGGTTTCGAAATCATCACTTGAGCCAAACGCTCAGCCAACGACTCACCAGATCCTGTCATCTAACGCTTTCACTAACGAGGGCGCGAAGGACGCAGAGCCCCAAGGCCTTGGCAAGGTAAATTTCGAGCCCCGGCGATGATCAGGGCAAGGCGGGGACGTCGGAACCGCCTTTGAGTCGCTGCTTTAGCTCAGTCCTGATCTCCGCCTTGAGTTGCTGGCGCTCAGGTTTGGCGGCGGCCGAGTCACGTTTTTTCAGGTACGCCGCGGCCTGCTGGGGGTCGGTAAAATAGGGCACGAGATCCGCCGGATTCGCCGGCTTTTGGTTGCCCGTGGCCGCCCGGTAGCGTTCCAGAGCGTCTTTGGTCGGCTTCATCGCAAGGGTATCCGAGGATTCTTCTTGGGTCGGGAAGACCGTCGGGGACCCCGGTGCGGCGGGTCGTTCCTGCAGCGCGTTGCGCAGGGAGGTGAGCTCGTTGGAGAGGACGGCGATCTCTCCGCGGAGCAACTGGGTTTCCTTCCGCAGAGCCGCGATCGCCTGGTCGTCCACGGGACCGGCGGTGATAGCCTGGGGGGCCGGCGTGGAGGTCTTGGTCCAGAAAACCCCGGCTGCGAAGGCAGCGAGGGCGACCATGAGGGCTGGGACGAGGACGCGCATGGGAAACTTTGGGGCGGGCGGCACCCCACCCTAGCAGCGGGACACGCCATGGAAAGGGCGCGTTTTCCACGCCCAAGGGATTCCCCTCGCACCCTTCCTGCTTTGGCCTTCTTTTCCCCCGCCGATGGCCGATACCGCCCTCATGACCCCACTCTTCAACTGGCTCAAGGACCGCGCCGCCGGCGTGCTGCTGCATCCCACAGCGCTGCTGGGTCCCCATGGCATCGGCACGTTGAATGGCCAGGCGGTACGCTTCCTCGACCTGCTGCAGGTCGCCGGGATGAAGTACTGGCAGGTCTGCCCGCTGGGTCCCACAGGCTATGGCGACTCCCCTTACCAGTGCTTTTCGTCGTTTGCGGGGAATCCCTACCTAATCGACCTGCACGAGCTGGTGACCCATGGCCTGCTCGACTGGGCGGATCTCGGGGCGTTGTCCGCGCTGCCGGCCGACCGGGTGGACTTTGGCGGGGTCTACCAGCACAAGTGGCCGCTGCTCCTGCGGGCGAGCGAGCGCTACGAGGAGGCGGGGGCGCCCCCGCTCTTTGGTGACTTCGAGGCGTTCCGAAAGCGGCACGCTGGGTGGCTCGAAGCCTACGCTTTCTTTCGGGCACTGAAGGACCGCCACGGCGGGCGTCCATGGTGGGAATGGCCGGAGACACTCCGTTCGTACGAAGGCGCCCTTGGCACGTCGCTACGGGCCGAGTTGAGCGTGGCGGTCCACGCCCACGTTTTCACGCAGTATGTCTTCTTCGGACAGTGGGCGCGCCTGCGTCAGGCCGCCGCCACTCGGGGCATCGGCATCATCGGTGACATCCCGATCTTCGTTGCGGCCGACTCGGCCGACACCTGGGCCAATCCGGAGCTCTTCGAATTGGATCCCAAGACGGGGAAGCCGCTCGCGGTCGCCGGCGTGCCGCCCGACTACTTTGCCGCGGACGGCCAGCTCTGGGGCAACCCGCTCTACCGCTGGGACCGGCATGCGCAGGACGGCTACGCGTGGTGGATCCGGCGGCTGCAGGCGACGTTCGCGCTGTGTGATGTGCTGCGCATCGACCACTTCCGCGGCTTCGACGAATTCTGGCGCATCCCCTACCCGGCTGAGACGGCCCGGAACGGCGCCTGGACCGCAGGGCCGGGGCTCGATTTCTTCCGCGCGGTGCAGGCGGCACTGCCCGACGCCCGGATCATCGCCGAGGACCTCGGCATGCTCTCGCCCTCTGTCGTGGAGCTGCGCGAGGCCACCGGCCTGCCGGGCATGGCCGTGCTCCAGTTCGCCTTCGGCGACGAGCCGACGAACCTCTACCTGCCGCACAACCTCGTCCCGAACAGTGTCATCTACCCGGGCACTCACGACAACGACACGACCCTCGGCTGGTACGCGGGCACCGACGAGAAGACCCGCGACCACGTGCGCCGCTACCTGCGGATCAGCGGCCAGGAGATCGGCTGGGACTTTATCCGCGCGAGCTACGGTGCCGTGAGCCGGCTCGCCGTGATCCCCTTCCAGGACATCCTTAATCTCGGCTCCGACGCGCGTTTCAACGCCCCGGGCAAGCCGGCGGGCAATTGGCAGTGGCGTTGCTCAACAGGCCAGATCGAGGGGCTCTTCCGCGAAACCGCCCCCTATCTCGCCACGCTCGGCGAGATGACCGGGCGCTAATGCTACGACGCGCTTTGCTTTTCCGCCTGCCCGGTCCATCTTTCCGGTGCACCCATGCTGAACAGCCTTGCTCCCCTCAGTTCCGACGGGCGCGTCGACCCCAACGCCTATGAACAGGCGTTCGTGCGGAGCGTTGAGGTCAAGGACGAGCCGATGCCACGGTCGCGCACGGTCGAGGTCATCCTTGGCGTTGGATGGATCCTGATCGCGTTCAAGTGGTGGCTGGTGACGTGGGCCGTGGCGAAGTACCACATACCGATCCACCCGCTGGTGATCAACATTCCCACGGTGATCTTCGGGCTTACCTGCACCCTGGTCTACTGGTTCCGGGTCCGACGTCACTGATCTGGCTTCCGTCCGCCGGCATCTGTCCTCTGACTTTCGGCCCCATGCCCCACGTCCCCGGACTCCGCAGCCCATACGCCAAAGTTGGCCGACTCATCTTTTTTGGCCGTATGCTCGACAAGATCCGGCTGCATGCCGCCGGCAAACTTCCCGCCGATTATCACGCAAACCTTGGCGAGCCGAGGCCGGCGGTGTTCGATGCGCGGTGCTGCCGTTTTCTTGGCGTACCCTACGAGGAGATGCGGGCCCGCACCCTGCAGGGCGGCACCGACGAGGAGATCCTCGCCTGGGCGGAGGCCCGTGGCGGCCTTCGGCGCACCGATGACGACTGCCTCGCCTGGAATCATTTCCTGATGAAGCTCGGTCTGCGCGACGACCGCACGCCCATCATCCGCCAGCGCAAGATCGACTCGGGCATGGCCACGATGCCGATCGAGACCTTCTTCGACCTGATCGATCACGACGAGGGCCGCGACCCGATGCGCGACCGTCTGTGGGAAAAGGTCTGACGGGACTTAGCGGCGCCGCCGCTTGATCGCGAGCTGGATGCCGGAGAAGCGCACCAGCTCCTGCAGGTGCTCAAACTCGTTTGGATCGAGGTGGGCGGCCTCCTTGAGGCGGTCCTCGGCGCGCTTCATCGCGGCCTCGATGGCGTTCTCATCCATCTTTTCCTCGGTAATGGCGTGCTCGGCAAGGACGTGGACACGGTCGCCCTCGACCTGCGCGAATCCGCCACTGACGGCGAGCCACTGGGTGGCGCCGTCCTTGGTCACCCGGAGTTCGCCGTGCTCGACCTGGGTGAGCAGCGGGATGTGGCCGGGGAGAATCCCGACCTCGCCGGTCGTCGTCGGGATGACGACCGACTCGACGGTGGCGGAATAGACCCGGGCCTCCGGGGTGACGATTTCGAGCGTTAGGGGCATTTTTAGGCCTTCTTCGCCGCGGCGAGGACCTCGTCGATGCCGCCGCGCATGTAGAAGTCGCCCTCGGCGACGTCGTCGAGCTGGCCGTCGAGGATCATCTTAAAGCCGCGGACGGTCTCCTTGACGGGGACGTACTTGCCGGGGGTGCCGGTGAAGACCTCGGCGACCGCGAACGGCTGCGAAAGGAAGCGCTGGATCTTGCGGGCGCGGTAGACGGTCTGCTTGTCCTCGGGCGAAAGCTCGTCGAGGCCGAGGATGGCGATGATGTCCTGCAGGTCCTTGTAGCGCTGGAGCACGCGCTGCACCTCGCGGGCGACCTTGTAGTGGTCGTCGCCGACGATGTCGGCCTGGAGTGCCTTCGAGACGGAAGCGAGCGGGTCGACGGCCGGGTAGATGCCGAGCTCGGCGATGGAACGCTCGAGCACGATGGTGGAGTCGAGGTGGGCGAAGGTGTTCGCCGGGGCCGGGTCGGTCAGGTCGTCCGCGGGCACGTACACGGCCTGCACGGAGGTGATGGAGCCCTTCTTCGTCGAGGTGATGCGCTCCTGGAGCTGGCCCATCTCGTTGGCGAGGGTCGGCTGGTAACCGACGGCCGAGGGCGAGCGGCCGAGGAGCGCGGACACCTCGGAGCCGGCCTGCGAGAAGCGGAAGATGTTGTCGATGAAGAGTAGCACGTCCTGGTTCTTCTCGTCGCGGAAGTACTCGGTCATCGCGAGGGCCGAGAGGGCCACGCGCATACGGGCGCCTGGGGGCTCGTTCATCTGGCCGAACACGAGCGCGACCTTGGACTTGGAAAGGTCCTTCTGATCGATGACGCCGGCCTCGGACATCTCGTGGTAAAGGTCGTTGCCCTCGCGGGAGCGCTCACCGACGCCGGCGAACACGGACATGCCGCCGTGGGCCTTGGCGATGTTGTTGATGAGTTCCAGGATGACGACGGTCTTGCCGACGCCGGCGCCGCCGAACGCCCCGGCCTTGCCGCCCTTGATGAAGGGGCAGATCAGGTCGATGACCTTGATGCCGGTCTCGAGGATCTCGGCCTTGGTGTTCTGCTCGGTGAGCGTGGGGGCGGCGCGGTGGATGGGGTACTTCTTCTCGAACTTGGCGGGGCCCTTGCCGTCCACGGGCGTGCCGGTGACGTCGAAGATGCGGCCGAGGACGCCGTTGCCTACCGGGACCGAGATGGGGGCGCCGGTGTCAGCCACCGACATGCCGCGGACGAGGCCCTCGGAGGAGGACATGGCGATCGCGCGGGCGATGCCGCCACCGAGATGCTGCTGGATCTCGAGGGTGAGCGTCTCCTTCTTGCCGCCGACGGCGAACTCGACCGTGAGGGCCTGGTAGATGGGCGGGATCGCGTTTTCGGCGAACTGGACGTCAACGACGGGGCCGATGACTTGGACGATTTTACCGGAGTTGCTCATGGGCGTAAGGAATGGGAAGCGGGGAAAGGGGATCAGGCGGCGTACTGGGCGGCGGCGATCTCGAGGATTTCCTGCGTGATGCCGGCCTGGCGGGCCTTGTTGTATTCGAGGGTGAGGTCGCCGAGGAGCTTGGTGGCGTTGTCCTTCGCGGTCTTCATCGCGACCATCCGGGCGCTGTGCTCGGAGGCCTTGGCATCGAGCGCGTGCTGGAAGACCTCGCGGTTGACGTAGAGCGGGAGCAGGGCCTCGAGCACTGCGGCGGGGTCGGGCTCGAAGAGCATCTGGTTCTCCACCTGGCGGGCGGCCGGGACCTCGACGACGCCGGCATCGGCGTGCAGGTCGGCGATCACGTCCTTCACGCTCGAGAGCGGCAGGAGCGGCATGCAGGTCGGGACCTGGACAAGGGTGTTGCGGAAGCGCGGCCAGATGACCTCGACCGTGTCCACCACGCCCTCGAGGTACTGCTTCACCATGAACTCGGTCACCGACTTGATCTCGGCGAACGCGGTCTTGTCCGAGGCCGGGAAGTCCGCGAGCAGGTCGCGCTTGGTGCGAGCGATGAACTGCGCGCCCTTGCGGCCGACGACGACGTACTTGGCCGGCGTCTTGATCTCGGTAACGATCTTGAAGAGGTTGGCGTTGAGCGGGCCGCACAGGCCCTTGTCGGAGGTGAAGAGGATGATGCCGCGGACCTTGATCTCACGGCGGGCGAGGAACGGGTGGTGCGATTCCTCCACGCGGTCGGCCAGCGCGGCGAGCATCTCGGCCATGAGCTCGGCATAGGCGCGACCGGAGAGGGCGGCCTGCTGGGCCTTCTTCATTTTCGAGGCCGCGACCAGCTCCATCGCCTTGGTGATCTGGCGGGTGTTCTTGACCGACTTGATGCGCCGGCGGATGTCGCGGGTAGAGGCCATTTAGGAGGCGGGAGGCAGGAGACGGAAGGAAGGAGGTGGGAAGATCAGGCGGTGTAGCCGGCCTTCCACTCGTCGCAGGCGGCCTGGAGCTTGGCCTCGAGGTCCTTGTCGAGCGCCGCCTTCGTACGGATCTCGGTGAGGAGGGCGTCCTTCCGGGTGGTGAAGAATTCCTTCAGCGCGGAAGCGGCAGCCACGACCTTCTTGGTGTCGATCGGGTCAAAGAAGTTCTTCTGCATGCCGAAGAGCACGGCGACCTGCAGCTCGATCGGGAGCGGGTTGAACTGCGGCTGCTTGAAGAGCTCGACGATGCGGGCGCCGCGCTCGAGCTGGGCCTTGGTCTTGGCATCGAGGTCCGAGCCGAACTGGGCGAACGCCGCGAGCTCGCGGAACTGGGCGAGCTCGCCCTTGAGTTTGCCGCCAACCTGCTTGGTGGCCTTGATCTGGGCGGAGGAACCGACGCGCGACACGGAGAGACCGACGGACACTGCGGGGCGGATGCCCTGGTTGAAGAGGTCGGTCTCGAGGAAGATCTGGCCGTCGGTGATCGAGATGACGTTCGTCGGGATGTAGGCGGACACGTCGCCGGCCTGCGTCTCGATGATGGGCAGCGCGGTGAGCGAGCCCTTGCCGTCGAGGCGCGCGGCGCGCTCGAGGAGGCGGGAGTGGAGGTAAAACACGTCGCCCGGATACGCCTCGCGGCCGGAGGGGCGCTTCAGAATGAGGGAGATCTGGCGGTAGGCGACGGCGTGCTTGGAGAGATCGTCATAGACGATCAGGGCATCCATGCCGTTTTCCATGAACCACTCGCCCATGGCGGCGCCGGAGAACGGGGCGAGGTACTGGTTGGCGGGGTTGTCGGCCGACGGGGCGGCGACGATGATGGTGAACTCAAGCGCGCCGGCGGCCTCGAGGGCGGCGATGGTGCGGACAATGTTGGAGTTCTTCTGCCCGACCGCGACGTAGATCGAGTAGACCGGGCGGAACTTCGGGTCGCCGCTGGCGAGGCCGACCTTGTTGATCTTCGCCTGGTTGATGATCGTGTCGATGCAGATGGTGGTCTTGCCGGTGCCGCGGTCGCCGATGATCAACTCGCGCTGGCCGCGGCCGATCGGGATCATGGAGTCGATGGCCATGATGCCGGTGAAGAGCGGCTGGTTGACCGACTTGCGGGCCATGATGCCGGGGGCGATCTTTTCGACCGGGAAGGTCTCGGTGGCCGCGATCGGGCCTTTGCCGTCGACCGGATTGCCGAGCGCGTCGACCGTGCGGCCGAGGAGGGCCTTGCCGACGGGGACGGAGAGGAGCTTACCGGTCGTCTGGACCTCGTCGCCTTCCTTCAGCTTCGAGACCTCGCCGAGCACGACGCAACCGACCTCGTCCTCCTCCAGGTTCAGCGCGATGCCGATCGCGCCGCCAGGGAACTGGACCATCTCGTTGTACATGACCTCCGAGAGGCCGTCGATCTTGGCGACGCCGTCAGCGACGGTGCGGATCGTGCCGGTGTTCTTCTTGACCGCCTTGCTGGAGAGCTTGGCGATCTGTTGTTCGATTTGTTCGAGGGCGGTGTTCATGGACGACGCGAGTGAAAGTGGACGTGCGGGTGAAAGGGAGAATCAGACGGCGGTGGAAAGGGCGGCCAGCTGGCCGGCGACGGAGGACTCGTAGACGTCATCGCCGACCTTCACGCGCAGGCCGGCGAGCAGCGCGGGGTTGGCCTTGGCGGAGGCCGTGACCGGGCGGCGGTACTTGCGGGTCAGGGCGGCCGCGATGCCGGCGAGCGTGGCGTCGTTGACGGCGCCGGCGTGCTCGACGAGGGCCTGGCCCTTGGCGAGTTCCGTGGCAATGAGGCGGCGATAAGCGCGCAGCACCGTCACCGGGTTGGCCGGCTTCTGCTTCTCGACGTAGGCGAGGACGCCGGCCACGCGCTCGGGCGAGACCGCGCCGTCCACGAGGCTCAGCTTGAAGAGCTGGCGGGCGAACTGCTGGGCTTTCTTCGCGTGGGCGGCCATCGGGGATTTGAGATTTGAAATTTGAGATCGAAAACTCAGACGCCGGTGAGTTCGCGGGCGGCTGCCTCGTTGTAACGGGCGCGGTCGGCGTCGGTGAGCTCCTTGGCGAGGACGCGCTGCGTCGTGGCGACGACGAGGCGGGCGATCTCACCGCGGGCGTCGGCGAGCATCTTCTTGTGCTCAAGCTCGATCGCCTGCTGGGCCTTCTGGAGAATGTCGTTCGCCTTGGCCGCGGCCTCCTGGGTCTGCTTCTCGACGTACTCCTTGGAGGACTTGCGGGCGTCGTCGACGATGCGGGACGCTTCCTGCGAGGCCTTCTTCACGATGGCCGCGCTCTCCTGCTGGGCGTCGGCGAGCTTGGCCTGCATCTCCTCGGCGTGCTTCAGACCGGCGGAGATTTTCTGCGTGCGCTCCTCCATCGAGGCGACGACCGGCTTGATGCCGAACTTGTAGAGGACGCCGGCGAGGATGAGGAAGCCGAGCAGCTGGAGGAGGATGAGCTTCGGCTCGACGCCGAAGTGCTCGAACGTGTTCGCCAAGCTCTCAATCGGTCCGCCGGACCCGGCGGACTTAGCGGCGGCGGCGAGAATGAGGGGCAGCGTCATGGCGGGGAAAAGGAAGATGGCAGCGCGGCCGAAGCCGCGCTGCCGGAATCAGGGGAAATTACTTCGCGAGGAACAGCGCGAGGATGCCGAGACCTTCGGCGAGCGCCATGCCGATGATGGCCTGGACGAGGACCTTGCCCGAAGCGCCGGGGTTGCGACCGACGGCCTCGGCGGCCTTCTGGCCGATGAGACCGACGCCGAGAGCGGCGCCGAGCAGACCGAAAGCGCTGGCGATGTTGCCGGTCAGGCCGGCGGCGGGAGCGACCGCTTCAGCGGCGGCGAGGATGGTGTTCATGGGATGTGGAGCTATCTTGGTTGGTTGCGGTTGCCGTCGTCCGCACGCTGGGCACGGTCCCGACGGAAAAGTCGAAAAACTCAGTGATGGGCCTCCTCGGCGTGGGCGCTGCCCTCATGGCCATGGTCGTGGTCATCGCCGTGGTTGCAAATCAGGCCGATGTACACGGAGCTGAGCAGGGTGAAGACGACGGCCTGGATCAGGCCGACCAGCAGCTCCATGAAATAGAAGACGAAGAAGAAGCTGGTCCCGTGCAGGAGATTCTCACCGCCGAAGACATTGCCGAAGAGACGCACGGAAAGCGTGAACGGGCGGATCGAGATCGAGAAGACCTCGATCAGGCCGACGAGGAAGAACACCAGCGCGAGGATCGGGTAGAGCCAGCCGGGGGTTTCCTTCTTGTCGGCCTTGTTGCCGAAGAGGTCCCAAAGGATGACCTTCAGGCCGGCGTACTTGAAGATGATTATCAGCCAGGCGCCGAACGAGATCAGCGCGAGTGCGATGGTGCCGTTGAAGTCGGAGTTGAAGGGCCGGATCAGCGCGCGGCTGATGTGGAACTCGCCATCGACCTCATGCCCCCACCCCATCGTGCCGACGCCGGGGATCAGGCCCATCCAGTTATGAAACAGAATGAAGATGAAAAGCGTGACGAGGATCGGGAACGCGGCGGGGAACGCCTTTTTGCCGACGATCGGCTCGAATAGGTCGCGCAGCGCCTCAATCAACGCCTCGATCACGGCTTGGCCCTTCGACGGAAGCACGGAGGGTTTGCCAACCAGCCAGAGAATCAGAGCGACGAGCAGGGCCGAGACGGCCCAGCCAGTTACCATGCTGTTAGAAATGGCCCAGCCACCCCCGAAATCGACCAGTTTGGCCGCGCTCGGGGCGACACCTTCACCTTCAGACGCAAAGGCCGCATGGGCGGCCAGAAACGCCATGATGGTAGCAGACTTGATGCCTAGTTTGGTGGAGGTGCGAAACACGGTGATGTGCTGGAAAGGGAACTGACGTAGGCAAACGCCCCAAGACCCGTCAACCCCTGAAACCCGCTCTTATCCAACGAAGCTTGGGAATTAGACAAAAAGCGCGGATTTCACCCGAACACTACTTTCCCGCTTATCGCCGACAGGCGATCAGGGAGTGGTAGGATTCGGCCCGCTCCTGGAAAACGGTCGGAAGCTCAAACGGCCAGGGTTTGTCAGTCAAAACCCAGTCCCGGTGATCCCTGAGGGCGGCCTGCACATCGCGGAAATAGGGTTCAAAATCCGTCCGAAAACAGAGCTGGGATCCGGGTAAAGTCTTGGCTGCCAGGGTCTCAAGGAAGGGGTTCTGCATGGTCCGGTTCTTGTGGTGCCGCGCTTTGGGCCACGGATCGGGAAACAGCACAAAGATCAGGTCGGCGAGCACACCGGGGGGTAGCACCTCCAGCAGCATGGCGACGTCGCCCCGCAGGAAGTGGAGGTTGGGCAGCTTGGCCCGGTCGCGTTTGCGGTTGGCCCGGGCCACCCGCTCAAGCTGGAGGTCGATCCCGACGCACTGGCGATCCGGGTTGGCTTGGGTAAAAGCGGTCAGGAAGTGGCCGTGGCCCGAGCCGATTTCCAGGACAAAGCGGCTGCCGGGCGGCAGGATGCCAGCCACCTCCGCCTGCAGTTGGTCGCGGCGGTCTTTGAGGCGGGCTCGGAATTCGGCAACGCGGGCGGGATTGTCCACGCGGCACGGCTAGGATCGGCCCGGTCGCGGTGCAAGCCCCGCGACAGGGCTCACGCGGTGCGCTGCGGCAGCCGGAGAAAGAATGCCGCGCCCTTGCCGGGCTCGCTTTCCGCCCAGACCCGGCCGCCATGCAGCTGCACGATGTGCTTCACGATGCTAAGGCCCAGGCCGGTGCCGCCCTTTTCGCGCGAGCGCCCCTTGTCCACGCGGTAAAAGCGCTCGAAGATGCGCGTGAGATCCTCGGCGGGAATCCCGGGACCGTTGTCGCGCACGCAGACCTCAATTCCGGTGTCGACCAACTTGGCCTGGATCTCGACCACACTGCCGTGGGACGTGTACTTCAGCGCGTTGTCGATCAGGTTTTCGAGAACCTGGGTTATCTTGAGGGAATCGAGGGACATCTCCCCCACCCCGGCGTCGAGCTTCAGCGCCAGCTCGTGTCCGCCGGCCGCGGGCCGGCGGCGGACATCCTCTACGACGCTGGAGATCAAGGTGCCGAGGTGGATTCTCTCGAGCTTGAGACCCGGGTTGGACGACTCGAGGCGCGAAAGCGTGAGGAGGTCCTCGAGGATGGAGTTCAGGCGCTCGGTGTGGCGTTGGATGGTGAGGAGGAACTTCTCGCTGTCTTCCACTGGCATCGCGCGGTGGCCGTCGACGAGGGTCTCGACGTAGCCCTTGATCACGCTCAGTGGCGTGCGCAGCTCATGGGAAACATTGGCGACGAACTCGCGGCGCAGGCCCTCGAGCTTTTTCTGCCGGGTCACGTCGTGGAGCACAAACAGCGCCCAAGTGCCGGCACCTTGGTCGATCGCGGGGATGAGTGCGCCGGTGGCCTCGACCCAGAGGGAGGAGCCGTCCTCGGTGAATTCCACCTCCTGCTGCGACGGTGCGTCCCCCGTCCGCACCGCCGTCACGTAGTCGAGGAACTGGCGCGACTCCATCACCAGCTCGAGGCGTTGCTGTGGGACGCCGCGACTGCGCGGGAAGATCGCGCGCAGGGCGCCGTTCGCGAGCACGATGCGGTTCTGCTCGTCGAGCACCATCACGGCCTCCTTCAGGCTGCCCAGCGTGGTGTCGATCTGGGCCAGCTGGCTATTGCTTAACTGGCTCAGCCTGTTGTATCCGATAATAAGGTCGTTGGCCGTGCCGCAGAGCTGTTGGAACTCGAGGCCGAGCACGCCGGGCTCCTCCTCGCCGAGGAAGGCCTGGCGGCGGGCGAGCGACTGGCCGAGGCGGCGCAGCGCCTCGCGGTGAAGCCGGAGCCGGCGGCGCGTCGCGATCAGGAACGCGACCACCACAACGAGGAGTACGAGGAGGAAGTTCGACATGGGCGCGCTGCCTCAATTGCGCCGGTCTGACATCCGGTAGCCCACTCCGCGGATGGTTTCCACCCAGACCGCCTCGTCGCCCAGTTTCTCGCGCAGGCGGCGCATATGGGTGTCGACGGTGCGCGTCTCGATCTCGGCCTCGTAGTTCCAGACGTCGACGAGCAGCTTCTCGCGGGTCTGCCCCCGGCCACGCCGCTCCATGAGGATTTTCAGGAGCTTGAACTCGGTGGCGGTGAGGTTGAGGGGGCGACCGCCCAGTTGCACCTCGTGCCGCACTGGATCGAGCAGGATCCGACCCGCCTCGAGGAGTTTGCCAGGTGTACCGTCGGCGTGAGTCTTGCGGCGGCGGAGAATGGACTGCACACGGAGCATGAGTTCCTTGGTGCTGAAGGGCTTGCAGACATAGTCGTCGGCCCCACCTTCCAATCCGGAGATTCGGTCGTTTTCCTCGGTCCGTGCGGTGAGGAAAACTACGGGTACGTCCTTGAAGTTGGGATCGGCCCGGAGGGCTCGGCAGATTTCGAGTCCGCTCAAGTCGGGCATCATGACATCGAGAATTACCAAATCCGGCCGAAATTCCTTGGCGAGGCCCAGCGCGCGCTTGGGGTCATTGAGCGCCTGCACCGAGTGGCCTGCCGCCTTCAGGTGGTAGGCCAAGAGCGCGGTGACATCCGGCTCGTCATCCACGACGAGGATTTTCGCTGCGATGGTCTCTTTGGTCGTCATCGGCCCAAAACTAGCCAGTGGTCGCGCATTCTCCCAGCGAATATCCGGGTCGTTTCACAAATGTTACAGCAATCGAGGCGGGATTGTGACCCGAACGCCGCGCTGGCTCAGCGATGGTCGTGTTGGCGCAGGGCCACCATCAGGACACTGATGTCGGCCGGCGTCACCCCGCTGATCCGGCTCGCTTGGGCCAGGCTGAAGGGCTGGAGGGCGGCCAGTTTCGAGGCGCCTTCTTTCCGGAGTCCGCGGACCCCGAGAAAATCAAACCCGGCGGGAATCCTCATCTGTTCCAGATGCCGGAGTTTTTCGATCTGGCGATGCTCGCGCTCAAGGTAACCGGCGTAGGCCACGCGATAAAGCACCTCATCGCGGATCGAGGCGGGCTGGCGGCTCAGTTCTTCCGGGGCCGGCAGGCGATCCAGCGGCCGCTCACTCCCCTCCCCGCGCTCCACGGTGGCCTGGCGGCGAATCCAATCCGCCCACAGGCCACCCATCGGGGCCTTTTCCCGGGCGAGCTTATCCACCCAATCTCCAACTAAGGATGCCTTGGCCTCAACGCGTTCTATTCTATTGCTATCAATTATCTTATGATGTTTAGCATGATGAAGGAGGCGCAACTCGGCGCTGCCATGGTTCAACAGCAACCGGTGCTCGGCGCGACTTGTGAACATGCGATAGGGCTCGGCGGTGCCCTTGGTCACCAGGTCATCGATCAAGACGCCGATGTAGGCCTCGTGTCGTTGGATGATAAGCGGGGTCACTCCCCTCACCTTGTTGACGGCATTAACGCCGGCCACGAGACCCTGTGAAGCCGCCTCCTCATAACCCGAGGTGCCGTTGATCTGTCCGGCAAAGAACAAGCCCTCGACCTTTTTGGACTCGAGGCTCGGAAGCAATTGGGTCGGCGGCGCAAAGTCGTACTCGACCGCATAGGCCGGCCGAAGGATCACCGCTTGCTCCAGCCCAGGTACGCTTTGGACCATCTCGATCTGAACATCGAAAGGCAGACTGGTGGACAGCCCGTTGACATAGTACTCGTTGGTAGTCCTCCCCTCGGGCTCGAGAAAGAGTAAATGTCGTGGCTTGTCGGCGAAACGGACGAACTTGTCCTCGATGCTCGGACAATACCGGGGTCCTACCCCTTCAATCTCACCGCTATACATCGCCGATTTGGACAGATTAGAGCGTACGATCTCGGCCGTTCGCTCGGTGGTATAGGTCATCCAACAGGAGATGGAGTCGCTTCCCGGGGCCCACCCTAGCCTTCTTTCCCCCGTCCGTTCCACGTGGAACAAGTCGCCATCCTGGCGGGTGTCGTGGAAGGCAAAGAATGTCGGGATGGAGTCACCCTTCTGCTCCTTCATCAGTCCGAAATTGATGCTCCGTCCAAGCAGTCTGGGTGGCGTCCCGGTCTTCAGGCGCTGGAGTTCGATGCCGGCCTCAACCAGGCTGGCTGACAGGGTTCGGGCGGAAAAATCGCGCAGCCGACCACCTTCGTTCTTGTTTTGGCCGATATGCATCAG